>CAZGDL010000072.1:0-9542 GCA_964525075.1 uncultured Treponema sp.
GCATAAACCGGATAAGGATTTCCCTGACAATCTTTAAACATACAAGCACCCCATAGGATTTAAAAAAAAGACCGCAGTCCACCCACGGTCTTTTTTCAATTTCTACATTTTTCACTCTCACCAAAATCCTTACATCTGCCCTGACTTTATTTTACAACCTTAACGTCAAAACAAATATAAGCATTTCCAGGAATTACTCCCGGATAGCCCTGGCTGCCATAAGCCAATTCTGGTGGCAAAACCATGTGGCGAGTTTCACCGTATTCCATATCCTGAACCATCTGATCAAAACCTGCAATCATCTGGCCTGCACCAGTTGTAAATTCCAGAGGATCATGTCCCTGAGGATGAAAACCTTTTGAAGCATCAAACAAAGAACCATCAACCAAATATCCCTGATATTCTGCTGTGACTTTTTTACCAGAACCAACTTTTTTGCCGTTTCCTTTTGATGAAATTTTATAATAAATTCCATTTTTTGTTTTTTCGCAGCCTTCAATTACAGCTTCCATTTTTTTTGCTTCGCGTTCTTCATTCAATTTTTTCTGGGCTGCAACCAACTTATCAAAATCAGCTTGGGTAGCAGTAAATTTTTCTGCATCAGCACCCTGGCGGATAATTTTTATAGATTTGATTGTATCGTTCTGGGCTACAGAATCAACAACATCCTGTCCTGTTACAACCTGGCCAAAAATTGTGTGTTTGTGATTAAGCCAATCAGTTGGAACATGTGTGATAAAAAACTGAGAACCATTTGTATCAGTTCCGGAATTTGCCATGGCAAGTTTTCCAGGTTTATCAAAAATCAGTTCATCAACAAATTCATCTGGGAATTTATAACCAGGACCGCCTGTTCCATTACCACGAGGATCTCCACCCTGAATCATAAAATCAGCGATTACACGGTGAAATTTTAATCCATCATAAAATGGCTTACCATTTGCAGCGTCCAAAGTTCCTTCTGCCAAACCAACAAAGTTTGTTACAGTCATTGGTGTCTGTTTGTAAAAAAGTTCAAGAACAATTTCACCCTTTTCTGTTTCAAGAATAGCAAAAACGCCTTCTTTTCCTTTCAATGCTTCCACGTTATTCCCCTTTTGACTTTTGCAGGCAACACTTGAAAGTAGAGTAGTGCCCAAAACAAGTCCTGTAAAAATTTTTTTCAAATTAATCATTTTTTCCCTCACTCAAGGACAAAAATTAGAACTGAGTTATAAACCAATTATAAACAGCGTTCATTCGGGCTGTCATAGAATCGGTTATCATTTTTTGAATTCCAGGATATTTTTTGCTATCCAAATCTGTTGTCAAATAAAGAAGCAAATCATCACCACAATCCATAACCAAAATGCTGATTACCATTTTTTCAGGATAAATTGCTTTAAAAGGTCCAAGTCCCATCACATCAAGAATGGTAAATTGGGCCAGTAAAACATCATCACTCTGTTTATAAGTCAATTTATAGCGGTTTACACCATATTCCGCATCATCCTGTAAACAATACGAAACTTGACCATCAGCATTTCCAGTATTTACATCGGCAACAGCAGTTTTTCCATTTTCATCTGCAATCGTAAAACAGCGGTCATACAAAACTTCTTCCTTGTTTTTCGAAGTGATGTATTTCATTCCCTGCATTTTTGAAACAGATCTTGTAATTCTAGAAACATCATCAATCGTAATTTCTGTGTCACTGGAATTGCTGGTTTTCAAAAGTTCTGCCTTATTCAAAAGGTACAAACCTTCAAATGTAAATGGGAAAGTGTTATCACCTTTTTCTACGGCAGTATTTCTAATAATTTCGCTGTATTTTGATTCTGGTAAAAGTTCAAAAGTTTTTGATGTATCACTTTTTGATTTAGTCACAATTTTTTTTGCAACTAAATCATCATAATACTGACTTTTTACCAGAGCTTTTACCTGGTCATTCTGAGAATTTTCTGCAAAAAGCCCGGTAATTAAAGCAAACGGCAAAAATGCAATCGCAATTTTTTTTAAGTATGATTTACTTCTAATCATTAACGAATTCCTTTGTAAATTACGCGAACCTGTTTATAAACGCCTTCGCCTTCGCTCTTTGTTTCAACATCTGGAATGTCGTTCAAAGTTGTGTGGATAAGTCTGCGTTCAAAAGGATTCATTGGTTCAAGCAAAATAGAATTTCTTGATGAACGAACTTTGTCGGCAGTTGTATAAGCCAGACGAACCAAAGATTCTTCTCGGCGAATCCTGTAATTTTCTGTGTCCAAAATTACGCGGATTTCTTCGTGTCCAAGTCTTCCTGCATAAATATTTGCCAGCAACTGCAAAGCGTCCAGATTTTTTCCCTTTCTTCCAATCAAAATTGAAGAGTGTGATGATTCAAGTTTAATACCAATTTTTTTATCTTCTCGGTAAGAAATTGAAACTTCAACATCATAACCCATTTTCTCGATTACAGTTTTAACAAATTCAAGGAGTTTCTGTTCAAATTCACCCTGTGGAAGTGGATCAGCAACAATTTTTGAATGTTTTTCTTCTGATGACTGTCCACCAAAAGCAGAACCTTTATCACCATCATCAAGAGTGTGAACTCTGATTTTTACATATCCCTTTTTGAAAAGAGAATTTTTTTGTGTTTCAAGAATTTCTACATCAAACTGATCTCTTTCCAAACCCAACTCATTTGCAGCCATTTCAATAGCTTCTTTTTCTGTTTTTCCTTCGTATTCGTAAGTCATATTTTTACCTCTAATTTTATTCTTTTAATCAGGCCAATTACTTTTTCTTTGCTTTTGGTGGCAATGTTTTTTGGCTTGTTTTATTTTTATTTTCCATTTCAGCTTTTTTCTGCTTCATCAATTTATTGATAATCAACTGCTGACCAATCTGCAAAATATTACTTGTGAGCCAGTAAAGCAAAAGTCCGGCAGGTGCATTGTAGAACATAAAGAAGAACAAGATTGGCATACCGTACATCATAAACTTCATAGAAGCCTGCCCCTGACCTGTACCTGTCTGTCCATACTGGGTAATTTTTCCAGATAAAAGCTGTGTTCCAACATAAATTACCGGCAAAAGTCTGATTTCATTTCCCAAAAGTGGGATATTGAATTTCAATGTATAAACGCTATCACCAACAGAAAGATCTGGAATCCAGTGAGGAATAAACATAGCACCACGGAATTCAAAATAATTGTTGAACAAGTTGTACATAGCAAACAAAATCAAGAACTGGAACAACATTGGCAAACATCCACTTGCAGGGTTATAACCTGCCTCCTTGTAAAGTTTTGATGTTTCCATCTGAAGTTTTTGCTGATCATTTTTATATTTTTCCTGGATAGCCTGCATTTTTGGCTGCAATTCCTGCATTTTCAGCGTACCCAAAGACTGTTTTTTGGAAAGTGGGAAAAGTGCAACCTTCAAAAGCAAAGTCATTACAATAATTGTAAGACCCCAGTTTGGAATAATCTTATAAAGGATTTCCATTATAAACTTAAGGATTTTTTCCAACCAGTTGAGCCAACCACTAGACTGGAGGGCTTCCGTTAACTTATATCCGCCAATTCCCCAACCATTGTTATCTGCAACGTTGTAACGCTTTAATTCTTTATCGTCACGAGGACCAAAATACAAGTAGTAAGAATCCTGAACATCGCTGCCAGAAAATCCTCTTCGTTCTGTAAATGACTGAGCATTTGCATAATCATTTACTTCAACTTTTGTAGAATAATAAGTTCCACTTACCGTACTTGCATCTACAGGAATAACCAATTCAATAAAGTATTTACTTGCAATACCAGTCCAAACGCTTTCCTTATCATTTCGTTTAAACTGACCTGTTCCCAAAATAGTTCTCTTATATTTGCTACCGTTATAAGTTACAAACTGACGGTTTTCATAACGATTTTGTTTTGCGTTGTAATGAGGACCAATCTGAGGTGAAGTTCTGATAGTGTAGGCTATATCATCAATATTCAAACCTTTACCATCAGCGGAATGAATCAAAATATCCAGTTTAAAAACATATTCACCAGGCTTAAAAGTATACTTTTTTCCCAGTGTAATTTTTTGACCATTCACATTTACATTTTTTTTGAAAAGATATGTGTAATCATCAATAACATCAACTTCAAAAATATCATTTACAATTTTTGTGTTGTCTGCAATTGAACCAAAGGAAATTGCGAGGGTTCGGTTTATATCACTAACATTATCCGATAACTGCACACCTTCATTTGTATCCGTATCAAGATGTCCCAGCAATTTATAACTTACAATATCACCGCCCTTATTTGTAAGAACGATTTCTGCCTTATCTGTGGTGATTTTATAAGTCTGTTCTGTAAGAATTTCTACTTCATCATTATCATCATTCTCAGAATTTTCTGCATTATTTTCTTCAAGTACAAGTGATGATTCTGATTCAAGTGATAATTCTTCTGGCTCTGCTGTCTCTTCAACAGCTTCTGTTTCCGTAGCCACCTGTTTTTGAGGTGCCATTGACGGGAAAAATCTTGGAAGCAGCATATAAGACGCAATAATTACGATGGTAGAAAGGACTATAGCCCAAATAGTATTTTTATCCACTTTTTTTCTCCTAAAATTCAAGGAACCGGATCATATCCGCCTTCATGAAAAGGGTTACATTTGAGTATTCGTTTAATTGAAAGATAGAGACCCTTTATCGGTCCATATTTTTGAATTGCCTCCAAAGCATACGCTGAACAAGTTGGCGAAAATCTGCAACATGAATGATGCAAAGGAGAAATACAAATCTGGTAGACACGAATTAAGAAACAGAAAAATTTTACAAAAAAATTTCTCACACCACTGATTAAAATTTTAATCACAGCTTATTCCTTAAATAAACCTGCCTTTTGACACAATAAACGAATTTGTTCACATCGCGAGTGGAACGAATCATTTCCGGGATATATTAAAATCAACATATCGTATCCGGTGTTCAGATGTGATTTAATTAAACGATAGACTTCTCGGCTGTATCTTTTTGATAAGTTCCTTTCGACCGCGTTACCGTATCCACGAATCAAAGGAAATCCAACTCGATTAAATCCCAGATTATTTTCCAGAAAGAAAATTTTTGCTCCAGGAATACTTATCTTGTTTCCGCATTTAAACAGCTTTTTAAAATCAGCGGGATTTTTTATACGCTCCTGGCGTTTAAAAAATCCCGTCTCTATTAAATCTGTTTCCATCTCTAAAAATTAGTATTTTTTCTTTTCGTCAGCAACTGAAAGTTTTGCGCGTCCCTTAGCACGTCTTCTAGCCAAAACTTTACGACCACCTTTTGTAGCCATACGAGCTCTGAATCCGAATTTTCTGTTACGTTTTACTTTACTTGGTTGATATGTTCTTTTCATGGAACGTACTCCTTATATTTATTAATTTAAAATTGTCCCTATTAAAACAAAAATAGTAATAAAATATATCATTAATTTTTAGAATTGGTCAACATATCATTTTTGATGTTTTCAAATTTTGCCAATAAATCTGCGGGTAATCCGCCTTTTTTTTCGGATTCAGCCTGATTTTCGGCTTTATTTTTTTTATCATTTTTATTTTCGTAGAATTTTTTTAATTCCAATTCCTGTCTGTCTATTTTTTCTTCCAATTCTTCTTTTGATTTTTTTACCTGGTTGTCGTAAGAATCACTTAATTTTGCATCAGAACCTGCTAGGCGGTAGGCTAGGGAAGTGATTTTTAAATCCGGCAACTCCATTTTTAAGCCTTTCAAAATATAATTCTGATAAAATCTTAAATACTGAATCCAACCAGAATGATCCGCTTCAACAAGCAAAACTCCGTTTTTTAAATCTACAACTCTGGTATTTCCAGCCAGACGTTCACCAATGGGAATTCTTCTTTCACTATCTTCACTTTCGTATTTATTTGAATGAACCCTTGAAACAACTTTTTTCCAGGTACTTGTGATTCTATCAGCTCTCTGAAAATCAATATTCAAATATTTTGACATCAGCTGATTAGCAGAAACAATTTCATTATTCATACCATTCACCTTTGTTTATCTTATACACTTTTGTTGTTTCGTGCATATATCTTTCGTAGGGTTCACCTGGTAAAAACGTACAAAATAATTGTTCATATTCAGGGAGCATGGCTGTCAATTTAGCTCTTTTATCCGGATCCAATTCCAGCAAAACATCGTCCATCAAAAGTACAGGATTTAACCCCGTAGCTCTTTTGTAATAAATTGACTGGGCAACTCTTAGCAAAAGCGAAATCAAGCGACACTGTCCTGTTGATGCAGTCGGAACAAATAAATGATGATTTAAAACAAAATCAATTCGGTCGCGATGTGGACCAGATAAAGTTGTTTCCATCTCTTGATCTCTCAATCTCTGATTTTTTAAAAGTTCCAGAATATTTTGATAACCAGGGATTATTTTTTGTCCACCATTTTCAAATTCTTTCCACGAAGGATGATAAGAAATTGAAAGTCCTTCAATTCCAGTAATCTCAAAAAAAATTTTTCCAAAAATTTCGTTAAAAGAAAAAATTGCTTTTTTACGTTTTTCTTCTATGGTCAAACCTAACTGTGCAAGTTGAGAATCAAAAACATCCAGCATTTCATATTCATGATTTTTTAAAACCAAATTGCGACTTTTTAAAATTTTTTTGTAATTTCTGATGTCATCAACATAGGTCGAATTATAAAGAGTCAAAGACTGGTCTATAAAAAATCTCCGGGCTTCAGGTTCTCCAGTTGCAAATTTCATATCATCATGACAAAACAAAATACATGGAATTGTGTTGATTAATTCTTTTCGATCAGCAATTTTCTTGCCATTTTTTTCAATTCGTTTTTTATTATTTTCAAAAATTACAGTTATTTTTTCTGCTTCTTCATCAGCTTTTTTATAAAAAGAATTTAAACTAAAATTTTTTTCGCCATTTTTTATGATTTGAGAATCAACATGGGTTCTAAAAGAAACTCCATAAGCAGAATAATAAAGAGATTCAAGAATATTGCTTTTTCCTTGACCATTTTCACCAACAAAATAGACCTCTCTGTTAGAAAGGTCTATCGTATCGTTTTTCAGATTTCGGAAATTATAAAATGATTGATATAAAAACATTACTTAAAATTAGTAATTCATTGGCATAATTACGTGGATATAATCACCAGCAGGTTCACCTCTCATGATTACAGCCTTAGTAATATTTGCTTCTTCATCACCTTTTGCTTCATTGATATTAAAATCAAAAACAACATTTTCTGATTCAATTACTCTCAAAGGATCAGTCAGATAATTAAAATTCAAAGCCATAGAAATATTTTGTCCTTCGTAGCGGCATGGAATTTCTTCATCTGCAGTACCAAGATCAGATTCAGGAGAGATAAGTTTTAAAACCCCAGAAGAAATCTTAAAAATAATTCTACTTACTTTTTTATCAACCATGATTGTGGTTCTTTTGAGTGCCGATTCCAAATCAGCTTTATTAACCATAAATGACATTGATAAATCTTCTGGAATTACTTTCTGATAGTTAGGATAATTACCTTCAATCAAAACTGAAGAAAATTCAATATTTCCAAATTTTACAAAAATTGATTTTTCAATAACTGCAACCTGAATATTTCCCTCATCAGGAGCATTTTTCAAAATACAGTTCAAAATTTTTGTAGGTATGATTGCAGGCTGGAAATCTGGAACAGAAAGTCCTTTTTTATTATCACAAGAAAGACGTCTTCCATCAGTTGCTACCATTGTCAAAACATCATCATTTTTAACAAAGTAAACACCTGTCATAAAGAATCTATTTCTATCATCAGAAACAGCAAAAATTGTTTCTTTAATCATTTCTTTAAAATCTTTTGAAGGAATTTCAAAGAATGGAACATTTTCAGAAGTACCAATTTCTGGGAATTTATCACTAGCCTGGCTTTTCAATTGGAATACAACTTTTTTAGAAATAGGTTTAATTGTAACTCCAATATCTTCCTGAATAAAATCAATTTCTCCAGAAGGTAAAGACGAAAGAATACTCATAAATTTATCGCAAAAAATTGTAGTTCTTCCTTCTTCTTGAATATCCACTGGAATTACAGTTGTAAATTTTACAGTTGAATCTGTAGCTTTTATTGTTAAAGCATTATTTTCAGCTATTAAAAGAATATTAGAAAGAATTGATATTGGACTTTTATTTGTAATAATTTCCTGAGCAATCGAAATTTCTTTAATCATTGCATCTCTATCAAACGTAAACTTCATCAAATTCTCCTTATGCACCGCTTTTATATTTATTATAAATTTATATAAATTTAGTAATAGTAATAATAAGCTATGTGAATTCTGTGGATAAGTTACCTAATTACTTGCTATACAAGGTTTTAAATTGTTGGTAATTAACTAACTTTTTTCAACTTTTTATCCACATATCCACATTTTACTTAATAATTTTCATTTTATCCACATTAAACAAACAAGTTACTCACTTTTTTTTAACTATTTTTTGTACTCTTTTATTTCCCTTATAAATAATTGGATTTTTGATTCAAGGGAAGGATCTGTTTTTATTGATTCAGCAACTTTTCTGTAAGCTGTCATAATTGTTGAATGATCTTTTCCTCCAAACTCATTTCCCAGTTCTGTATAAGAAATTTCTGTTAATTCTCTAGCAATGTAAATTGCAATTTGGCGAGGAATTACAAACTTCTTTTCACGTTTTTTACTCTTTAAATCCGAAATAGAAATCTGATAATTATCGGCTATAACTTTTTGAATAACGTCCAAAGAAATATTTTCTGCAGAATTAGAATCCAAAATATCTTTAAGTAAAGATTTAGTTATTTCCAGTGTAGGATTTTCTCCAACAAGTTCTGCGTATCCTAAAACTTTGTTCAATGCAGATTCCAATTCTCGAACATTTGATTCAACATTTTTTGCAATATATTCAATAATTTCTTGATTTATTGATTTTCCCAAAAGTTCCATTTTCTTTTGAAGAATTGCCACTCGTGTTTCATAATTTGGCGGCTGTAAATCAATACACAAACCATTTGAAAGTCGGCTTACAAGGCGGGCTGCCATATTTTTAATTTCTTTGATTGGACGGTCACAGGTAAAAACCATTTGTGCGTGTTTTTCGTGAAGAGCGTTAAAGGTGTAAAATAATTCTTCCTGGGTCGCGTCTTTATTTTGCAAAAAGTGAATATCATCCAAAAGCAAAACATCCAGATTTCTGTATTTATTTTTAAAAGCCGTAGTTTTGTTTTCTTTTGTTGATAAAATAAATTCGTTTGTAAAACTTTCTGCAGAAACATAGCAGATTTTAAGATTTTCCTGGCTATTATTAAAAATATAATTTCCAATAGATTGCATTAAGTGAGTTTTTCCAAGTCCTGAACCACCATAAAACAAAATAGGGTTGTATTGTTTTCCAGGATTTTTAGAAACGGCCAGGGCAGCGTTATAGGCAAAATTGCTGTTATCGCCAGGAATAAAAGTTTCAAAAGTATATTCTTCCTGCAAAAGAGGATGTTTTTTAAATGATTTTTTTTCGTCTTTTTTTAC
>CAZGDL010000073.1:0-9412 GCA_964525075.1 uncultured Treponema sp.
CTAGAACTGCCGAAGCGGAAATTGGCATAAGGAACATTTTGTGAAAATCCACAGTCACAGAATTACAAAGTTTTATATCAGAAACCCTGTCTGAATATTTTTCTGACATAATCACGCCAGAACCATAAGCTGCGTCCGCATGAAGCCACATTTTATTTTCTTTTGCAATTTCTGCAAGCTGATTGAGGGGGTCAATTGAACCAAAATCGGTTGTGCCAACAGTTCCCACAATCAAAAATGGAATATTTCCGGCTTTTTTATCGGCCTCGATAAGGGATTTCAAAGCTTGAAGGTCCATTTTTTTACGATCATCAACAGGAACTTTTACAACTGCCTGGTAGCCAAGCCCCAGAATATGGGCAGATTTTTCCATAGAAAAATGAGAAATTTCGCTAGTGTACATTCTGAGTTTGCGACAAGTTTCATTTACGCCATATTTTTTGATGTCATAGTTCAAAACTTTCTGGCAGAAAATATCGCGGGCAAGAATGATTGCAGTTTGATTTGACTGGCTGCCACCGGAAGTAAAAACGCCGTCACCTTTATCATCATAACCGTAAAGTTTACAAAGATGTTTGATTACTTCGACTTCAATTTCGGTAGCAACAGGGGATTGGTCCCAACTGTCCATTGACTGGTTGAATGTCGAAATAATCAGTTCGGCGGCAATAGTTTCCACCAAAGATGGTCCGTGAAGGTGGGCCATGTAATCGGTGGAAGGGGTGCGGAGAAGGTTGGGCAAAATCTTTTGCTTGGTTGCTTCAAAAACTTTTTCCCAGCCTTGGCCTTTTTCTGGCAAAATTGTCTCCTGAGCAATTATTTTTTTTAATTGGTCAGGAGTTGGGCCGGAGTAGGCCCTGTCATCAACAAAAGCCTGGGTTATGGCATCAGAAACCTGTTTTATGATTTTTTTGAATGTTTCTTTGTCATTTTGATTATTTGTCAGGAAAATATTGTTCATGCTCTTTCTTCGTTGACTTTTAAAACGCATTTTTCAAAAATTTCAAATGCTGTTTCCAAATCCTGGTCGCTTATGTTTAAAGCACAAAGACATCGCATAACAGCTCCGTTTCTTCCGCCTTTTTCAACAATAAGTCCATTTTCAAAGCACAATTTTTGAACCCTTGCAGCAATGTCACCAGCGGCAGGCAAAGTACCGATACAATCTTTTTGACCTTTTGGATCTACAAATTCAGTTCCAATCATCAGGCCTTTTCCGCGAACATCACCAATAATCGAAACTTTGGATTTCAAATCATTTAATTTGGCACGAATTAAATCGCCCTTACGGACAACATCAGCAAGAAATTCAGGTTTTGAAACCCTGTTCAAAACAATTGTTCCGGCTTTCATAGCCAACTGATTGCCCCGGAAGGTTCCTGCATGAGCCCCGGCTTCCCATTTGTCTAAATCTTTATTGTAAACGACAAGGGCCATTGGCTGAGAACCACCAATTGCCTTTGAAATCAAAAGAACATCCGGAATAATATCAGCATATTCAAATGCAAAAAGTTTTCCACTGCGACCCATTCCACATTGAATTTCATCAACAATCATTGGAATGCCCAGTTCTTTTGTAACCCGTCTTACGGTTTTTAAAAATTCTATAGGAGCTGGAATAACTCCGCCTTCACCTTGAATAGCTTCAAGAATAACGCAGGCCGGTAAGGTAATTCCACTTTCTGGATCTTTTAAAGTCCTTTCAAAAAAGTTACAGGCTGCTTTTACGCCTTCGTTTCCCCCAAGTCCAAAAGGATCTCGGTAAGAATAAGGATAAGGAAAAGAATGTACATCAGGCATAAGTCCCTGCACAGGAGCCTTAGCATGCAGATTTCCCATACAAGCCAAGGGACCTTGTCCCATTCCATGGTAACCGCCAGCAAATGAAATGACACTAGACCTGCCAGTTGCAGTTTTGCAGAGTTTAATGGCTGCATCAGTTGCATCTGTGCCACTAGGAGAGCAGAATTGAATTTTTGCGTTATTTCCTAATTCAGGCGGGAGTAAAGACAACAATGTATGAACAAAAGTGTCTTTTACTGGGGTGGTTAAATCAAGGGTGTGAAGTGGTGCATCATTTTGCAGCATTTCAATCATAGCCTGATTTACTTCATCGTCATTGTGACCTAGAGCTAAAGTTCCAGCGCCACACAAAAAATCCAGATATTTGTTTCCTTCTACGTCCTCAACCCATGAGCCTTTAGCTTTAGCAAGCGCGAATGGAAATTTTCGCGGATAACTACGGGCATTAGATTCTGTGGAATCCTGTCTGGTAATGTAATACTGATTGGTGCCTTTTTCTGACATCGACGTTCTCCATTACGAATGATATTGCAAACAGTTTCACTGTCTATCAAACTTACCTCTAAAAATTGCAATCTTTAGAGGCTCACTTGAGTTTTACGAGTTTAACGTAAAATTGACTTCTGCTCAAGATTGTTTTACCGGCCTTTGTGTGATATTATTCAAAATCGTATGAAAAAAAATCTGCTGATGATATGCCTGCTATTTTCCCTGCTGTTTTCTGTTTTCGGCCAGTCTGAAATATCTGAAAAAATAGAATATAATGGCAGTTATAATTACACATTGCGAGAGAGAACAGATTTACGTCGTTATGATAATGGCAAATACACAGGGCTTGTGAGGCGGGAAGTTACATCTTTTATCACCCCGACAGGCTATCACAATGGCTACGAATACGAAGGCTCTTTTTTTGTAAATCAGGATACGGTTCATTCAAATAAAAGCGTAGGATTTGGAATTCGAGAGTCAATTCCATCATCTTTCCGTATTTCAAATGACGGAATTTTAACAATGATTGAAGATAACGGCTTTCCAAGTTTCCGCTCTTTTCCTACATTTTCAAACAAACAGATAAAAATTGGCGATACCTGGACTGGAAAAGCGGAAAGGGCAGTTGATCCTCTTTTTAAGGGGATTATCACCAAAATGCCAATTTACGTTCAATATAAATATCTTGGTGATGATTTTTTTAACGGCGAAAGTGTTTATCTGCTTTCGGCTCAATGGGCGACCCGGTATGGAATGGGAAGCGGAACTTCCTATATTGATTGGGGTGGCGACAAGGATTTGGAAAAAGCGACAGGCTCTCACAAGGCTACAATTTATGTCAGTAAGATAAGCGGAAATGCCCTTGTGATTCGGGATACTGTTGACGAAACATATACTTATGCTGATGGAAATGTTGTTCAGTTTAAAGGCCAGATTGCACTTTTTACGGAATATCCGCCGGCCATAGACCGCAGCAAACTTTTACCGGCTTTAAAAAGGCTTGCAGAACTTTCTGATGATGAAGAAAAATCCCTGGCTATGCTGACCAAATCCGACACCGGGGCAGGAAATCCCCTGGCTGGTGCTGGCACAGATGCTGGCAGGCAAATTGAAAGCGACATAGGAAAGGACAAGGCTCTGCCACTTGACCAAGCCCTTTCCCAAAAGTCCAGCGAAAGTCCTGACGAAAATGCCGAAAAAATAAAACGTCACGAAGACCTTACCCGCCGCCTCACAAACTATATGGAAAACAACAAAAAACAAGCCACAAACAAAAATCAAATTGCGGTGGACGCAACTCCGGCAGGAATCAGACTTTCCATTCAAAATCTGCAGTTTAAGGCAAACAGCCCAGAACTAGTTGAAAGCGAAACATCCAGGCTAAATCAAATTGCGGAAGTTTTGAAGACAGTTCCAGAAGCCCAACTCCTGGTCGAAGGCCATACTGCAAGGGTTGGAAACGAAGATGGAGAAATGGAACTTTCGCTCGAAAGGGCAAGGACAATCGCAGAAGAATTAACAAAAAGGGGAGTTTCGGCAAACCGTTTTATTTGTAAAGGTCACGCCGGCAAAAAACCGATTGCAGATAACTCAACTACGGAAGGCAGGGCTTTGAACCGCCGTGTCGAAATCACTATTTTGGACTAAAAATTTAGAAAATAAAAAAAAAGGAAGAAAAAAGATGACAGATTTAGAAAAAAACGAATTATTCACCGACTGCTACGAACTTTTGGACATTTTTAAAGAAAATTGCCCGATTCAGGATAACGGAACTTTTGTTTACGAAGCAATCAAGCCTTGTTATATGGAAATGCTGGATTATGTTTTTAAAGATGACCAGGAAGAGCTGGGAATAAAGGATTTTTTGGATAAAACTGACTTTTGGGTTGCTCCAGCTTCAACTCGCTTCCATGGAAATTTTAAGGGCGGACTTAGTCTCCACACTCTCATGGTTTTAAAACAGTGCCTGGTATTTGCAAAACCTCTTCTAGAAAATTTCTTTATCTGTCCTTCTGGCGAAAAATACAAAATTACAGCAAAAGATATTGTGGTTGCAGCAGTTTGCCATGACTTTTGTAAAACAGGATTTTACGGAGTTGAATATAGAAACACAAAAGATATAACTGGCAACTGGATTAAGCAGCCATTTTACAAGGCTCGAGGCGATAACCGAAATCTTGGCCACGGAAATGAATCTGTTTTAATGATGATTGAATGTATGCCTTCCATTATTAGCAACAGAATGGTAATTGAGGCTGTGAGCCGGCACATGGGGTTTAGTGATTTGTCCGAAAGTGAAAATTACAATTATTCAAATTTTTTGCAAAATCCACTTGTAGTTTTACTTCAGCTTGCTGACCAGACCGCGGCTCAGTGGTTTAACTGCTAGGACTCAGTTTAAAACTTTAATTATATTAAATTTATTTAGTAAAACTGTATTGTAATTATATTTTGATTACTTTATTATAAGAATATCTTAACCTTGGAGGCATTATTTTGGCAAAAGGAACACCTTTAATCAACGTTGAGAGATGTAAGGGCTGCGGACTTTGTATCAGGTCTTGTCCTAAAAAAATCCTTGAAATGTCTAAAGAAACAAATGGGCAGGGGGTAAATTACCCTGTTTGTATTGATACTGGGGCTTGTATAGGCTGTTGTTTTTGTGCAACTATCTGCCCGGATTGTGTAATCGAAATTGAGGACGCTTAGGAGTTAAGACAATGGCAAATAAAGTATTAATGAAAGGTAACGAAGCAATTGGTGAAGCTGCTATCAGAGCTGGCTGTCGTTACTATTTTGCATATCCAATCACACCACAAAATGAAATTCCGGCTTATATGGCAAAACGTCTGCCGGAAGTTGGCGGAACTTTTTTGCAGGCTGAATCTGAATTGGCTGCTATAAATATGGTTTTGGGAGCTTCGGCTGCAGGGGCCAGGTGCATGACTTCATCATCATCTCCTGGAATTTCTTTGAAGCAGGAAGGATTTTCTTATATTTCTGGTTCTGAATTGCCTGCTGTCGTTGTAAATATGATGCGTGGTGGCCCTGGTTTGGGAAATATTTCTGGAGCCCAGGGGGATTATTTTCAGGCAACCCGAGGTGGCGGAAATGGGGACTACCACGTTGTAGTTATTGCCCCGGGAACTGTTCAGGAACTTGCAGACTGGACTGTAAAAGCTTTTGACCTTGCTGATAAATACAGAGTTCTTTGTTTGATTTTGGGGGACGGCTACCTGGGACAGATGTCTGAGCCATGTCTTTTGCCAGACTTCCGAGAAAATCTTCCTGAAAAACCTTGGGCTTTGACTGGAAAAACAAAAGATCGACCTCAAAATAAAATTTATTCTTTGAAATGTTCAGGTCCGGACGGCGAATTGAATGAACACGTAAAACATCTTTTTGAAAGATACCAGATTATCCACGACACAGAATCTGCTGCCGAAGTTTTTATGTGTGATGATGCTGATTTCGTTCTCACAGGATATGGAACTGCAGCCCGAGTTTGTAAATCTGCTGTTAAAAAACTCAGAGACCAGGGAATTAAGGCTGGGCTATTCCGTCCAATCACCCTTTGGCCATTCCCGGAAAAACAGCTTGAAGAAGCTTGTAAAAACGCAAAAAAGATTTTGACCGTAGAAATGTCTATGGGGCAGATGGTTCAAGATATTAAATTATATTCAGGTCACAAAACTAGTGATGTTGATTTTTATGGCGAACCTGGCGGACTTATTCCAAAGGTTGATGCAATCATCGAGAAGGTAAAAAGCTATGTCTAAAAAATACGAATTTCCAAAATCAATGAAAGATGTTCCGACCCATTATTGTGCCGGCTGTGGACACGGAATTGTTCATAAATTAATTTGTCAGATTATTGATGAAATGGACATTCAGCAGGATGTTCTTTTGGTTGCCCCGGTAGGTTGTGCCGTTTACGCTTATAATTATATTGATGTTGATACTTGTGAAGCGGCTCACGGTCGAGCTCCGGCTGTTGCAACTGGTTTAAAACGCGTTCACCCGGACAAAACCGTTATTTCATACCAGGGGGATGGTGATTTGCTGGCAATTGGTACTGCAGAAACAATTCACGCAGCAAACCGTGGCGAAAACATTTCTGTCATTTTTATCAACAATGCCATTTATGGTATGACTGGCGGACAGATGGCACCAACATCCCTGGTTGGTCAAGTTACCAAAACAACCCCTTACGGTCGTAAAGCCGAAGAAGTTGGATACCCAATCCGGGCCTGCGAACTTATAAACACACTTGTTGAACCAAAATATATTGAAAGATGTGCAGTTTATGATGTTCAGCATATCAACAAGACAAAAGCTGCCATAAAAAAAGCTATCACCTACCAGAGGGAAGGAAAAGGCTACTCTTTTGTAGAAATTCTTTCTATGTGTCCTACAAACTGGGGGGTAAATCCTCTTGTAGCTGCTGATTGGGTAAAAAATCAGATGGAACCTTATTATCCGCTGGGAGTTTTTAGAGATGTACCTGGTGGAAATATTCCAGAGGCAGCAGCACCAAAAGCCGGCGTTGTTATGCCGACAAAATAGGAGACCTGATAATATGACTACTGAAATAATTTTTGCCGGATTTGGCGGGCAGGGTGTTATTCTTGCAGGAAAAATTTTGGCCTTGGCTGGTATGAGTGATGGAAAATTCGTTTCCCACATTCCGTCCTACGGGGCAGCCATGCGAGGTGGAACTGCAAATTGTTCTGTTATTGTAAGTGATGAAGAAATTGCTTCTCCTGTCATCGAAAAACCGGACGTTGTTGTGGCTTTGAACAAGCCTTCCATGACAAAATTTGAACAATGGCTCAAACCTGGTGGGCTTTTGATTTACAATACATCGCTCATCGACATTGAACCTAGTCGCAAAGACATCAGAAAGTTACCTTTGCCTTGCAACGAAATTGCGGAAGAAACAAATAATCCTCGTGGAACAAATATGGTCGTTTTGGGCTGTCTTTCAAAGGCAATTCCTGGAATGATTTCCAGCGTAAAACCTTTTGAATATGCTCTGGACGAGGCAATTTCTGCCCGCAACAAAAAATTCAATCCGATTAATATCGCGACAATCGAAGCGGCCGCAAACCGAGAGTATAAAATTGAACCCTAAAATCTAAAAAAATGGACGATAGCGAATACTACAAGCTGATGAACCGTACATCTCGTGCGGTCATCATGCCGGCAATCAAAAAATCATCAGAAAAACTCAAGAAGTCTCAGGTGTATTCTAGCGACCAAATGGGAGCTACAACTGGCACAAAGTCAAGTGTTGACCCCAAGTCAAATGCTGCCACCAGGTCGAACATTTCCACAAGCTCCGCCAGCAATTTTTCATTCACCAGCCTTGAACTGCGCCAGGGACGAGCTGACGCAGAAATGCTGATGGAAAAAAAATCCTAAATCCTAAAATCTTAAATCCTAAAAAATCAGTTTAAAAATAAATCTTGCAATTGGCCCTGCAATAAAAAGCTGAACCGGAAGTGCCATAACAAAGTTGCGACAATATGTCACCAGATAATTCGGGATAAAATTCTTTGTAAAACCATATCCGTGATAAAGACCGATAATACTTGCCAAGGCAACCTGAATAATCACCGTAAAAATCTGAATGGCCACAATTATGGCAATTTGCCTGTCACCAGGTTTTACAAAACGGAAAGCCAGGATTTTTGCAAGATGACTTGAAATAAAAAATGCACACAAAAAGATGATGATAAATTCAATCCACATACCTTTTATTGCAATTAAAAAGGTTTCGTTTGAAAAACTTCCTGTGGCCAAAACAGTATTGTAAAGGGTCATAATGTAGACCATGAGCCAGGCTGTAATTGCAGTAAAAACAACAGACTGGAAGGTTGTTTGTGGCATTTTGATAACTTTAGCAGAATTGCCAGCCGTCTGTTGATTTTGATTTGCATTGACAGTCGGATTCATAACTTTTTCTTTCATAAAAAAACTCCTATAAAAACTCCGCGTTAGCGGCAGCAAAGGAGGTGCTGAATAAGTTATTTTTCAAACGACGTTTGGAAAATAGCAGTGATAAAAATTACACGGATGTAATTTTTATCACACCTCCTATAAAAACACAATTTGTAAGAAAAATATCAAAAGACAAAAAAAAATGCCCCTTCGCCGTCAGACAGTAGCAAAGTGACATTTATTGTCTTTGTGTAATATTCAATGTACAAAAAATACTCGACAAATATTTTTGCGAGTGAAAAGGAATTTACTTTTTTTGGAAAAAAAAATCAAGAAATAAGGGAAAAAAAAATTTTCAAAAGCAAAAAGAATTAGTAAATTCATATTGTAAAAAATGGTATATAATAAAAGCGTAGCAAAACCTTTGGAGTACAAAAATGAGTATTCTTAATATTTTAAAAAAAATTTTCAGAAAATGGTCGCAAAATAGTTCAAAAATCCAGGAAGAAATCAAAGAAAAACAGCTTTACCTGGACGAGATTAAGACCGAACACATCATAAATGTTGCAAATAACATTCCAAACCTCATGGCAAATGTTCGGGAAGAAAAAAAACTGATAATTTTGATTGACATTGTCGGTTTTTCAAAATCTTCAACTCGCGACCAGGTTTATAAAATCTATCAATTTCAGCATTATCTTTTGGGAAAAGTCCTTACAGATAAATTTTCTTTTTCAAATAAAATTAATGTTTTTAATTTCGTTCCGACCGGCGACGGCTGTTATATTGTTGCAGACCAGTGTGAACCTCAGTCCGCCCTTGAATTTCTAGTCACTCTGATTAGCGGTTTTAAAAAATTAAAGGATAAAAATGATAATTCTGCTCTGGCAGTTCGGGTTTCGGCACTTCTGGGTGATTGCGTTCCTTTTATCGATATGGCCCATCACAAAAATTATATCGGGGAAGGAATGAACGAGGCTTCGAGAATTTTAAGTGGCGGGCAAAAAGTTCTAGAAGAAGATTTTCTGAAAAAAAATCCCGATAAACAGATTTTGGATTCCAAACTTTTTTCACGAAACAGTCTTTATGTCGGGGAATCTCTTGCGGCAGAACTCAAGAATTTTGGAAAAAAGGCTTCTGCCTATTTTGAATTTAAGGATGTGGCCGATAAGCACGG
>CAZGDL010000074.1:0-2035 GCA_964525075.1 uncultured Treponema sp.
CACAAAAGCATAAAATTCCATCTGCTGATGAGCCAACTGTCGCTCGCTTGGTCTAGTCTGAATCAATTTTTCGTCTAAAGTCATAAAAAAAATTATAAGGAAGTTTTTAAAAATTGCAATTTTTAGAAGTTTCCATAAACACAAGATTTCAAATCTGCTATACTCTCTTTATGTCCACAAAAGAAAAAGTCCTTGAATTTCTCCAACAAAATCTCAAAAATCCTGTTTCTGGCGAAAAACTTGCAGAAATTTGCGGAGTTAGCCGAACTGCTATCTGGAAAGCAATGAATTCTCTCAGAGATGAAGGCTATCAGATTGAAGGCTCAACAAACGGCGGTTATATTTTGCAGGAAATGGCGGATATTTTTTCAAAAGAGGATTTTCTTAGATTTTTAAAGGATGATTGGATAAATACGGAGAAAAATCGGACGGAAAACCCCACCCCTCAGGATTTTTCGGATTTCCCTGATTTCCCGGTCGTCGAATGTTTTAAAACCATCGACTCGACAAATTCCTACGCCAAAAGAATTTTATCCGAATGTGGAAATTTACGAAATCCCGACGGAACTTTGACCGAAGCCGGTAAAAAATATCACAAATCAATCTTCCTTGCCGAAAGCCAGACTGCCGGCCGGGGAAGACTTGGCAGGACTTTTGTTTCGCCAGAAAAAACTGGAATTTATCTTTCGCTCATTTACGCCCCGGAAGGTGGAATCACAGAACCAGCAAAATTGACTGCTTTTTCCGCAGTTGCCCTCGTCCGCGTTATCAAAAAACTTTACAAAATTGACGCAAAAATAAAATGGGTAAACGACATTTTTATTGCTGGCAAAAAAATTTGTGGCATTCTCACGGAAGGTTCGGCAAATTTTGAAACAGGCCTGATTGAAGCGGCCGTTGTTGGGATTGGGGTAAATATTTCTGATAATCCTGAAGTTTTTGCAGCGAATAAGGCGGCAGGGTCAATTATTGGTGCTGGAATTTTCCCACCGGTAGCTGGAAATTGCCCACCAGGGAACGGGATTTGCTCTCCAGGGACTCGCCACCCACTAGAAAATTCGCCCACCGAGGAGGAAAATCCCCTTTCCACCGACTTTTCCGCCCAAAATCCTGCCAAAATCACCCGTTGCCAGCTTGCCGCCGAAATTGTCAACGAAGTTTTGCAAATTTTCCAGGAAAATCCTGCAAAAGTCATGGCGGAATACAAATCCTACTCATTTTTGATTGGAAAAACTGTGGAAGTTCACCCTATTATTGGTGATGATAAGTCCGCCTACCAGGCAAAAGTTATTGATATTGATGATAACGCCGGCCTTGTCGTTCAACTTGCTGATAACAGCCTCAAAACCCTGTCTTCTGGCGAAGTCAGCCTTCATTCAGACCAGACTTTCTGATTCTACATTCTGATTGAAAGTGCCCTGGAAGCGTTGTAAGCCTTTTTCATTCCCACCGAAAACAAAACCGGCAACAGGGCCAAATACATTTTAATTCCTTTTTTTCCAGCCCTAGCCAGCCAGGCCCGCTTTGATTCTGCCCAAATTTTTGAAAGCATTGGGATAAAATTCAAAAACATTGCAAGAGCGTTGGTCAAAAGTGATTTTTCCCCAAAAATTTTCCCCAGCCCTTCCCGCAATTGCAAGGATGTGGAAGTTTTAAAAACCAGCGAAGCACTTTGCATAATGGCAAAAATTTTTAGCAAAAAAAGCAAAGTTTCTTTTTCCGACTGCCAGGAAAATTCTTTTAAAAAAGTTTCAATACTCGGCCCGGAAAAAAGCCAATCCATCAGCTGAACAAAAAACAAAAGGATTGCGTAGTAAATTACAGGTTTTAGGTCGGTAATCTGTTCTTTTAGCGAAAAATGCAGGCAAAAAGCCAAAATACACTGAAAAATCACCAGAAAAATTGAAAATGCAGGTGGCAGACACAAAAAAAGGACGTTTACAAGCGGGATAAAAAGGATTTTTTTCCAGGCAGGCATTTTATGCAAAAAAGAAGTGCCATTTTTATAGGAAAATAAAGAATAAGTCATAAAAAA
>CAZGDL010000074.1:2135-4837 GCA_964525075.1 uncultured Treponema sp.
GGTCTCCCAAATCGACGCTCCCAGAATCTGCCTCTTCCAGCCCGGCAATTATAGACATGAGTAGGCTTTTCCCAGAACCGTTTTCGCCGGCAATCACAAGACAGCTGCCATCCGCAAGTTCAAAAGAAACGTTTTTGAGGGCATGATTTTCGCCCTGGCTAGTTTGAAAAGTTTTATTGATATTTTGGATTTTAATCATCGCGTCCACCCAGGGCTTCCCCGCTGGCAGTTTTCACACCACCGGCAGCTTCCCCTCCATCTGCCATCTTCACACCATCATCAATTTTCCTGCCACCCAGGCCAGCCCCACCACCCGAGCCATTTTCATACAAATACTGGGCCAAAACCGGCCGAATCTTAATTGCAACCGGCACCGCCACAAGGATTTTCACCAAATCTCCGGGAATATAAGGAATCACACAAGCCATCATAGAATAGGCAAAAGCCGTCTGCCCATCAGAAATGCGACCTGCTTTTTCTGCCCACCTGGCAAAATGCAAAACCCCAGGCACATACAAAATCACCATACCAGCAAAAATTCCGAGCGTTATACGAATTACCCTAGACCAGCAAAACTTTTTTTCTGCAACTGATGGGCGACCTGCAATCAAACCCGCAAAAATGGCCCCCAGCAAATATCCTGGCAAAAAACCACCCGTCGGCCCAATCCACACGGCAATCCCGCTAGTTCCACCAGAATAAACCGGCAAGCCAACCAGACCAGCAAGCAAAAACAAAGCAGTCGGTAGCCCCGCAAGATAAGATCCCAAAATCACCCCAGTCAAAATACAAAGGACATTTTGCAAAACAATTGGAACAGGCCCAAGGGGAATTTTCAAAAAACAGCCAATGCAGATAATCGCCGCAAAAAGTGCGACAAACGAAAGTTTTAAAGTGATTTTATTTTTTGCAGTTCTACTTTTCATAAGCAGAAATATAGTAAATTGTAAACCTTATTGCAAGATTTTAGGTTGACAATTATAAAAACGCCCTAAAATCTGCCACCGGAGAGGGGATTTTACATCTCAAAAAAAAACGCCCCTCGCCGTGCATTTACACTTCAAAGTGCATTCACACCGCGAGGGGCATCCAGACCACAAGGGTCAGTTTTTACTCACACACGTTTTACTCATACAACGGAGTAAGTGTTTTTACAATCTTATCATACTCAGCATAAGCCTTGTCATAAGCCGCAACATTTTCGGCAATAGGATTTGTGCTCTTTGATTCGTCCAATTTGATGTGTTCTGCACAAAGTTGGGCAATATCACACTTGCCAGTCTGATTTTTAAGGCACCACAAAGCCTGAACAGCCCCACCAAGTGCAGCTGCTTCGTCCAAAAGTGGAACGCGGATTGGAAGATTCATGATGTCGGCTGCAATCTGTCGCCAAATTGGAGATTTTGAACCACCACCAATCAAGCGGATTTCCTTTGGCTGGAAGCCCAATTTACGGAAGGCATCCAAGCCACCACGCATTGCAAAAACAGCCGATTCAAGTGACGCTCGGGCAATATTTGCTCTGTTTGTATTTGCTGATGTAAGGCCAGTGATGCTTGCACGGCCATTTGGCAGGTTTGGAGTTCTTTCGCCATTAAAGAATGGAATTACCAGAACGCCTTCAGAACCGCAAGGAGCTTTTGAAGCTTCGCCATCCAATTCCTTTACATCCATCTGGAAAAGTCCGCGAACAAATTCTGTGGCAACTGTACAGTTCATTGTACAAAGAAGTGGCAACCATCCTCCTGTACTAGAACAAAATCCGCTTAAACCGTTAGCAGGATCGGCGATTGGCTTATCAGAATAACCGTAAAGAGTACCAGAGGTTCCCATTGACATTGTAAGGAAGCCATCAGCAACTGTACCAGTTCCAACGGCCCCCATCATATTATCACCACCACCAGCAGAAACAGGAATACCTTCTGGAATTCCGTAAGCAGAAGCAGCCTGGGCAGAAACTTTTCCGGCAGGGGCAGAAGGTTCAATCAATTTTGGAAGTTTTGCGAGCAATCCATCATCAATAATGTCACAAATTTTCTTAGACCAGCAGCGATTTTTTGAATCGAACAAGGCTGTTCCAGAAGCATCACCATATTCCATTACATAATCACCAGTAAGTTTCCAGTTAAGATAATCGTGAGGAAGCATGATGTATTTTAGATTTGCGAATGAGTCCGGCTTATTGCGTTTGAGCCAGAGGATTTTTGGAGCGGTAAAACCAGTAAGCATCAGATTTCCAAGAGCGTCCACAACTTTATCAGGGCCACCAGCTGCATCTGTGATGATTTTACATTCTTGGGTTGTAGAAGTATCACACCAAAGTTTGATATTGTAGAGGGCTTTTCCGTCCTTATCGAGAGGAACAAAACCGTGCTGCTGGCCAGAAACACCAATTGCTTCTATTGTCTTTTTGTTTTCAGCCGAAAGTTTTCCAAAACAAACTTCCAGACCTTTATCAAACCATTCAGTCTTCTGTTCACGAGTTCCGTCACTTTCGGAAATCAAATCCATTGGACAAGAAGCCTTTTCAATAATCTCTTTTTTTTCATAGTCGTAAATTACGACCTTCATACTCTGTGTTCCAAGATCAATACCTGCAACAGTTTTCATAACGATTCTCCATTTATAAAAAAATATCAGATAAATTCTATTTTAATAATCGTGATAGTCAAGCAGTGTTTTTACCTAAGTATGGAAAAAGT
>CAZGDL010000074.1:4937-9384 GCA_964525075.1 uncultured Treponema sp.
TGCCATACAATTGATTATTTTTGCGTTTTTTTTTAATATCTTGGTTATGATTAAACAAGCTGATATTCTTTCAGAATTTTTAGACAAAGACACCATTAAAGCACTTTCAGTTTTTCTTGATAAAGATAAGGAGTATGAGCCATCAGCTGATTTGATTGCAACAGCATTTGGGTCAAGCAAAAGTATTACAAAACTTGATGATGATGGAATTTCAAAACTTCTTGCCAGCTTCAAAAACAATCTTACACTTTTAATCCAAAAAACCTGGGTTGAAAAATCTGATATTACATTAAAAGACCAGCTTTTGTATCAGTTGGACATACTTTTAAAAGATAATTCTTGGAAAGAAGATTATGAACTTTTCTTGCAGGTTATCAATCAGGCTGTTTTTCTGATGTTTGGTCAAAATCCCGAATCCACAGATTTTGCAGAATACACTCTCCGCATTGATCCGGAATTCGGTATTTTCTGGTGGTACATTTCAAACCTTCCTCCCAAAGCTGACTGGTCTGAAGACAAGTGCCGGGTTGCAATGTTGCTTGGAATGTATTTCTTAGCAAATTATTAATCTTGGAAAAAAGCAGGCCGGAACTAGGAAAAAGTTCCGGCTTTTTTTATATAAAAATTTTCTATACAAAAAATGATTAAAATAGAAAACTAAAAACCGGAGGGTCAAATGGATATTCAAAAAATCACATCTTCACTTCACATAGCAGGCCAGGAACTGGCAGGTCAAAATGCTGATAAAAAAAATAAAGCACTTTTGGCCGTAGCCCAGGCCTTAGACGCAAATCGCGAATCAATTATTTGTGCAAATTTGAAGGATATTGAAAATGGGCGCGGGAGTGGGATGTCAGACTCTCTGATTGACCGCCTTACACTCAACAATCAGCGAATTGACGGCATTATCGAAAGTCTCAAAAACGTAATCAGCCAGACAGACCCCATTGGCGAAGAAGTTGCCGGCTGGAAAACTCCTAACGGTCTGAATATCCGCCAGGTGAGAGTCCCCCTCGGACTTGTTTCCATTATTTATGAAAGCCGGCCAAACGTTACCGTTGACGCATTCAGCCTTGCCTACAAAAGTGGAAATGCAATTTTGCTCCGCGGGTCTTCATCAGCATATAACTCAAATAAAGAAATTGTCCGCATTATAAAAGAAGCCCTTTCTCGAACTGATGGCGGCCTTCCAAATGCTGTCGAACTTGTTGAAGTAAAAGAACATGACCACAGCGACGTAGACCAGATTTTGAACGCAGTGGGACTGATTGACGTTGTCCTCCCTCGCGGTGGCAAAAAACTCATTCAAAATGTTGTTTCAAATGCTCGCATTCCAGTTATAGAAACAGGGTCTGGGGTTTGTCATCTTTATGTTGATGATGATGGTGATTTGGAAATGGCCTGCAAGATTGCCGAAAATGCGAAAATCCAGAGACCAAGCGTTTGCAACGCAATAGAATGTATTGTCGTAAACGCAAAAATCGCCCAGAAATTTCTGCCAATGCTGGAAAAAACTTTCAATGGCCGGGTAAAAATCCACGCCGACAGCCAGGCTTACGAAATTCTTTGCAAATGTCCGGGCTTTCAAAATAGTCAAAATGGCAGTGCAAAACTTTTCCAAGCTACCGAAGAAGATTTTGGCAACGAATATTTGGATTACGAATGTTGTATCAAAACTGTTGATTCAATTGACCAGGCAATCACTTATATCAATAGTCATAATACAAAACACAGCGAATCTATCATCACAGAAAGCCGGGCAAAAGCCAGACTTTTCCAGGCAAAAATTGACGCCAGTTGTGTTTATGTAAATGCCAGCACCCGTTTTACAGATGGAGGCGAATTCGGATTTGGAGCAGAACTTGGAATTTCAACCCAGAAATTGCACGCCCGCGGGCCAATGGGAATCAAAGCTCTTACCACCACAAAATATTTAATTGATGGTGACGGCCAAATCAGATAGCCACAAAATCATCAAAAATCAAAAAAAGAGGAAAAAATGAGTCAAAATACACAGGAAGCATTCAAAAACGCTCGTAAAATCGTAATAAAAATCGGTTCCAACACCCTTGCAAAAGCCGATGGAACCCAGAATATTGAATTTATGGAAGGATTTGCCAAACAGTGCAAAACTTTAATCGATGCAGGTAAGCAGCTTGTAGTTGTTTCGTCTGGAGCCCAGGTTTCCGGAGTTTCTACCCTCAAAGAATGGGCCCGCAAAAAAGACGTCCACTTTCGCCAGGCACTTTGTGCTATCGGCCAGGTTGAACTCATGGCCCAGTGGCGAAAAGCCTTTGCCAAGCAGAATTTGCACATAGGCCAGTTGCTTTTGACAAAAGAGGATTTTGAAAACGACCACCGCTCTCTGAATATCCGAAACACCTTGTTCACCCTGGTGGACGAAGGCGTCGTTCCCATCATCAACGAAAACGACTCAGTTTCCATCGACGAATTCCAGATTGGTGATAATGATAACCTTTCGGCCCTAACCGCAATCCTCTGGTCCGCAGACCTACTTATCCTTTTTAGTGATATTGACGGAATTTATACAGATAATCCAAAAACAAACCCGGATGCAAAACTGATTGAAACAGTCATCTCAATCCCAGAACTTCGCAAAAATATTACAATTGGCGAGACAAATTCTTTTGGAACTGGGGGAATTGAAACAAAAATTCAGGCGGCTCAAAAAGTAAACGCATACGGAATCGAAATGATTTTGACAAATGGCTCAAAAGAAAATGCCATTTTGAATATATCAGAAGGAAAAAACAAGGCAACACTTTTCGCTGTAGAGTGATTGAGGAGGTAAAAAAATGAAAATTAGTATTATTGGAACTGGTGCAATGGGCGGAGCAATTATGCGGGCCATTTGCAAAAAATATGATGTAAAAAACATCAAAGTAACAGACAAAAACCCAGATCTGGGAAAAACTTTTGCCCAAGAAACAGGGGCGACCTTTGTCCAATCGAATACAGAAGTTTTAGATGCCGATTACATTTTTTTGGCAGTAAAACCACAATTTTTAGCTGATGTTTTTGCAGAAATAGCAGGAGATATTCGCCCAGAATCTGTGATTATTTCAATGGCAGCCGGAGTAAAATTGGAAGCCTTGGAAGATTGGGCACCAAAAGCCCGCTTTGTCCGCATGATGCCAAATGTTTGTGCTCAAATTGGCCAGGCAATGACCGCAATCACCTACAAAGAAAATATCAAGCCAGAAGAAGCCATGACCGTAAAAGAAATTTTAAGTGCGGCAGGAAAAGTCGAAGAAGTTCCAGAAAAGTTGATGGATTGTGTAACTGCGGTAAGTGGTTCAGGTCCAGCTTTTGTTTTTATGTTCATAGAAGCCTTGGCCGATGCAGCCGTCCGCTGTGGAATGCCAAGAGCCCAGGCCTACACCTACGCCGCCCAGACTGTTTACGGTTCGGCAGGAATGGTTTTGGAAAGTGGAAAGCATCCAGCAGTTTTAAAGGATATGGTTTGTTCTCCAGCCGGAACGACAATCGAAGGCGTAGCTGCCCTTGAAAGAAACAATTTCAGAAATGCAGTAATAGAAGCCGTGACCGCCGCCTGCGAAAAGTCTGCAGCCTTGGGGAAATAATCACCCCAGCCGGCTCGGCTCCCCGGTCAAAAAAATCCGCATATTCAACTTTACGTATGCACAAATTTCTCGCACATAATTATGCAGAATGTAAAAGGCAGGACATCTGGCAGAAATGCCCTTTACATTCTCGTAGCCAATTCTGGCCGCCAACCGCTGGGCCCGCCTCAGATGAAAACTATTCGACACAATCACAAAACGCTTTTTCAAGACTTCCGATTTTGACAGCCCCGAAAAATCCGCCAGAACCTGACAGGAAAATTGCAGATTTTGAATAGTGTCCAAAGCCTGGTCTTCAACCAAAATCCGTCCTTCATCAATTCCAGCCGCAACAAGTTGCCGTTTAATTTCCGGAGCTTCGGGATAAGGCAGCCATTTCAAAGTTCCGCCAGTCACAACGCAAACAACATTTTCGTGGGCCTCAAGATATTCCGCCGCCTTATTGACCCGGTTCAAAACCCCTTGCGGAAGCCTGCCATTTTTATCAATTCCGCCACCCAGCAAAATCAAATAATCAGCGTCCTCATCAAGCGAGACCGTTTTTGGATTCAAAATAAAAAGCAAATTGACAAAAGAAATCACGAAGCCGACCGAAAGCAGACTACCAACCGTTAGTTTTACCCATTTTTTCCAAGTCGACCAAAAAGAATGTCCAGTTTTTTTCCGATAAATCCCCAGAAAAATCAGATAAGCCCCCAGGGCCGCCCAAATATGCGAAAAAGAAGTCAAATTATCAAGAAAAGTCCCCGGATTCAAAAAAATCAGCAAAAAATCATAAGCAATAAAAAATCCGCCAAAAATTAAAAACAAAATCCACATAAAAACGCCTGAAGTTTTTGTGA
>CAZGDL010000075.1:0-1212 GCA_964525075.1 uncultured Treponema sp.
ACGAATTAAAACTCGCAGGTATCTCTAAAAAAGCATTGAAAATGATTTTTTAGAGGTGCCCTTGATGAAAATCTCAAAAAATAAAAACGAAGGCGAAAAATGAATATAAGTGACAATTTACAGGAAATAAAAGACAAAATCCAAAAGGCAGAAATAAAATCAGGCCGAAAACCTGGCAGCGTAAAACTGATGGCGGTGAGCAAATTCCACCCATCAGAAGAAATAGTTCAGGCTATAAATGCCGGCCAGCTTTTGTTTGGCGAAAACAGAGTTCAGGAGGCTTCTGAAAAATTTCCTTCTTTATTTGAAACTTATCCGAATATCGACCTGCAATTAATAGGGCAGTTGCAAACAAACAAGGTGAAAAATGCCGTAAAAATTGCATCTTGCATTCAATCGGTTGACCGCCTTGAACTAATCAAAGAAATTGAAAAACAATGTGCTAAAATCGGAAAAAAAATCAATATTTTGTTTGAAATTCACACCGGGGAAGCGTCAAAATCGGGCTACGAAAACATTGACCTGGTAAAAGAATCCCTGGATTTTTGTGCAAAAGGTGATTTTCCCCACGTAAATCCTGTCGGCTTTATGACAATGGCCCCTTTCACCGATGACGAAAAATTAATCAGAAAATCATTTATTACGCTTAGAACTTGTGCAGAAAATCTGCAAAAACAATATAATATGTTTAATCTTACAGAACTTTCCATGGGAATGTCTGGAGATTTTGAAATTGCGATTGAAGAAGGCTCGACCATGGTTAGAGTTGGAACCGCAATTTTTGGCCAAAGAGATGCCCATTATTCAAAAAAATGAGATTTAAGAAGACAATTTTGACATTGGTAATTTTCTCGATTTTCACAGGCTTTTTTTCGCCCCTAACCGCCGAAGATACGACGCCACTTGAATATGACCAATCAGAATTTCCACAAGGCCTAAAGGATTTGAGAAGGTTCGAAATCATCTCCTTGGGATCTTTACCTTTCGTTACATTTCAGACAAGTTTGTTTTACTCTGGAGTTAGATATTATAAGAACGACTTTGACTCCGCTTACATGCCAAATTTATTTGCCACATCATCCTATACCCCAGAGGAACAAAGAAAAGTAATTTTAACCTCACTTGGAATCAGCATTGGAATTGGTATAACTGATTACATTTTCCAACTTGTAAAAAGGACGTCCCACAAAAGGCGACGGGTCGAAGACGAAA
>CAZGDL010000075.1:1312-9374 GCA_964525075.1 uncultured Treponema sp.
TAATGATGATGTTTTTGAGGTTCAGGAATAATGCCTTTTTTTAGTGCAAAAGTACCAGCCGATTTTGATGGCCAAGAAAGGCTGGATAAATTTATAGCCTCGCTGCCAAACGGAATGAACCGGTCAAAATTAAAAAGTGGTGTTTCCGAAATCCTCGTAAATGGCAAAAAAGTAAAAATCTCACAAAAAATAAAAGCCGGCGACCAGATTGATATTCAGTGGGAAGATAATATTCCTGACAACATCGAACCCGAAAATCTGCCTTTGGACATTATTTATGAAGATGATAATGTTACGGTCGTAAATAAAGCCCAGGGAATGGTCACCCATCCCGCCTGCGGAAACTGGACCGGAACCCTGGTAAATGCACTTTTGTACCACTGGGGCAGGCAAAGTATAGCCCAGATAAAAGAAGGCTCTGACGCGGAAATCCTAGAACGGCGCCGCCCTGGTATAGTCCACCGCCTGGACAAAGAAACATCTGGCATCATCATCACTGCGAAAAATCGTGATACAGAAGAATTTTTGCAAAAACAGTTCAAAGATAAAAGCCTGCAAAAAGAATATATTTTGATTTGTACAGGAAGACCGCCTCAGAAAAATGGTGATATTCAAACTCAAATTATCCGCGACCCTAAAAACCGCCATCGTTTTAAGGCGGTTACAGATTCTGATGATGGAAAATGGGCAAGAACGCTGTATCATTGTATTGCCTGCTACGGAAATTATTCTTTGATTAGGGTTAGGCTAAAAACTGGGCGTACCCACCAGATTCGCGTTCATATGAAATATCTAGGCTGCCCAATTTTGGGGGATTCTGTTTATAACAAGGTTGATTCCAATTTTCCAGATGCTACGCTGATGCTTCACTCTGTCCAGTTAAAAATCAGACTGCCGGGTGACGAAAACTCACAAAAATACACAACTTTCAGGACCAAAACCCCAGGTCGTTTTATGGAAATCCAAAAAAAACTAAAGGAAAAATATCCCAAAACAATTTTACCTGATAATTGTCCCAAGAAAAATTCCCAGGAAAATCCTCCAAAAAGGCTAGTAAATCAAAAAGCCCCTAGTTCTGTTTTTAAAACGCAGTAAAATAATCATCATTATGGAAAAAATTACAATAATCCACGAACCGACATCAGAAAAACCATTTCTCGTCATAAATAAACCTAAAGGCTTAGCTTCTGCCCCCTTATCCCCAGATGACAAAAACAACGCTTTAGCCCAGGCCCTGGAACTTTATCCCCAGATCAAAAATGTAAAAGGGCGAAAAGAAATAGAATACGGGCTTTTGCACCGGCTTGATACGGTTACCGACGGACTTTTACTAATTGCCACAAGCCAGGCTGCTTATGATTTTTTGCAGAAGGAGCAAAGGGAAGGGCGGTTTATAAAAACCTACCAGGCTTTGTGTGATTATGATAAAACCGCAAAAATCCCAGACGGATTTCCACCAGCACCAGATTTTATCCCTCAAATAGGAAAAACATTCACCGTATCATCATATTTTAGATATTTTGGAAAAGGCAACAAAGAAGTTCGCCCAGTCACAAAAGATTCTGGAAAAAAAGCATTAGAAAAAGTTGGAAAATTAAAAGAATACACAACAGAAATTTTTATAAAAGACCAGATTGGCAAAAATTTTCTGGTGGAATGTAGCATAAAAGAAGGATTTAAACACCAGGTTCGCTGCCACTTAGCCTGGTGCGGTCTGCCAATCGTAAACGACTCGGTTTATGGTTACGGTAACGGCAATTACTGTAACGGCAAAAGTCAAAATCCAGATTGTGATTCTGATTGTGATTATGCTCGTGATTGCAAAAATATTTTGGACAAAAAAAATGCAGAGAAGGTAATTAAGTTCTCTGCAACAAAAATACTATTTGAGTACCCGAAAGGAGACTTGAACTCCTATGAAATTACTTTCACTTGGACCTGAACCAAGCGCGTCTACCAATTCCGCCATCCGGGCTAAAAATGTACAAATATATTACTAAAAAAATGCGTCTTCGTCAATTCGCCTACAGACAACTGTACAACAAAATCACCAAAATTATTAAAACCAAGACAGTTGAAATGTAAACCCAAACTGGCAGGCTGTCTGATGAATATGATTTTCTTTTATTTGATTTATTAAAAAGGCTTGAAAAGTTCGAACCTGAATTATTTTTGAATTTAATATTTTTTGCTGATGAGCTCGATTTTGGATAGGCAGCAGCCCCTCCAAGTAAAGAATCTGGATTTACCGCATAACCGCAAGTCGGGCAGCCGTTTTTGAAATCATCATTTGAACCTGTTCTGCCACATTTTGGACAGCGAACCGAGGCAAAAAATTTGCCACAGGTAGGGCAAACTTTTGAATTTCGAGGAACCTGACTACCGCAACTTTCGCAATAGAATTTTGCTTCTTTTGTTTTTTTAAATTTCCTGGCCATAGTATTTTTTTACTTTCAGCAAAACTTCATCATCACCATCAGCAACATCATCACCAGTAGCAGAAAAATCTTCAACCGTGGCAGAAAAAGATTTTATTTCTGTATTTTTTTTATCAAAAATCGAAACATATTTTATAAATTGATTTTTTTCAAAGCGATTTTTTTCAAAGCCAAAAGTCTGAATACTGCACTTAAAAAACTCATCATCAGAACTATCATCAAAAAGAGCATCTGAATGCACAGCCTGGCCAAAAATGAAACGCCCTGTAAGGGGGTGGGTTATAATCAACTCGAAAGGCTCGGCTATTTCTAGAGTTTCAGGATTTTTTTCCAAGGCTACAGGCCTTTCCACTTCTTCTACAGAAGATATTTTTTCATCAAGAATTTCTGTCTCGGCAACAGGTGAAATTATTTTATTGCTTCCAATTTTCCCCAGTTCTTCATCAGAAAGCGAATTTATATAAGCCACAATCCCCAGTTCTTCTGCCTTTTTCTTATCATCATCAGACAAAGGCTCTGGATCATACAAAAAAAGTTTTATATTATTGCCACCAATTCCACTCTGAACAAAAGAAGCCAGGGTTTTCCAGTGGCGGGGATATTCAGCTGCACTCAAAAAAATCAAATCCGGCTGAATTTCTTCGATATTGTCCAGAGCTTTTAAAAGCCACCGGTAAACAATAAGGTCAAAATTATTTTCTTTGAGATAAGACGAAACTGTATCAATAATTTCCTGTTTATCAGAAATAAGTAAAGCTTTCATTAAATTACTCTGTTCCTAAATTTACAACGCTGTAATCATAAATCTGCCAGATTCCTTCCCGCTGGCGAACTTTGTATGTATAACGCTTTTTTTCGCTAAAATTAGGATATTTGAACCATTCAATTACGCTTACCTGACCTTCGGTAGGAGAGTAGGTCGTTTTTTCAATCTGGAAAGATTCAGGAACTGCAATAATATCGTTATCAATTCTTGACTGCATTAAATCGGTTTTGAATGACTGCAACATTCTTTCGCGTTCTTCTGCCGAAACGGAAGCATATTTCTTTTTAAGCGAAGGATTTCTTTGCAACATTGCTTCAACGTCCATATAAAGGAAATATTGATCCCAGAGTGATTTTTGTCGGGCAATAATTGTCTGTTCTACAACTTTATCTGGAGACAAATCCATTGGTTTTAAAATTTCCAGAGAATTTTCTTTTACAGGAATGTAGGATGATGAAGCAGCCGAAGTTGAAGGTTTGATTTCCAGGGTAAGGCGGTTAGATTTTAATGTTATATATTTTGATTTATATAATTCCGGATAAAAAAACAATTCAAGGTAGTAAACTGAAGATTCTTCAATTTTCAAAAAATCTTTGACATTTTCGACGAAAGAATATTCTTCGCCTTGTTCCAAAGCCAATTCCCTGAAATATACAGTTTGATTTGTAGTTCTTTTTTCAATCAATTTTTCAGTCTGATCAAGGCGACTATTTTTTACAGTGTAGGCATTAAAATCCAGACTAAAAGCACGGTCATCGGCAAGCTTAAAACGCAAAGTTTCCGTTCCATTATTTTTGATTGTGATATGAACCATAATTGGATTTACTTCTGCATCATTTGGATAATAAATACTTTTATTATAATATTTGATTGAAACATCAGCATTTTCAAAATTATTGCTCTCACCATCTGCAAAAACTGCTAACTGTGCAAAAACGAAAGAAATTGCTATAATTGATAAAAATTTACGAATATTCAATGTATTCTCCTTAAATTTTTCTTTTACTCTTTAATCATCGGTAAAAAAAATGAAATCATTAACTAGTATCAGCGAAATATTGCACAATTGGCCAGAAATAAAAGATTCAACATCAAAACTTTTTGATTCAACGACTACTTTTCCTGCCCAAATTTCAGGAATTCAGGGCAGTTTATTCACATTTTATACTTCAGAAATCTGCAAACAAAATCATTTTAAGGCCCTTCAAGCCACTCAATATTCGGCTTCAAGCAAATCAGCCCCAGAATACACTTTATTTTCATCGGATTTATTTATTGTCACTCCGACCGAAAGCGAAGCCCAGGAAATTTTTAATGATTTTTCTACCATTTTTCCAGAAGCCGAAGTTTATCTTTTTCCGACCTGGGGAACACTTCCTTACAGGCCAGCCACAAAAGGCTCAGTCACATTCGGAAAACGGGCCGGGGTTCTTTCAAAAATTTTATCAAAACAAAATACAATAAATTTTAAAGATAATCCACGCATTTTTATTCTGACACAGAGAACTTTTATTTCAAAATTGCCAAATCCTGCCTATCTGAAAAGCCTTTCTTTTAAACTTTTCAAGGGTGATAAGCTGGAAACCACTTCTATCGCCGAAAAATTAAGCAAAATTGGCTATACTCGAGTTCCAAAAGTAAATGTAAGGGGGGAATTTAGCCTGAGGGGCGAAGTTTTGGACATTTTTCTGCCTTGTGATGAAAACGCCACTCGAATTATTTTTGATTTTGACGAAATTGAAGCTTTTAAGGAATTTGAAACAGACAGCCAGGTGACGGTCGGTTCAAAAGAAAGCATTTTGATTTATCCGATGAAAGAAGTTATCTGGACTGATGATTTTATCAAAAAAGCGGATGAAAAATTGACCTTGTATCAAAATACGGCAATTTCAACTAACAATGATGATAAAAACGGGGCCCAGAGTAATCAGCAAAATCAGCCTAATCATCATAATCAGCCTTCTGGCGAACAAAATGATGATTTGCCGTCTGTTCATCTTCCTTTTACAAAAGAAGCCTTGGACTTTAAGGAAAATCTTCTGACAGAACTTTCTGTAACCGGGGAAGGGGAAGGCGAGGAATTTTTATACCAGCTTTTGTGGGATCAAAGTTACAGTTTTTTGGATTATCTTGATAAAAATTCTTTTGTTCTTTTTTACAATTATGACAAGTTGGAAAACGCCGAATTAATCATCAAAAGGGAATTTAACAAATTTTACAGGACGACAAGGGAAGACTTGCCAATTTTACCGCCAGATGAAATTCTGCTGGATTTTCCCGGGCTTTTGAAAAAAATTGACAAGGCAGTTTTATTTAGAACCATTTTAAAAGAGGATGAAAAAGAGTCTCAAATTTTTAATATTTCGGCAGAGCCTGCGAGAAGTTTTTTTGGAAATATAAATTTTATGAAAGAAGAACTGTCTCGCTTGCAAAATGATGATTGGAAAATTTTTATTTACACGGATAACGAAAATCAGCAGCTCCGCATTCACGAAATTTTCAAGGATTTTATTGACATTGATTCTAAATCCCTAATCCCAGTCACTCTTATCCCAAAAGCTATTTCGGCGGGATTTGTCCTTCCAGAGGCAAAACTTCTCGTAATTCAGGAAAATGAGATTTTTGGCAGACGAAAATATATTCCAAAATCCGTAAACAAGGCTAAGTCAAAAGCAATTGACACTTTTGTTGAACTAAATCCTGGAGATTATGTAGTCCACGTAAATTGGGGAATCGGGCTTTTTCATGGAATTGAACGAGTAAAAGCCATGGGCAACGAGCGCGATTATATCAAACTTGAATATGCTGATAGTGAATTCGCCTTTGTCCCGATTGAGCAAGTAAATCTTGTTCAGCGTTACATTGGAAACGAAGGAGAAAAGCCTAGACTTGACCGAATTGGTAGCAAGGCCTGGGAAAATCGAAAAAGTAAGGTAAAACAGGCGGTCGAAGATTTAGCCCAAAAACTTATTGATTTGTATTCTCGTAGAAAAGCCTCGGTGGGATTTGCCTTCCCAAAAGAAACCGAATGGCAGGCAGCTTTTGAAGCAGCTTTTCCTTACGAAGATACCCCGGACCAGATTACGGTTACCGAAGAAATCAAAGAAGATATGGAAAAACCTGTGCCAATGGATCGCCTGGTGTGTGGCGACGTAGGCTATGGAAAAACTGAAATTGCAATGAGGGCCGCATTCAAAGCAGTGATGGGAGGAAAACAGGTTGCATTTTTGGCCCCGACAACAATTCTGGCAGAACAGCATTACGAAACCTGTAAAGAAAGATTTAAGAATTTCCCTGTAAAAATTGAAAGAATGTCACGATTTATTTCCCCTGCCGAACAGAAAAAAATCCTGGCAAGGCTTGCAACCGGCGATGTAGATTTGCTGATTGGCACCCACCGAATCATTCAAAAAGACGTAAAATTCAAAAATCTTGGCTTAATGATTATTGATGAAGAGCAACGTTTTGGGGTTAAAGACAAGGAAAAACTCAAAACCATGAAAACAAATATCGACTGCCTTACCATGTCAGCGACCCCAATTCCAAGAACCCTCCACATGAGCCTCCTAAAAATCCGAGATATGAGCCTTTTGACAACGCCTCCGCAAAATCGCCAACCGGTAGAAACAGTGGTAGACGAATTCACAGACGATAGGGTAGCCAGAGCAATTCGCCAAGAAATAGAGCGGGGTGGCCAGGTTTTCTATCTTCATAACAGGGTGGAATCTTTGATGGAAATCCGCCGGAAAATAGAAAATATAGTGCCGGAAGTTTTGGTTGACGTAGCCCACGGCCAAATGACATCAACAGAGCTGGAAGAAATTTTCCATAGATTTAAGATGGGAGGCTTCCAGGTTTTGATAGCCACAACAATCATAGAAAATGGAATTGATATTCCGAATGTAAACACAATCATCATTGACAGGGCGGATATGTACGGCGTTTCCCAGCTGTACCAGTTGAGGGGCCGCGTTGGCCGAAGTGATAGAAAAGCCTATGCCTATCTTTTGTATCCGGAAAATAAAGCTTTGTCAGAAGTGGCTATGAAACGTCTGCAAGTTATCAGTGATTTTACGGAGTTGGGAAGTGGATTTAAAATTGCCATGAAAGATATGGAAATTCGTGGAGCTGGAAATTTGCTGGGTAGAGACCAGTCCGGAGATGTATATTCTGTCGGTTTTGATATGTACGTAAGACTTTTGAACGAAGCGGTAAACAGGCTTACAGCCCAAAAAGATTACCAGGAACAAACCGAAACTCTCATGGAACTGGAATATACAGGATTTATTCCGGATTCTTATATTTCAAACCCTCAAATCAAAATGGAAATTTACAAAAAAATTGCAGCCATCACCGATGATAATGAGTTTGACGCTGTTTTGGGAGAAATGTCAGACAGATTTGGTCCTATCCCAGACGAAGTTTCAAGTCTGCTGGCCCTTGCCGAAATCAGAATTATCTGCAAAAAACTTTCAATCAGTTCATTAAAAGAAAAACAAGGTGAAGTAAAAGTTGAATTTAAGCAATTCTCTAATCTTTCTATTAATAAAATCCTCAAACTTATAAAAGATAATCCTGGATCTGTAAGATTAAATCCTCAGTTGCCAAATGCTTTGTTTATAAAACTGGGAAAAATTGGATTGAAGGAAAAATCTGAGTTTATCAGGGAAAAGTTGTCGCAGTTGCAGTAAAGTTTTTGGGAAGTTAATCGGAACTGTCATTCTGGGCTTGACCCGGAATCTCATAAAAGGGTAGCTGGAAATGTGTTTTACCAGTAAGTAAATTCGACGCATTGGTAGACAGAATATGCGTTATAGAGAGTAAAAGTTGTATAATTAAGTAGACTTCTTAATAAAAA
>CAZGDL010000076.1:0-5571 GCA_964525075.1 uncultured Treponema sp.
TGACTGTGTTAAAATGACCCATTATGAAGTTAAATAATGACATTGTTTGTTTTACAGGTGGCGGAACTGCCGGTCATATTTATCCGGGGCTTGCCGTTGCTGATGAATTAAAAGAAATTGCAAAAAATAATCATAAAGATTTAAAAATAATCTGGATTGGCTGTTCTAAAGGAATGGACAAAAAAATTGTAGAAAAAGCTCTTGGCCCTGATGGAAAATCTACAGCTGACAAATTTTACGGCATTCCATCTGGCAAACTCCGCCGTTATTTTTCAATGAAGAATTTTTCTGATCTTTTTAGGATTATTGGCGGATTTTTTTCTGCTTATCATATTTTGAAAAAAGAAAAACCTTGTCTTTTGTTTTCAAAAGGTGGATTTGTGAGTGTGCCCCCTTGTCTTGCTGCTCATTTTTTGAAAATCCCAGTTTATACCCATGAGTGTGATTTTACCCTGGGACTTGCAAATAAAATCAACTTTAAATCTGCAAAAAAAATGTTTGTTTCTTATGAAGAAACTAAAAATCGCCTTCCACAAACTGATCAAAAAAGAATCCTTGTGACCGGAAATCCTGTTCGACCTGTTTTTTATAACACAAATCCCGCCAAGGGGCTGGAATTTTTGGAAATCGAAAAAACGCAACTAAAAAAGCCCCTTCTTTTAGTTCTGGGAGGTTCTTCTGGGGCAAGGCAGGTCAATAATCTTGTTTATTCAAATATAGATTATTTGTGCAAAAATTTTGTGGTGGTTCATCAGACGGGTCTTGTAAATGGTGATGAAAATAAATCTTCAGACCTGGCTACAAAATATCCAGGGGATTACAAACCTTACAATTTTATTTATGACCAGATGCCGGATGTTCTTGCGTCTGCTGACCTGGTTTTGAGCCGGGCAGGGGCAAATTCTCTTTGGGAAACTGCTGTCCTCCTTAAACCTATGATTTTGATTCCTTTGTGTGGAAGTGGAACTCGGGGCGACCAGGTTGATAATGCTGAATTTTTTGCAGAAAAAAATGCTGCAGAAATGCTTTTGGGATCTGATGCTGATTCTGAACATTTAATTGCTGCTTTGGATAAAATGCTGAATCCTGAAAATCGTAAAGCCTATTCAGAGGCCTTAAAATCTATTGTTTCGGATAAACGGCCAGCCCAGGTTATTGCGTCGTTATTATGGGAAGAAGTGGAGTAATCCTCAGAAAAAAAAGTAGGAAAAAAAGGTAGGAAAAATATGACTTTTACTGTTATTGACTGGATTTTTGGAATTGTAATTTTGACTTTTGCGATTGTGGGGCTTATAAAAGGCTTTGTCGAAAATGTTTTTGGAAAACTTTCTTGGATTTTGGGAATTATTTTGGCCTGTATTTTTTATGATGATGCCGGAAATCTTGTTTTATCTTCTATAAATAACACAATTTTAAGAAATATTCTTTCATTTTTGATTGTTTTCATTGTAGTTTTTCTGATTGTGAAACTTGCCCAGGTGATTGTTGCCAAGATTTTTGAAGGAAAGATTTTAAAAAGCCTGGATAGAACTTTGGGATTTTTCTTTGGGGCGGCTGAAGGCCTTGCCATTACCGGTTTAAGTATTTTTCTTTTGTCTGTTCAGCCATTTTTCTCGGTGGAAAATCTTTTTGACGGAAGCTTTTTTTATTCGATATTCGGGGTTATTTTGGAAAAAGGCCAGGAAGGTTTAAGCAATGTTTGAGAATTTAGTTAATCAGGATGTAAAAAAAATAATTTCCGCGGATATAAAAAATAAAAGGCTCCCTGGGGCAATTTTATATTCTGGTAGCGAAGCCAGCGGAAAACTGACTACAGCCCTGGAAACCGCTCGAATTTTATCCTGCCACGAAAATCCTCAGGGAAAATGGACTTGTTCCTGTCCATCCTGCCTGCAGCACAAATCTTTAATTTGTAGCAACTTAATGCTTTTAGGTCCTAGGGATTGTTCTTTGGAAATTGCAGCCGCAAAAGACACTTTTTTGAAAGCCTGCAATGCAAATGCAACTTATTTAGATGCTTCCAGATACTTTTTTTTGCGAAGTATCAGAAAATTAACCCTGCGTTTTAATGGCATTTTGTGGCAGGGGGATAGAAATTTCAACAAAATTGGAAATTTAATTGACGAAATTAACGAAAATCTTGAAAAACTGGATTTTCCCCGAGACTTGCCGGACTTTGAAAAATTGGAAAAAATCTGTGAAAAACTTGTAAAAGACTCATCTTCCCTGGAAAACGATTATCTTTACGATGCAATTCCTGTAGACCAAATCAGAAATATGGAAGAATGGGCCCATATAAAATCCGAAGAAGGCAAAAAAACTGTCATAATCGAAAATGCAGACCGTATGGCTTCAAGTGTAAGGAATGCTCTGCTCAAAATTCTGGAAGAGCCACCTGCAGACTGCGTTTTTATTTTGCTTACGTCCAAGCGAAACGCAATTATGCAGACAATCCTTTCGAGGGTCAGAACTTACAACTTTATAAACAGAAGTTTCGATCAGCAGAAAGATGTAATCACTAGGGTTTTTCATAATGAGAATTTTACCGGTTCTATTAATGATTATCTTTTGACCTATTTACCGGTTCCGCCCGAGAAAATCAAAATTCAGGCCCAGACTTTTTATAATTCAATTGCGACAAAAAAAATTCCAGACCTGGCAGAAATTGTTAAAAATTCTGGCGATTTTTATCCTAGACTTGAATTGAGGATTTTTTTGAACCAACTTGCTTTGCTTCAAAAAAAACTTATGTATTCGCAAAACGGAGCAGAAGCAAGTGCAGAGTGTATGCAGCTTTTGCGGGATTGTTGGGATAATATCACCCTGTACAACCAGTCACCAGTTGCTGCCCTGGAAATTCTTTTGCGAGATATGTCCCACATAAATGTTTTGCGGGAAGGAGTTTTTAGCCTGTCATGAAAAATTATGTAAAAAGGATAAGCCAGAAAGCTGATAAACTTTCCAAAGAGCAAATTTTAGCCCTACTAGACGATGTAATAGAAGAAAGTGACAGTTACAAGTCCATTATTGAATCCTTGTCGACTGGAATTTTAATTGTAGATAACCATTTTATTTTACAAAGAAACAATACAGCTGCCGAAAGTCGCCTGCCTTTTTCAATTCGGCTCAGCGAAATCCAAAACAGCGGTCTGCCAGTCTGGAATTTTATTGATGATGAAGAAATCACCTCCTGGCTAAAAAATTGTGCCCAAAAAGAAATCACAAATTCTTCCGAGGAATTTTCTACGGTGACTTCTGGGGGCAGCGTGAGATTTGTTTCTATCACCATTTCGCCCCTTGTGCATGATGGGGATTTGAATGGGTCAATCATCTTAATTCGGGATATTACAGAAAAGAAAAATCAGGATGTTTTGCTGCACCGGATGGAAAATCTCGCAAATCTCACCAACCTGGCGGCTGGAATGGCCCACGAAATCAAAAATCCCCTGGGGGCAATCAGCATTCATATCCAGTTGATTCAAAAAGCTATCAAAAAAGCCCGCGAAAATGATGATATTTTACCTGGAAAAAAGTTTGTAGAAGACCATATCGACGTTGTAAATGACGAAATTGAACATCTAAATAAACTTGTTATGGATTTTTTGACGGCGGTAAGGCCAATTAAGGCAACTCTTGAGTTAAAAGATCCTGATAAAATTATTGGAAGTTTGATGGATTTTTTTAAGCCCGAATTTAATAAATTTGGGGTAAAAACGAGGTTCGACCCGTCCGGAAAAGACCAGAGAATTATGCTGGATGAAAAACTTTTCAGGGAAATTTTTATCAATCTATCACAAAATTCTCTTGCTGCAATAAAAACTCGCTTCCCAGAAACTAATAATTTTGATGAAAAATCTGATAATCCTCCTGGAATTTTCAATATTTCTTCTTCACTCGAGGATAATAAATTTGTGATAAAGATTTCTGATAACGGTTGCGGAATGTCAGAAGAAACCCTGGCAAAAATTTTTGAGCCATATTACACGACAAAAGCCAATGGAACCGGCCTGGGAATGACTATGGTTTACAAAATTGTAAAAGAATTTTCGGGTGAAATTACCGTTGATTCAAAAGAAGGGCTGGGAACAACTTTTACGCTGACTTTCTTGATTCCTCAAAAAGACACAAAATTACTCACAAAAATTTAATCTGAAAAATCTAAAATCCGAAAAAAAATCCTGCCTGGAAAATCCTGGAAAATGATAGAGGAGTGATAAAAATGAACGATTTTACAATTCTCACAATTGACGACGAAGAAAATATCCGAAACGGTTTAGCCGATAATTTTGAACTTGAAGGCTACAAGGTAAAGGAAGCGGCCAACGGCAAAGAGGGGCTTGACCTTATTCAGGCTGGGGGAATTGACCTGGTAATCACCGACCTCCGCATGGATGGCATTTCTGGCGAAGAGGTTGTCCGCCAGGTGACTACAAAATTTCCTGGTATTCCAATCATAGTTTTGACAGGCCATGGCAGTATTGATGATGCGACCGCAGCGATTAAAGCCGGTGCTTTTGATTTTTTGACAAAGCCACTAGACCTGGACCATTTAAATATTGTCGTAAAAAATGCCCTGCGTGGAAAAGAACTTGCCCGGCAAAATAAAGAATTGAAAGAAAAACTTTTAAATCAGAACAATCCTACCGAAATGATAGGCAAATCTTCTGAGTTGGCAAAAGTTAAGATGATGATAGAAAAGGCTGCCCCCACCAGGGCTTCCGTTTTAATTACCGGAGAAAGCGGGGTTGGTAAGGAATTGGTCGCCAATGCAATTCACAAATTGTCACCCAGGGCTAACCAGCCTTTTATTGTTGTGCATTGTGCCGCCCTGTCCGAAAGCCTTTTGGAAAGTGAACTTTTTGGTTTTGAAAAAGGGGCTTTTACCGGAGCGGATTCCCAGCACAAAGGAAGATTTGAACTTGCAAATGGCGGAACAATTTTTCTTGATGAAATTGGGGAAATTAATCCTGCCACCCAGGTAAAACTTTTGCGAGTTTTGCAGGAAAAGAAATTTGAAAGGGTTGGCGGAGAAGAAACAATTTCTGTTGATGTAAGACTTGTTGCTGCCACAAACCGTAAACTTGAAGAAGAAGTCAAAAATGGAAATTTCCGCGAAGATTTATATTATCGTCTGAATGTTGTGAGAATTGAAATGCCTCCTTTGCGAGAGCGAAAAGACGACATTCCTTTACTGATGCATTCTTTTTTGCGAGAGTTCAATATCGAAAATGAAAAAAATATAAAGGGATTTGACAACCGTTCAAAAGCCCTGCTCATAAAATACAATTGGCCTGGAAATATCCGCGAGCTTAAAAACTGCATTGAATCGGCTGTTGTTATGTGTACTGGTGATGAAATTAAAATTGATGATTTGCCGGCGTCTCTCAGAGAAAAGAGTGATGAAAAAACAATTTCAATCCCACTTGGCATTACAATGGAAGAAGCTGAAAAAATTATCATTCAGGAAAACCTGGCAGCCAATAACAATAATAAGTCCAAGACTGCAGATATTTTGGGAATAGGCCGAAAAACCCTCCACAGAAAAATCGAAGAATGGGAAAATTCGTAATA
>CAZGDL010000076.1:5671-9339 GCA_964525075.1 uncultured Treponema sp.
CTAAAAAATTAGACAGGGTAGTGTATAAAATATTATACATATAATAATTCTTAGTATGTATGATATTTTATATATTTATTTAATGTCAAAATAATTACACAATAAATTATAAGCGGATTTAATCTCATCTACTGTGTATTGTCTATTAAAATTGACACCTTGTAATTGTTGTATAGTGTTTTTAGTATCTGGATGAGTGATTTTTAATATTTTTCTATACTGTTTTTTAATCTGTGTGGTAGTTATCGGGTACGCTATATCTAGCGTAGTTAGTGCATTTTGAATTTGTGGTGGAAATTGCATATTTTCTGTATATTTATGCAATTTCACTACCTGACCACATATTTTTTTCTCTTTTTTAGGGATTTTTAGCCTGATTTTTTCTTTGTTAAATGAGTTAAATGAAAAAAGACCGGATTTATCACAAGTTTCATCATTATTTACATCATCATGATTTTCGTTGTGATTGTTCCGGTCTTCTAAATCATCAGCCTGGGCTGGTTTTTGATTTGGAATTTTGCCTGATTTTAATGCTTCGTTGAGTAAATCCCCTAACTTATCATACATATCAGGCATAAAACGTTAAATTTCTGTTCCTGGTGGGAGGATTGCATTCTTACGGATAACGATAATTCCATCAGCACTGTAGAATGAGCCGTGGTCTCCGTCTTCGTAAGTTTTTCCTGTCACGCCAATTTTACAGTTATCACCAATGCGGGCATTTTTATCGATGATTGTGTGGGCAATTTTACAATTTTTGCCAATTCCTGTGACTGGAATGCCGGCCTTTACGTTTGCCTGTTTTTCATCTTCAGGATCGTAATAGTCAGCACCCATCATAATAACTCCGTCAAGTTCAGTACCTTCACGAATTATTGAACGAACCCCGACAACCGATTTGTTGAGTTTTGCCTGGGTAATAATACAACCTTCAGAAGTAAGAGAAGCATTAATATCAGCTTTATTGATTTTTGAAGGTGGAAGATTACGCATATGAGTGTAAATTGGAGATGTTTCACCAAAGAAGTCGAATCTTGGATAAGGTTCTGTGAGGGCGATATTTGCTTCATAGAAACTTCGGATAGTTCCGATATCTTCCCAATAGCCGTCAAAAATATAAGAATTAATCTTTTTCTTTCCGATGGCAAGTGGCAAAATCTCTTTACCAAAGTCTGTGTATTTTTCGTTTTCGCCACCCAGCATTTCTTCCATTGTGTCAGCATTGAAAATGTAAATACCCATTGAAGCAAGATATTCTTTTTCGGCAGGAAGATCTCCGCGGGCATCTGCTGGAATTTTCCAATCATCAATATTCATATCTGGTTTTGGTTTTTCCATAAATGCTTTTACGTTGTTGTTATCATCAATCTTCATAATACCAAAACCAGAAGCGTCGTGACGGTTTACGGCCGTTGTAGCGATTGTGATTTCAGCACCAGACTGGATATGCTTGTTCATAAAATCTTTGAGATCCATTTTGTAAAGCTGGTCACCAGAAAGAATGATGTAATGAGTTGGTTTTTGAGTTTTAAAGTGGATAAAGTTTTTGCGGACGGCGTCGGCAGTTCCTTCGTACCAGCCTGAATGTTCAAGCGTCTGTTCTGCAGCAAGAATTTCAACGAATCCGCCAGAGAAACGGTCAAAATTGTAAGAATTTGTGATGTGAAGGTGCAAAGATGCAGAGTTGAACTGGGTCAACAGATAAATTTTTTTGTAGCCTGAATTTATACAGTTTGAAATTGGAATATCAACAATTCTGTATTTTCCGCCAAAAGAAACGGCCGGCTTTGAACGTTCCTTTGTAAGAGGATAAAGTCTGGTTCCTTTTCCTCCACCCAGAATAATGGCTAATACTCTTGGTTCTTCGTTTTTCATAATATGTTACTCCTTGTGATGTAATTTTTTCCTAACAAATTACGGATAGTATATACCCGATTATTTGTATTTGCAAAAAAAAATTATTTTTAGGTCAAGTAATTTTGAGTGAAGTATAGTGAAGTAAAACTTCATTCTACTTCACTATCTTTTTTATTTGTAGTATAGTCTTAAAGGAGGCAGAATTATGCATATAGAAGAACTGATTCCCGGTTTTAATATTGAAGATTCAAAAAATGAATTTAAAGGAATTATAGAAGAAGGAAAATCTGCTGATTCCGGAAAAGTTCGGGAAATCGGCTGGTTAAAGACTCTGGCTGCTTTTGCTAATACCGAAGGTGGGACTCTTTATGTAGGAGTTGAAGATAAAAGTCATATTATAGTTTCTCTTGACCATGATACTGCTGATAAAATCATATTGATGATACACCGTCAGGTTAGGCAGAGAATTGAACCTTCTATCAAGTATAAAATAGATACAATTCCTGTTTCCACACCTTCTCAGACAAGATATGTGCTAAAAATCAGCGTTGAAAAAAGCAAGATTCTTCCTGTTATTCTTCATGAAGAAAATCTGCTTGGGATTTATGTAAGAACTTACGGAAGTACAAGACTTGCAAGCCCTGAACAGATTCGTGATATGGTTCTTCTTAGTGACAGTAATCCTTTTGATCAGCCGTTTACAGATGAACGTTTTGATAGAAATTCATATCAGAAACTTCTTAATCTTTACAGAGAAAGAACTGGTGAAGAACTTACAGATAAGGCATTAATTTCAGCTGGATTTATAAACAATGCTCTACTTTTATCTAAAGGGGCAGAACTTTTTAAGGATAATTATAATGGGGAAAGGACTAAAATTATTTGTACCCTTTGGCCTGAATTAACAAAAGGCAGTTCCTTAATTCTGGCATCTGAAGAATTTTCCGGGAACATACTGGATTCAATAACCTTTGCCATTCATTTTATTCAGAATCATTCGGTAAACGGCTTTAGAAAGGAAGATACACAAAGAGTGGATTATTTTTCTTATCCTCTACGTTCTGTTACAGAAGGAATCGTTAATGCTGTGGCTCATCGTAATTATTTTATGTATGGAAGTCAGATAGAAGTAAATATGTTTAAAGACCGGCTGGAAATTACTTCTCCGGGGGCATTGCTTGGTGTTAAAGAACTTAAAAAGGAAAAGAATATTTCTTCAATAATTCCACGCCGCAGAAATGAAGTTATATGTGCAATCCTTGAATATTGCAGATACATGGAATCTAAAGGCTCAGGATTTGATAAAATAGAACAGGATTATACTGGTAAAGGAGAAGCATTCAGACCATTTATTTCATCTACAGGAAACTCTTTCACGCTTGTGCTTCCAAATCTTACATTTAATCCTGGCGTAATTGATGAGGATTCCGTTCCTGAAATTCATGTTGACGGAATTCTTGAGGGTAAGAATGATGAAAAGATTTTGTCCTTCTGTTTTAAGAAGGAACATTCAGCCAAAGAGATTGCAGAACATATAGGAATTCAAGCGTCTACATATTTCAGAATAAATGTACTCAAAAATCTGGTTTCAAAAGGGTACCTTTTAGAAAATAAAACTGGAAATGAAGTAAGATTTATTGCTAATCCAGCAAAAGTTTTTGTGTGAGTCCTTCTTGATAGTATAACAATTCTATTATATAATACAACGTATTCTGTAAAAATTACTTTAAAGAATGAAGGGGAGTTTGTTATTTTGTTTCAGTTCAGTTCAGTTCAGTTCAGTTCAGTTCAGTTCAGTTCAGTTCAGTTCA
>CAZGDL010000077.1:0-9296 GCA_964525075.1 uncultured Treponema sp.
ACCAGATTGCAAATCAGACTGTAAATTATATTTCCATCAAGTTTTTTATTTCTCTGGCAACCGGGCTTTTAGCTTTTTTTGCCACAAAAGTAATAAAAATGGACTTCCCTTTAGTTTGGGGCTTCGTCGCTTTTATAATGAACTTTATCCCCTACTTTGGTTCTCTCATTTCCATTGTAATAACGACGCTGTTTGCAATTTTGCAATTCGCCCCAGATTCCATAGCAAAACCAATTTTTATTTTAATTGCTATGATTATGATAAATCTGGTTTTGGGAAATATTGTTGAACCAAGGGTTGAAGGCAAAAATCTGGACTTGTCACCATTTGTCATTTTGGTGAGCTTGTCAATTTGGGGATATTTGTGGGGATTTATCGGAATGATTTTTGCCGTTCCAATGACCGTAATCATCAAGATTGTATGCGAAAACATTGATTACTTGAGTGGAATTGCAATTTTTCTGGGAAATAAGCCAACTCCTCCAGAAAAGCCCGAAGCTAATTAAACAGGGTACTAGTTGCCTTTTCGTACAAAAATCTTAAATCTTCTTCCTGCATACTTGTGTATTTAAAATCTACGCAAGACAAAAATCCGTCCTTACTCCTGTAAATTTTGTTTACCAGACAAGTAACAAAAATATCGCGAGTTTGGATAGGGCCAGCCTTTATTGAAAAAGAAAGTTTTACCCCATATTCTTCTGCTGGGAAAAAAGTACAGGATTTTGTTTCCATTCCAAGCACAAGCCTTTCATGGTCTACAAACAAAATCCCCAGGGGCTTAATTCTGTCCTGCAGGGCTTCCATTTGATGCCCGCGAGGGCTAGTCAAATATTTACAGACAGGAATCAGTTGAATGCCATTTCCCGCATTTTTTTCGGCTTTTGCCTGCTGAACAAAATCTTCCAGCAATTCTTTTGCATTTTTTTGATTTTCAAGGGGGATAATTTTCCAGGCAGGGCGACAAAAAAGTTCAATTCCCTCTTCTGGAACGCATTTTATATTTAATTCTTTTCGACTTTTGCACTCAAAATAAATCTGGGCCGAAAAATCATAATGTTTATCATCTTCTATATCAAGAATTCTATCAATTTCGTCCGGAATAGAAAGAGACAGGCCTTTTTGAGTTTCTTTTACCAGAGATGTAAAAAACAATCCCACCCTGTTAAAATAAAATTCAACTTTTACATTTTTATTTGCAAATTTTGCGACAGACTGAGGAGCATTTTCCAGAAGAATTTCTCCATCCTTCTGAACTTTCATATGCTCGCCTTTTATGGCAATCGGGAAGATTTGTGATGTCAATGATTTTATAACTTCGTCCGAATCAGAATCAGTTTCTTCTTCAATTGGAGTCAATGTCACAGGGACATTTCCGTCAATTAAATACTGGAGAACCAGTTCCCTTTCAATTCCTGTTAAACTTTTTTGGGCCATCATACTCTTCCCCACCTGTCTATAGTAATCTGGTATATAGAATTTGATTTATTTCTATTTACATATAATGTAACATCGATTGTTCCATTCTGGCAATAAAAACGAACAGGAACCTGAATTATCTCATCTCCAACAAATGGCTGCCCAAAAATCCAGCCCGAAAAAATGTTTACTTCTTCTATATTTTTTTCAGCAAGTTTTCTGGTAGCTTTATCAATAACAATTTCGGGAGTTTTTTCTGAAGTATTTTCAGTGTTACTTTTAGAACTTTCTGATTGTGTCTCAACCTCAGGTGCAGAATCAGCTTCTGTTTTTTCTGCTACTTTTGCATTCTCCGCTTCTTCTACTCTTTTTTTTGCAGCCTCAATTTTTGCATTTTTTTCGGCAATTTTTGTTAATTGTTTTTCGGTATAAGGGAAATCTTCATTAAAAGAAGATTTCCAGCCCGAAATAAAATCATTTTTGAAAAAAACATAATTAAAAATATAAGAATTATCAAAAAAACTATCAGGCCCAGAATAAGGATTTTTGGACAAGGATTTGCAAAAATTATCCAGACTTTCCTGCAAAGTTTTATTTATTTCCCGCGTATCCAGACTGCCAAAATCAGACAAATAGGGATAAACCGGCTGATTATAATCTTTTATGATTTTTACAAGATCCGGATTTATAGAAATATTTTGTTTTGAAAGTTTTTCATCGACAGAAACGGCGGTGGTCAGTCGCTCCCCTTCAATTTCCTTTGTCCAAGAAATTTCCTGCTCCCTGTTTTTTATCTGATTTTTTACACTGTCATAAGAATCATAAGCAAGTTTACTTTCGCTGGCATTTTTACAAGAAAATATACAAAAGCAATTTATGATGATAAAAATTACAAAAGCAGTTTTTGTGATAAGAGGATTACAATTCGGGACTTTTTTATTTATTCTGTACATTCAAAAAATCCCTCCTCTTGTTCATGAGATTCCGGGTCAAGCCCGGAATGACGTTCTAAATAACTGCATTTATTTTAACACACTTTTAAAAAGACTTCATTACATAGACAGGCAAAATTCGTAATTTTTTTTATTTTTTTGCCATTTTTCAAGTCTAGTATATTGACAGACTTTCTTATAAATGATATAAATAATTCATACTTTTTGGACGGTTAGCTCAGCTGGTACGAGCGTCTGGTTTACACCCAGAATGTCGGGAGTTCGATCCTCTCACCGTCCATTTTTTTTTGCGAACTTGTCGTTTTAATGGAAAATTAAAAACGATAAGTTTTTTCTTTTTTAAAGGAAATCTCCAAAAATTCACAACAGGTTATTTTTATCTTAATTATGAACGAAACATCAACAGACGGCATTGTACTTTTAGCAAAAAAGCCAGGACTCACATCATTTTCATCCCTGAACAGCATAAAAAAAGCTATCGGAACAAAAAAAGTTGGCCATACTGGAACTTTGGATTCCTTTGCCCAGGGACTTTTGGTTGTTTGCACAGGTCGCTTGACCCGGCTGGCTGGAAATATCATCGAATTCGATAAAGAATACCGGGCTGTCATAAAATTTGGCCAGGAAACAGACACCCTGGAATATACTGGAAAGGTAGTAAAAGAAGCCCCCCTGCCCAAAGTCCAGGATTTTGAAAATACTGTAAAAAAATTCACAGGCGACTTTATGCAAAAGCCACCTGTTTTTTCTGCAATCCACGTGGACGGCCAAAGGGCCAGCGATTTAATCCGTAGCGGGCAGGAAGCAGAAATTCCTGCAAGGCCGGTGACCGTTCACAAAGCCCAGATTCTTGAAACAAAAGTAAATGCCCAGAACCAGGTTGAATACGCCCTGATAGATTTTATTGTTTCAAAAGGAACTTACATCAGAAGCCTGGCTAGGGATATTGCAAATGAGTGTAATTCTGCGGGCCATTTGGTGGGACTTTACAGAACTAGAGTTGGGAATTTTGATATAAAGCAGGCAGCAGGCCTTTCAAGACTGCCTGAATTTACAATCGAAAAAGTTATTGCTGAAATGATAATTCAAAAAGAAATTTACGAAAAAAGTATCCTGGAAAGAAACAATCTTGCAAAACAGTCAAAAAAAGATTGTAAAAAAGAAAGGAAAATTTATATTCCAGACCAAGAAGAATTGCAGCTGCAGGAAGAAATCAGACAGAAAAAAGAAGATTTTTCTGAAGAAACAGCGAAACTTTGCGGTTTCAATATTATTCACCTTTTGAATGATGATGGAAATGCGGATTTTCAAAACGGAAGGCCTTTACGTTCTAAACTTTTTGATACGAATTTGCACACTCTTCCCAACAATTCCATAACGGCAGTTTTTACGAAGGAAAGTTTTTTTACAGGGCTGATTGATAAAGACCTGGGGGGGCGAATTCATTACCGTTTTGTAGTAAATTAAATTACACCTAAAAATTGTTCCCATAAAAAAAATCCCTGGAAGGTGGCATTGTCCATTCCCAGGGATTTTTATTTTCAGGGATTCTTTATCCCGACTTGTTTTATTCCGACTTGGTTTCGGATTTTTCGCTTTCAACTTCTTTAGATTCTTTTTCCAGCTGGTTCAATTTTTGAACCATTGCAAAACCTTCTTTCATACCAGAATCCACAATAAACTGGAGTTTTGGGAACTGGCGGATTCTAAGTTTTTTTGCAATTTCCCGCTGAATAAAACCTGCAGCAGCATTTAATCCGTCGACGCCTTTCGCAAGTTGATTATCTGGCAAAAAAGATGAAACGTAAACTTTTGCGTAGCCCAGGTCGGTTGTAACTTCGACCCGGTTTATACTCAAAAATGTCGATACTCTAGGGTCTTTTACTTCGCCCTTGAGTATCAAACTTGAAATTTCATCTCTGAGCTGATCGTTCAATCTCTGAATACGATACTGCCCCATTATTGAGCTCCTTCAGAACCTGTAGCTGTTACATTCTTTTTGGCAGCTTCGGCTTCCTCTTCAGCAATTGTTTTACCAAGTTTTTTTGCAACTTCGATAATTTCAAATACTTCGAGTTTATCGCCAATCTGAATATCCTGCCAGTTCTCAAGACCAATACCACATTCGTAGCCAACGCTTACTTCTTTAGCATCATCCTTGAAACGCTTGAGGGAAGCAATCTTACCAGTGAAGATTACAATTCCATCACGAACAAGGTTTACGCTGGAAGTTCGGCGGACAATACCTTCTGAAACAGAACAACCGGCAATAACTCCGATTTTTGGTACTTTGAATGTATTGCGAACTTCGACCTGACCGATAACTTCTTCTTTTGTATCAGGCTGCAACATACCTTCCATAGCCTGCTGAATTTCTTCAACACACTTGTAAATAATGTTGTATTTTCTGATTTCGACCTGTTCCTGCTCAGCCAAAGTTTTTGCCTTAGGAGTTGGACGAACATTAAATCCGATGATAATTGCATTTGAATCAGCGGCTGCCAAAGTAACATCAGATTCATTGATAGCACCTGCACTTGAATGAATAACCGAAAGTCTGATTTCGCGGGTAGAAAGTTTTTCCAAAGAAGATTTAAGGGCTTCAGCAGATCCCTGCAAGTCAGCCTTGATAATAACTTTGAGTTCTTTAACTTCGCTATCAGCAATATCGCTATAAAGTGATTCAAGAGTTGTTTTCTTAACAGCCTTGGCTGCTTCAAATCTCTTCAATTCCTGGCGTTTTGCAGAAATTGCTCGAGCATCTTTTTCTGATTCTGTAACCTGGAATGGATCGCCTGCATTTGGCATTTCTTCCATACCAAGAACTTCAACAGGAGTTGAAGGACCAGCTTCCTGAATTCTCTTACCACGGTCATCAAACATAGCACGAACACGGCCAGAATAAATTCCGGCAACAAAAGGATCCCCCTGTTTTAATGTACCACGCTGGATAATTACAGAAGAAACAACACCACGTCCCTGATCTACACGAGATTCCAGGATTTTTCCTTCTGCACGACACTGATCATTTGCTTTTAGTTCAAGCATTTCAGCCTGCAAAAGAATTGCATCCAAAAGATCATCAATACCAAGTTTCTGTTTTGCAGAAATATTAACATACTGAGTGTCTCCGCCCCATTCTTCAGGAGTAAGCCCCTGTTCAGAAAGCTGAGTTTTTACTCGGTCTGGATTTGCTTCCGGCTTATCAATTTTGTTTACAGCAACGATGATTGGAACTTTTGCGTCTTTTGCATGAGCAATAGCTTCCAAAGTCTGAGGCATAACGCCATCATCAGCTGCAACAACCAAAACTACAATATCAGTAACCTGAGCACCACGGGCACGCATCATTGTAAATGCTTCGTGACCAGGAGTATCCAGGAAAGTGATTTTTCCTTTTGGAGTACTTACAGAATAAGCACCAATTGACTGGGTAATACCACCGGCTTCGCCCTCTGCAACATGAGAATTGCGGATTGCGTCCAAAGTTTTTGTCTTACCATGGTCAACATGTCCCATAACAGTTACGATTGGTGGACGAGGCTTTAATTCAACGCCATCATCCTTATCACCTTCAATAACAGTTTCATCGTAAAGAGAAACAAGGTGAACTTCACAGCCATATTCTGCTGCAAGCAAAGTTGCAGTATCTGAGTCGATTGACTGGGTGATTGTAACCATCATACCCATTCCCATGAGTTTTCCGATTACTTCCGAAGCCTTGAGATTCATTTTGCGAGCCAAATCTGATACAGAAATAGACTCCATAATATCAATTGACTTTGGTACTACAGTTGCTGGAGTTTCTGACTTTTTCTTTGATTCAAAAAGATTATCATCATACTGTTCAGCATCCTTGCGATTATAAATCTGTTTTTTGCCTTTAAAAGCTGCCTTTTTAGATGACTGCTGTCTTGACTGATCAACTGGAACTGGAGCAGAACCGCCACCCATTCCAGGTCTTGGACCACGATTAAATCCACCGCCCTGACCATTGCGGTTAAAACCACCGCCCTGGCCATTGCGATTGAATCCACTCTGGCCACCTTGACCGCCACGATTAAAGCCACCTTGACCGCCACGGTTATATCCGCCCTGGCCACCTTGGCCACCACGATTGTAACCGCCCTGGCCATTATTTTCGCGATTCTGGTAACTCTGACGAGCCTGGGCGCCATTGAATCCGCCACCCTGACCGTTACGATTGTAACCGCCCTGACCACCACGATTATATCCGCCACCCTGGCCATTACGATTATAGCCACCCTGGCGAGGTTTATCAGACAAGTTTCCGGCCTTTACATTCGGACGTGCAGAATTAAGTTCAAAAGGTCTGTTATTCTGCCTGTTATAACCAGAATTATTTTGGTTAGAGCCAGAATTATTTCCAGCATTAGGATTTCGACCAGACCCTGCATTAGGATTTGCATTAGAAACAGGACCATGAGACTGGACAGGTTTATCCTTTTTTGGAGATTCCTGACTAGCAGCTGGAGCCGCCTGATTTTCTGCCTTTTTTACAACGACATGGGCTTTTTGACCATTGTTTTGAGCCTGAGGCTGAGCAGGAGGATTCTTCTTTTTCACAACAACGACACGCTTTTTTTCAGGTGCTGCTGCAGGAGCAGCTTCCGGCTGCTTCTTGTGAACTACAACTTTAGGCTTATTATCTAATTCATCTGCCATAAAATATTTACGCGCTCCTTATTCCTTACTCTTCATCTTCAGTAAACTCAAATTCAACGCCACAATTAGGACAATGAGTCATATCCAAAGTGATTTTTGCACCACATTCAGGACAACGGTAATCATCTTCACCATCTTCTCCTTCAGCGGCAACTTCATTTTCAGTAGATTCAGAATCTGATTGTGCTGACTGGTCAGCTTCATCATCACCTTCTTCTACGAACTCAACATTTTCATTGATAAGGTCATTAATCTTATCAAGAGCTTCTTTTGTAATTCCTTCAATATTGATTGAATTATTATCATAAGACTCAACAAAGTCCTGGATTTCTTCAATTCCATTTTCTTTGAGGATTTTAGCAACTTCTGCATCAACTCCAGGAAGTTCTGCAATAGTTGTAATTTCATCATAAGATTCTTCTTCAGCATCATTAAAGAGATTACGAGCATTCTGAACTGTGCTAACAGTAGAAAAGTCAATTTCTTCGGCCTGTTCAACAGTTTTAACATCAATATTCCAGTCGCAAAGCCTGTTTGCAAGACGAACATTCTGGCCCTGGCGACCGATTGCCAAAGAGAACTGAGAATCTTCAACAATTGCCAAAGCCTGACGTTTATCGGCATCCATAATCACAACACGCTCAACCTGGGCCGGCGAAAGTGCATTTTTAATAAATACAACAGGATCTGCGTCATATCTAAGAACATCAATTTTTTCGTTCAAAAGTTCGCGAATAACGTTCTGAATACGAACCCCCTTAAGACCAACACAAGCCCCAACAGGGTCAACTTCTTCACGCTTAGAAGAAACGGCGATTTTTGTGCGGTAACCAGCGTCACGAACAATTTTTTCAATCTGAACAGTTCCATCAGCAATTTCTGGAACTTCTTTTTCAAGAATTGAAGAAACCAATTTAGGATCACTTCTAGAAAGAACCAGCTGAATACCAGAATTTGTAGGCTTTACATCAACAATCAAAGCCTTGATGCGATCCCCCTTTTCATAAAATTCCAGTTTTGACTGATATTTTACAGGGAGAACCCCTTCCAAGCGACCAGCATTGCCCAAATCAACATAAATATTCCCATTTCTTTCACGCTGATGATAGCCAATGATGATTTCCCCAACTTTATCCTTATATTCATTCATCAAAGAATTTTTGTAAGTTTCGTTCAAGCCCTGGTGAGCAGTCTGTTTACCAGTTGCAACTGCAGAACGGTCAAAAGATTTAGGATCTTCGAGAATATCAATTTCATCCCCTTCTTCAACCTCGTCACCAGCAAGTTTTTTTGCATCTTCAAGTTCAATTTCTTTAACTGGGTCGTAAACCCCATCAATTACAACTTTACGAGAATAAATTGCAACGTCTGACATATCATCATTAAATTTAACAATTGCATTCTCGTCTGTTCCGTAAGTTCTTTTGTAAGCAGCTTTTAGTGCTTTTTCAATTGTCTGTCTAACTGAATCTTCAGAATAACCTTTTTCCTGAATCAGCTGACGGATAGCTTCTGCCATTTCTGACATATTAAGCCCCCTATGCTTTATAAATAAATTTTGCTTTTGCTATATTTTCATAAAGAACAGTGATTACCTCACCGCCTTCTTTTTCCAAAGTAACCGATTTCTGGTCAGCAGCAGTAATTTTTCCACCAATCCAGTCCGTCGAGATTTTATCCCAAACCCTTACATCCCGGCCAATAAATACCGAAAATTCAGCCGCATTTTTGATATTGTGTTCAATTCCCGGAGATGTAAGTTCCATAGTCGTATCTTCCGTCCCCAGCAGAGCTTCAAGACGAGTAAGAAGAACCCGGTGAACTTTTGCACAATCATTCACCCCAATATTTACAGAAGGGTCAGATGAAGCAATCATAGCCGAAATTTTTGTAGTAGTTTTTGCAGGAACAATTTTGAGTTCTACAAGTTTGAATCCCATTCCTTCCACGAGAGCCGCACACTCTTTGTAATACTTAATGTCTTTATATGATGTGTATTCCATAACTATTTAAAAGCCAGCTAGGTAACAAAAAAGACCCGGGAGTTGCCCGAGTCTTTTTAACATAAACATTAAACTGACTGTAATAATCTATACTTTTGCAAGGATTGTGTCAATTGCCTGCCAATTTTTGAGCCGATTTTTGTTTTTGCCAAGTTTTGTGATTTTAGCAAGAAACTGACACCTACAAGCCTAAAATCGAAGAACCGTTAAAAAACAAGCGCGAAAGCGGTTGTTTTAG
>CAZGDL010000078.1:0-9257 GCA_964525075.1 uncultured Treponema sp.
AGATTTTCACTCAAAGAAACCTTATAAATATGAGGATTCAAAATCCTCTTGTAAGATTCATCAAATGTTTCAAGCTGGCTCTGCATTGTCGTCCTACTGATTTTCAACTGCTCAGAATCAGGAATCCTCTTTGAAATCCTTTTACCTTTTTCAATTCGTTTTTTCAGTAGAGATTCAACTTTTGCCGCCGTACAAGTAAACTGCCTGTAGTCAACCATAGGGTGGTGGAAGCGATATTCTTTTCCTTCCTCAATTTTTTCATCTTCCAGAGTAAGAATATCAGCCAGGGCCATTCCGTTAGAATCATAAAGACGATAAACGTTTTTAATTCCAGGGTTTGTAGTTTTTGCAGGATTATCGCTGAATTTCATAGCCGGCATCATTTTGTCAGTTTTTTTGTCGTGGCGGGCTGCAAGTTTGTAAACGCCGGTAAATGAAGATTCATTTCCACCAGTTACCATGTGAGTTCCAACTCCCCAGGAATTTATAGGAGCTCCGCGGGCAACCAAAGTAGAAATAATTTCTTCCGTCAGTTCATTTGAAACAGAAATTTTTGCCTGAGGATAGCCAGCCCTGTCTAGTTCCTTGCGAACTTCCCGAGTCAAATAATCAATATCCCCAGAATCCAAGCGGACACCAAAATTGTAGCCTTTTTCAACCAGTTCACCGCCCGCAATAATTGCATTTTTTATACCAGATTTAAGCGTATCATAAGTATCAATCAAGAAAACAGAATTTTCCGGGTAAATTTTTGCATATTCACGGAAGGCTTCCAGTTCCGAAGAATGAGACATAATCCAAGAATGAGCCATAGTTCCCATAACCGGAATGCCATATTCCTTGCCGGCCAGAGTATTTGAAGTTCCAGCCGCCCCACCAATGTAAGAAGCCCTGGTTGCACTCATAGCCCCGTCAGGCCCCTGGGCACGGCGGAGACCAAATTCCATAATCGGAGCTTTTTTACTAGCCAGCCAGATACGAGCTGTTTTTGTTGCAATCAAAGACTGGAAATTTACATGATTTAAAATCAGCCCTTCCAAAATCTGGGCTTCAATCAGATTTGCGTGAATTCGGACAAGAGGTTCCTGAGGAAAAATTACAGTTCCTTCGTCCATCGTGTAAAGGTCGCCAGTAAAATGAAAATCCTTGAGATAATCCAAAAATCCCTGGTCAAAAATTTTCTGCTGGGCCAGATATTTTATATCATCTTCGCTAAAACGGAAATTTTCGATAATATCCATCAGCGTTTCATTTCCGGCAAGAATCGAAAATCCACCGTTAAAAGGGTGCTTGCGGAAAAACATATCGAACACAACTTCCTGGTTCATATTGTTTTTCCAGTAGCCCTGAGCCATAGTCAATTCATAAAAATCTGTAAAAAGTGCACTTTTAATCATTTTTCAACTCCAATCATTTATGGGCATCTCTAAAAATTGCAATTTTTAGAGGCTCCATTATACAAAATCAGAAATATCTATATTTTCAGATGATTTTTTCATATCTTCATCAGGATTATGAGGCCTTTTGTGATATTTGTAAGTATACCTCGCAACCAAATATCTTCCCACCAGCCTGCTCAAAAAAGCCGTAATCCGCCATTTTGGCCTGTAAAGGGAAGCTTTTTTGCCCTTAAAAGCCCTTTTCAAACACTGGGCAACAACTTTTTCCGGCTGAATTCCCCCTTTCACTTCTTTGCGAGCCCCGTTAGAAGCAACATTCGCGAATTCGGTAGAAACAGAGCCCGGACACAAAGCACAAACCTTAATCCCCTTATCCTTAAGTTCCGCAGCCAATGCAATAGAAAAAGACAAAACAAAAGCTTTTGACGCCCCGTAAACCGCAAAATTTCCCAGAGGCATAAAAGCCGCCAGGGAAGATGTATTTATGATGACAGAATCCTTTTTGAGGTAGGGGAGGGCAACCCCGCAAATCCCCGTAACCGTGGTACAATTCAAATCGACCATTTCCATTTCGCGGTTTACCGAAGTTTCGCTAAAAGGTCCATAAGTTCCAAACCCAGCATTATTGATTAAAAGCCCAATTTCAATCCCACTTTCAATAACCTTCAACCTTTCATTTTCCGCTTCCAAAAAAGACCTAAAAGCCTCGACCCCAGATTTTCCGCAAATATCCATAGGGACAGCTTTTACTACTTGAAAATTATTATGGCTGTTGATTTCCAAGGCAAGCTGCTTTAATTTATCTTCCCGCCTCGCAATTATCCAGATTTCGTCAAAAAAATATTTTGAACTTACCTGTTTTGTAAATTCTTTTCCGAGACCTGAACTTGCACCTGTAATTACCGCTATTTTTTTCATTCCCTAGAATTATATACAAAATTAAAGTCTCAATCAAATATAGAGTAAAATTTGGGCGTTCCCGCCGTGCCGGCGGTCGCTACGTTCCGGGTTCCGGCTTACGCCTCCAGCCTCCGCACTCAGCCCTCCCTTCGGTCGGGCTTCGCTTGCGGTGGCCGCCTTCGGCGCCCTTCACATCGCTAACGCAATTGCCCTAACAGAATATACTCCCGAAAAAGCGCGTCAATTCGGCATGGCTGAACGTAAGAGGTATCGGACTGTGCGTTTTTTTTACAAAAAAACGCTTGCCAACGTTCAGAATGCCTCGGTTGCCGCTTGCTTTTTCTCCCGTATATTCTGTTACATCAACTTTCTAGTCTACTTCTAACCGTAGATTTTTTTTGATATACTACCAATATGAAATTAAAAAATATCAATTTTCTTTCTATCTTCGTTCTTCCTTTGTTGCTTACTTCCTGCCAGCCTGATAAACAGACCCAAAAAGAAATCAAAAAACACCAGGAAGCTAGGCTCTTTAATCAATATGTAATAGAAAATAAAAACGCCTACGAAGAAAAAATCCAAAATTACCTTAAAAATCTGACTTTGGAACAAAAAATTTCCCAAATCTTTATAGAAAACCTCGAAGGCAATAAAAAATTTCGTTCCTACGAAACCATTGGCGACCTAAATTCTACCGATGACACCACCCCTTTAGTTGCCGGTGGCTATCTTTATTTTTCATACAACATTGCCGACAGCCGCGAAGATCAAAAATCCTTCAATCAATCAGTTGTAGAATATTGCAAAAAATATAATTTAATTCCCCCTTATCTGGCAGTCGACCAGGAAGGAGGCTGGGTAAATCGTCTCAAAAAGCTGAATACAAAATTGCCTTCCAACCAGGACGTTGCTCAGTCTTATTCTGTCAGCCAGGCCTATGACTTGTACGCCGACCAGGCCCAGCAAATGTACGATTTAGGCTTCCATATGAACCTTGCCCCGGTAATCGAAGTTTGCACCCAGGACAATGCAGACTTTCTCGACGGCCGCAGTTTTGGAGATTTTACCCAAGTCTTAAATTATGGGCGGGCCTGTGTAAACGCCTATGAAAATAATGGAATTGCCACCGTCGTAAAACACTTTCCCGGCAATACAAATACCGACCCCCACACCGGCCTTCCCGAAATCACCTTGTCAAAAGCAGATTTGGAAGAATCTATAAAATCTTTTGAAGAAATTTTAAAATATAATCCTAGAGCCATTTTGATGTCCCACGCCAGAACTTCCGCCATTGACTCTGGAACTCCTGCCTGCCTTTCCAAAGTCTGGGTTACAGATATTTTGCGAAATACTTACGGTTACCAGGGCCTTATTTTTTCTGATGATATTTTTATGGGCGCCCTGGCAGATAACGGTTATCCGCCAGAAAAAGCTGCCCTCATGGCAATAGATGCCGGCGTCGACTGCATTATGATTTCCGAAAAACGTTTTGCAAAAGCAGCTTCGGTTTTGTATAAAAAAGCTCAGAAAGATTCAGATTTTGCAAGTAAAATTGACCAGGCAGCCGGCCGGGTCATAAAATATAAAGTAGAAATTGGTTTAATACAGTGAACCGTCATTCCGAACTTGATTCAGGGGTAGCATGACGCAAATGAACAAGTTCAGACATACTACTTTATCATTATGGGCATCTCTAAAAAATCATTTTCAATGCTTTTTCAGAGATGCCTGCGAGTTTTAATTCGTTGATATAGCACGAATTAAAACGTCGCGTTTTCAGAGTTGCCTCTAAAAATTGCAATTTTTAGAGGCTCCCATTATAGAAATAAGGAAACCTAAAATTGAAAAAAACAAAAACCGCAAGCAAAACTCCAAATCTCTCCGCCCCAAAACTTTCCGGCCCCCAGGGCTTTGAAACCTATTACAGCCAACTCTACGGCGACCGCTGGCCAGCTCTAAAAGAAGCCTTTTTCAAAGAAAATCAGGCGGTGGAATACCAAATTCCCGGCTCAGAAAAATCATATTTCCTGGATTCAGCCTCTGTCCTGGCAGCCCTGTGCCTTCCACTCGAAAATGCTCATAACATTTTAGACCTGTGTGCAGCTCCCGGCGGCAAAACCCTGGTTTTAGCTTCCAGAATGTCAACCGACGCAAAATTATCTTCCAATGAACGGTCTCCAGACCGCAAACATCGGCTTGCAACTGTTGTGCAAACCTGCCTACCTCCAGAAATTGCCGAAAAAATCACCATTTCCTGCAGTGATGGTTCGACCTGGTGTACCCGCCAATCAGAATGTTTTGACCGAATTTTGCTGGACGCACCCTGTTCTTCCGAACGCCACGTAATTGCAGATCCCAAATATTTAAACACCTGGTCTTTATCCCGCATAAAAACCGTGACCATGGAACAATGGGCTTTACTTTCATCAGCTTACCGCCTGTTGGAAGTCCAAGGAATCCTTTTATATTCAACCTGTGCCCTCTGCCCCCAGGAAAATGATGATATGATAGAAAGGCTTTTCAAAAAATTTAATAAAGATGGCTCTGTATTCAAACTTTTGGAAGCAAATCCTCAGCCAGACCAAATAAAATCCTGCTGCAAAATCACCCTGCCAGATTACGAAAAAACAAAATACGGCTATCAGATTTTGCCAGACAAACAAAATGGGGCAGGGCCAATTTATTTTTCAATCATTCAAAAACTAAAGTCAATTTTTTAAAACTTCCCTTAAATTTAGTCTTGATTTTACCTGTTATTTTAGCAATAATTATCTTATGGCTAGTAAAAAAAGAGATGATAAACTTCAGGAAATAATTGAAATTGAACGTCAGCTTGGAGAGATTCAGGATGTTGATGTCCTTTTGGAACGAATTCTTACAGAGACCCGCAAAATTGTAAACGCAGATGCAGGTTCTATCTATGTAACCGAAGGCAATAAGCTTAAAATCAAATATGGACAAAACGACACTCATCTCAAGGAATTAGCTCCTGGCGATAAACTTCCTTACACTTGTTTCTCTTTCCCTATCAACGAAAAACAGATTTGTGGTTATGTAGCCTTGTCAGGCAAGCCTCTAAATATTGACGACTGTTATGCAATCCCAGCCGATTCTGTTTATCAGTTCAACAAAAATACAGACCTTACAACCGATTATCATACAAAATCTATGTATACCTTGCCTTTGAAAATGGCAACAGGCCAGTTACTTGGTGTACTTCAAATCATCAATGCCAAGGATGAAGAAGGACGGGTTATTTCTTTTGATTCAGAAGCAGAACTGTTAATTTCCCATTTTGCTTCAAGTGCAGTTCAGGCTTTGCAGCATGCTTATCTTACTTCAAACATGGTAAAACGTATGCTCAAAATGGCCGAATTCCGCGATCCTAAAGAAACCTATCCTCATGTTGAGCGTGTTTCTTCGTATTCACTCGAAATTTACGACCGCTGGGCTTTTAATCACAATATCCCAGAAGAAGAACTTCATCGTTATCGTGATAATTTAAAGATTGCGGCAAAATTCCACGATGTAGGAAAAGTTGGTATTTCTGATATTATCCTGAAAAAAACATACCCTCGTTTTACGGAAGAAGAACGCAATATTATGAAAGGCCACACAGTAATTGGTGCCCAGCTTTTTGATCCTCCAGAATCACCTTTAGACACAATGTCTATGGAAATTGCCCTTCATCACCACGACCGTTGGGATGGCGGAGCGGCAGGTTATCCTGGAAATATTAAACTTGAACAGTTTGATATAAGAAATGGCGTTGTTCCTATGTGTCCACCTTTGAAGGGCAAAGAAATTCCTTTAAGTGCAAGAATTGTTGCCGTAGCCGATGTTTTTGACGCTTTGAGCCACAAACGCTGTTATAAAGAGGCCTGGTCTATTGAAGATGCTTTTGCCGAAATTCAGAATTCTGCCGGAACCCATTTTGACCCGGAAGTTGTACTAGCATTTATGCAGGTTAGAGACCGCATCTGTTCTATTCAGATGGCCTTCCCAGACGAACCAGAAGAGTAATTCTTTCTGAAATTTTCCCGAAAGCAAAAAAAACGAGATTTACTTCAAAGTCGATTTATTTCTTTAAAAGCTGGTGGATGATTTTATCAAAGCAATTGGTAAAGGCGGCAAACTTTTTTTTGTCATAACCTTCGTTGTAGTGTTTTACCAGCCCGATATTCGCAAGTTGCAGGTCAAAATCCCGATTTGAAAGCAGGGGCTTAATATTTTCCTTAGTAAAAACCGTTCCCCTGTCATTTATCGTGGTAATTTCTTTTTGAACAAGCCTGTCCGCAAAAACAATATCCCTGGTCACAACCAAATCATCAGATTTTACATGGTCAAAAATGTAATTATCGGCGGCGTCTTTTTCTTTATCACAAACAATCATTTCATAAGAGCCATTTTCATTACAAGGGATTTTTTTGTTGGCAACAAAATAAACTTTCAGGTTTAATTTTGTCCCCATTTTTACAAGATGATTTCTTACCAGGGCAGGGCAGGAGTCTGCATCAATCCAGATTTGAACGTTTTCTGCCAATTACAGCACCTTATCAATTTTGCTGATCATTTCGGCTGTACGGCGTTCAATTTCTGCAAAATCCATATCATTTTCAGAGGTAAGATATTCCCCATTTTCCAAGGCTACTTTTTTCTGCTTTTCTTTATACAATTCATCACAAATCATAATTCCAGAAAGAATGGCAGTTTGCAGAGGATTTTTGATAGAAGGGATTTGATTTACGTCGTCAGTAATTCTTTTGTAATATCCGAGAAGTTTTTCGAGATATTCATTATCTTCATTTGCTTGGATTGTAAAAGATTCACCAAGCATATCAATATGAAGTTTACCCATTAAAAAATATCGAAGCCCAGGTCGTCCTGGCTGTCTTCTTCCTCGGTTGGGATTTCTTCATTTTCAGGCATTTGTTCCATCGTTTCAAAACTTGGAGCATTTGTCTGCATTATTGGTTCCGGTGATGCTTCTACGAAATCGGAAGTTTCTGTACTAAGTGGAGAAAAGTCCGAAAAGTTTTCATTAACCTGGCTGGCATTTTCTGCAGGTTGGCTAATATTTTCTACAGGCTGACTTACAAGGCTAGGATCAGGCTGTGGAGTTGGAGTTTGAATGGCCTGAGGTTGTGCAATAACTTGAGCTTGCTGTTGAAGGTGACCTTGTGGTTGGGCCTGGACCTTAACCGGCTGACTTGGTTGAACAGAAGCCTGAACAGGATTCTGAATATTTTGAGTAGAAATAGAAGAAGCAACTTGACCATTCTGGCTCATAGAAGAAACTGTTCTTAAAACAGAATTTTCGATTGAACTCAAACGGTCAAGTGCCTTTTTGATTCCATCTTCAATCTGGCTCTGATCTGTTTCAAAAGTATTAAGTTGCTCCGACTTAACCGAAAGCGCATTTGTGAGCTCAGCACATTTACTGCGAAGAGCATCGTTTTCGGCTTGCAGCTGTTGGATTTTTTCAACAGCACTTTCTACTTTTTGTTCCAGAAGATATACCTGATCAAGTGAAATCATAGATTAGCTTCCTTAAGCTTTAATAGCCTTTTTAGCAGCTTCTACAACTGCTTTAAATGCTGCTGGGTCTTCAATAGCCATATTAGAAAGAGCCTTGCGGTTCAATTTAATACCAGCTTTGTTAACACCATTAATAAACTGAGAATATGTAAGACCTTCTTCGCGAACTGCAGCGTTAATACGAGCAATCCACAATGAACGGAATTCATGTTTCTTGTCATGGCGATCAACATAAGCGTGATCAAGGGCCTTTGTTACAGCATCTTTGGCTGGTTTATAGTTTGATTTTCTGTCGCCACGGAAACCTTTTGCAAGTTTCAAAATCTTATTGCGGCGATTTTTTCTTTTTGTTCCGTCTATTGCTCTTGACATTTATTCACCTCATTAACCGTATGGAAGCATCTGCTTTCTGATTTTTCTTGCATCTGCTTCAGCAACATAACCTGCTGCGCGAAGATTTCTCTTTCTTTTTGGTGAACGCTTTGTCAAAATATGACGAAGGTTCTGCTTCTTGTGCTTTACTTTGCCAGTGCCAGTTAAAGAATAACGTTTAGCAGCTGACTTCTTTGTCTTCATTTTAGGCATTTTCTAAACCTCTTATTTTGCGGCTTTTGCTGAGATTGTCATTGACATATTTCTGCCATCCATAGCGGCAGGCTTGTCAATGTTGTACGCCGAGGTAAGTCGCTTTAGCACCTCATTCAGAACTTCAAAACCCAGGTCGGTATGAGCAAGTTCACGTCCGCGGAAACGGATTGTAACCTTGACCTTATCACCCTCATCAAGAAATTCCTGTATATGTTTGGCTTTAGTATCCAGATCTCCAGAGCCAATTTTTGGCTGCATACGGATTTCCTTCATCTTTAATACTTTCTGATTCTTCTTGGCGTCACGGAGCTTTTTTTCCTGTTCGAATCTGTATTTGCCATAATCAAGTATTTTGCAAACCGGTGGGTTAGCATTTGGTGAAACTTCAACAAGGTCAAGATCCTTGTCCTTAGCCATTCTGAGTGCTTCTGGAGTTGCTACAATTCCTAACTGATTGCCCTCATCATCGATAAGACGTACCTCACGCACACGAATCATTTCATTAATTCGCTGCCCCTTATTGTTATTGTTATTATTCACGTATGCCAATTATCCTCCTAGTGTTGTAAACACATTTGCCTACAAAACACATTTTAACATATAGCGTGTATCTTTATAATATAAAGAAATTTGCCCAGAGTGTCTATATCGGAATTAAGAAATTGCCGGAGTTGAACAGTGGAGTAGTTTTTTGGGCGGTCCGGCGGACAAAAAAAAGTCTGGGATTTTTTGGTGTAGTCGAGTCTTTTTAAGCACCCCCTAACAAGGCAGAAAAGCAAAATAGTTCTTGTCCGCCGTCGGCTGTTCCGCAGTTCCGCTTTCGCTGCAAAG
>CAZGDL010000079.1:0-5863 GCA_964525075.1 uncultured Treponema sp.
GATACCTTTTCCGGAATTTGCCATGAACAACCGGACATAGATATGAGTAAAAGAAAAGCTGCAAATAAAACGACATAACTCTTTTTCATTTTTTCTCCTCATAAACACCGCGTTAGCGGCAGCACAGGAGGTGCTGAATAAGCTATTTTTCAAACGACGTTTGGAAAATAGCAGTGATAAAAATTACACGGATGTAATTTTTATCACACCTCCTCATAAGTTAATGTTTTTTATAGTTTTACTTTTTATTAAAGAAAGCTGCAAAAGGATTGTATGTTTCTCCGCTGTCGCTTCCATAATTTTTCTGTCGGCTCTGGTGATTTTGGTAATTGTTGTCCGAATTTTTTGCACCTGAGCCACCGGCCCCTGCACCTTTTTTCACCACAACAACGCGTCTGCCACCGGCTGAACCACTTGCCCCGCCAGAACCACCTCTAGCACCTGCACCTGAAACGGAACTTGCCCCACCTTCTCGGCGAACAACCCCGGATTTCTGGCCAGTACCTGCTCGGCTAGCCGCATCACTTTTCAAAGAAAGGCCAATACGGCGGCGGTCACGATCAAGCTGGATAATTGTGAATTCAAACACATCACCAACTTTTACAACGTCCATTGGATTTTCCACGAAGTTATCAGACATTTCGCTCAAATGAACTAAGCCAGTTTCGTGCAAACCAATATCAACAAAAGCACCAAAGTCTACGACATTTTTGATTTTGCCGGTAACTTTCATGCCTTCCTTCAAATCTTCAAACTGAATAACGCCTTTTTGCATAATCGGAGCTGGATAACCTTCACGAGGGTCACGGTTAGGTTTTTGGATTTCTTCCACAATATCCTTTACCGTCGATTCGCTCAAATTATACTTTTCGGCAATTTTCTTTATTAAATCTGCTGGGATTTTTTCGCCTTTCTGAATCAAAGGCAAAACTTCGCGGGCTGCATCATAGTTTTCTGGATGAACCCATGTGTTATCCAAAGGATCTGAACTTTCGGCAATTTTCAAAAATCCTGCACACTGTTCAAATGCTTTAGGGCCAAGACCTGGAACGTTCTTCAAGTCTTCGCGGCTTTTTATTTTACCATTAGAATCACGATATGCAACAATTTTTTTTGCAGTAGAAGCATTAATTCCTGAAACGTATTTCAAAAGCATGTAAGAAGCGGTGTTCAAATTTACGCCGACATTATTTACAACAGAACTAACAACTTCGTCCAGCTGCTCGGCAAGTTTTTTCTGATTTACGTCATGCTGATAAAGCCCAACGCCGATTGCTTTAGGATCGATTTTTACAAGTTCGGCAAGAGGATCCTGGAGACGGCGGCCCATAGAAATTGCCCCTCGAACCATAACATCCAAATCAGGGAATTCTTCGGTTGCAACCGGAGAAGCCGAATAAACCGACGCTCCAGATTCGTCAACAACCGTGTATTTTACATCAGAATCAGCATAATTTTCGCTCAAAACTTTAGAAACGATTTCCTGAACTTCGTGAGAACCAGTTCCGTTTCCTACAGCCAAAACCTGAATGTCATATTTATCTATTGCGTCGTTGATTGCGTCGTAAGCACCTTTTGGATCCTGCTCCTGGAAAATTTTGAAAAATCCCAGATATTTTCCTGTTTCGTCCAGGGCTGCACATTTTGTACCGTTACGATAACCAGGGTCAACGCCCAAAACTCGGCTTCCTTTAATAGGCTGGGTCATAAGAAGATTTTTGAGATTTTCACTAAAAACGCCAATTCCGTGGGCATCTGCATCATCAGCTTCGTCAGAACGGATTTCGCGGACAACGGCAGGAGAAAGCAGGCGGACTACTCCATCTTCAATAGCTTCTTTGTGATATTTATTGTTGATTTCGTAACTCTTTTGCAAGAGTTTTACGGCTTCATCAACATCAACATCAATTGTAACTTCCAGAGCCCCTTCACGCTCGCCACGGTTGATGGCCAAAATGCGGTGAGGTTTTACCTGGTTCAAAGGCTCTTTGTAATCCCAATACATTTGATATGTAGAAACTTTTTGAGCAGATTCTTCGGTCTGACCTTCCGGAACGATTCCTTTTGTAACAATATTTCCAGTTTTAAGATAAAGGTCATGGATTTTTTCACGATTTCCAGTTTCCTGGCTAACTCGTTCTGCCAAAATATCCTGGGCACCGGCAAGGGCGTCGGTGGCAGTTTCTACGTTCAAGGCAGGATCTTCATTATCAGTTTTTATGTATTTTTCGGCTTCTTTTTCGATGCTAGCGTCGTCCATTTTGAGCATGGCATCTGCAAGAGGTTCGAGTCCTTTTTCTGCAGCAACCATACCGCGGGTCTTCTTCTTTTTCTTGAAAGGAGCCCACAAATCTTCAAGGGCAGACAAAGTTGTAGCCGACATAATTGCGTTGTACAAACTTTCTGTCAATTTTCCCTGGTTAAAAACGCCTTTTACAATTTCAAGGCGGCGTTCTTCAAGATTGTGATAAGATTTATAAAGATGATCGCAGTCGCGAACCTGAACTTCGTCCAAATCTCCGGTTTTATCTTTTCGATAACGGCTGATAAATGCAACAGTATTGCCTTCTTCAAAAAGGCTGATAACAGTACTAACTTGCTGAATGCGAATATTTAATTCTTCAGCAATTTTTTTCATGATTTCCACTTCATTAACTGAAAGTGCGTCGATTGATTCTTGTGTAAATTCCATAGTTTGACCATTTTACGTAAAAACCCCTAGTTTGTGCAATGAGGTTTTAAAGATTTTTGAAAAGGATGACGTCATTCCGGGCTTGCCCCGGAATCTCTGGAGATGCTGAAACAAGTTCAGCATGACGGGCACGGTGTGTCCTGTATGACTGGCAAAATCTTAGGTTAATTCCTGCAATTCAGAAACTTCTGCCCCATCAACCCTGTTAAAAATCTGTTCTAGGAGATTTTTGCAGTTAGATGACATAAGCTTGTAGATATTTGGAATTAAAAGTTGTTTGATGCGACTATCCAGACCGTTCGCCCCGGTGGAAGATGTAAAAGCGAAGATAAAAAGCATTCCAATTGGAGTCTGACGCTGCATAATCAAAACTGCATCGGAACGGAAAAGGAAGCCCCGGATATTAAAATGGAAATCTTTGATTTTTTCGTAAAGTTGAACAGAAAAATGAGGGTCAGTAGACACAAAAGAAAAATGAGAAACACTGATATCCTGCAAACAGCCTGTATAAGTTTGGTGACCTGCTGTAAATGAATAAGTACAAGCTGATGTACAAAGGGCTCGGATGTTTTTTCGGCGACCCTGGGCCTGGTTGGCAAACAAAATTTTTTCAATAATTTCAAAATTCTGTTTTTTCTGATATTCAAGCTGAATACAACCGCAACTCAATCCCATTTCATAAAGATATTTTTGCTCAAGCCTAGAACGTTCTTCTTTTGTCTGGCGTTTTGTGTACAAAACTCCGATTGAAGCTTTGTTATTATAACTTTCAATAATATTTCTGATTAAGATAGGCCATTCAAGCCCTTGAATTCTGTAATCAACATTAAAGAAAAAAATTACATCTTTGAAAAGCGAAATCAAAATATCAAGTTTTTTTTCAAGTTTTACACGCTTATCGTATTCTATAAAATAACATTCATAACCCAAGGCAAAATAATCTTCCAGATACGTTTCTGGGATAAGTGATGTATCCGGGGTTATGAAAAAAGTTTTTCGTCCTGTAACAATCTCTTTAGCTGAAATACCCAATTTTTATGTCCTTATCAAAACTCGCAAGTAGCAGTTCGATAGATTATATCACACAAAATAAAAAAGACAAAAGGGAGATTTTTCCGCAAAATCCCCCATAGCAAAATATTAGCAAAATACTAAATAAAATGCTGAATGGTGTGATGTTCAATCAGTTTTGTTTTTACTGCAACTATATAACTTCCAAACATTGCTGTGGCAGAATCAAAAAGACTTGCAAAAGAGCAGATTATCAAAGATGCTGGCTGAAGTAAAAGGAAACTGGTTTCAAATCCTTTTGCATATTTATCACAAAGAATTGTGAGTAAAATAAATGAACCGCCGGAAGGAAGTCCTCCAAGCAGGAAGGAAAGTCCGAATGAAAGTCCAAAAATCCACAAAATATCTGATAAAGGAATGCTCAAGCTTGAATATGACCGCCAAATCAAAATAAAGGAAATTGACGCAACTAAAGCCGAACCTCCGCGGGCAAAAATAGAAAATAACGGATAAGTAAAACCTCGGCAGCGGCGACGAATTCCCAGGCTTTCAGAACCGTGACGAATACTCAAAGGAAGTACGACATTTGAATCCCCGGTAAAAAATGCCAAAATCATAGGGGCAATACTTGCGTACAAAACCCGGTAAGGATGAGGGTCGTGGCAGACAAATCTTAAGATTAAAGGATAGATAATTCCTGCGACAATCACAAAGTCTACCAGGAACATAATTATCATTGGTGTGTAGATGCCTGTTTGGAAAATGCCCCGGAAATTGATAAACCAATAGCAAACGATTGCGACACAACAAATGGACATAATTTCTGTGAAAAAGTTAGCGACGTTGTAAAAAAGTTTTGCACAAGAATCTGCAAGGGCAAAAACCGGCTTAAAAACGACTTCGTCTGTGGCACTTTCCCAGCCAATCAAAAAAGCCAGAACAAAAGAAACAAGCAGAAAAGAACCTTCGTTGATTGCGGAAAATCCTGATGATGGGAATAAAGACAAAATCAAAGATTTTACATCGATACGGCTAATCTGAGATGGAATATCAACTGTGATTGGAATACGTGGAAGTTTTACAAGGAGGATTGAGAGAACTCCGATCAGGGTCAAAAGTAAGGTTGACGCCAAAATCACCAAAAAAGTCCACAAAAATGTTTTTAAAAGGATTTTTGCAGACCGCAATTTATTGATGGCACAAATTGCTGTTGTAAAAATCAAAGGAACGACAATATATCTGCCAATTTTGATAAATAATTCTGATAAAAACGAAAGGACGCTAAGACAAGTTGCATTTTCTGTAGGAAGAACAAAAGCTGCAAGAATTCCGAGTGCTACACCGATTAAATATTTTACCCAAACTTTCATAAACTAGAATTATAACAGACACTAGAATGACAATCTAGTGTTTGTTATAATCCAATTATGTCTAGTATCTTAATTTTAGGGAAAGATTTGCCCGACAGCCTTGAACTTGCAGAAACTTTTGCGACATCGGGAAGAAATGTTTTTGGAGTTGCAAAATCTGAGGCCGAGGTGAATTCTTTTGAAGCGGAAAATATTTTTTCTACAACTTGGAATAAGTCATCAGCGATATCGGCTCACTCATTAATCATAAAAGCGGAAACAAAAAGTGATAAAATTGAAGAAATTCTTTTTTATTTTGACACCCAGTATTTTTGTACGAAATTTGAAATAGACAAAACCGAAGAAATTTCAAATGCAATGGATGTGATGGTTAATTCTTTTCTCTATTCAAGTTCGGAACTTTTAAAGAGGATTGACCAGAAAAAAGAAAAAATCCTAGTTTCATTTCTGATTAAGGAATATCCTTCAAAATATGAAATGCTGACGACAAAAAGTGGTGTTTCCGTTCCGGCAAGTGGGATTGTAAGTCTTGCCCAGCAGGCTTTTATTTCGATTGCAGAAAATTTTGCGGCAAATGTGAATGAGAGGGAATATCTTTCGGTTTTGCTGGCAAAATGCAGCATCAATAATGAACTTTACAAAAATGAAAAACAGATTGCTCAGTGGCTTTCGCAAAGTATGATTTCTGTAAGGGCGATGAAAAATCCTCAGACGGTAAAACAGGCTACCACTTGGAATAAAGTTGGCGGAAAAATTCAGACAGGATTTTCGCTTTTTAAGTAGATGATGG
>CAZGDL010000079.1:5963-9193 GCA_964525075.1 uncultured Treponema sp.
GGCTTGTACTCAGTTTGATTTGCGGATTTTTGCTTGGAATTGAAAGAAAATCCCGACAAAACGCCGTTGGAATCAGGACTTTGGTTTTAATCTGTCTTTCCTGCTGCCTTCTCGCCATTCTTTCTATTTTTATTGCAGAAAATTACGGCTCGGGCCGTGGCGACCCTACCCGCATTGCTTCTACGGTTGTAACGGGGATTGGCTTTATTGGTGGTGGTGCAATCCTAAAACAAGGATTAAATATTCGCGGGCTCACAACAGCAGCCATCATTTTGATAACGGCAGCAATCGGGCTGTCTTGTGGGGCGGGGTTATATGAGCCGGCTTTAATCACTCTGGCCCTGGCCCTGGTAGTTTTGTTCACAATGAACAGACTGGAAAAAAAGATTTTCCCGGCGGTCAAAACAAAATCCCTGCATTTAAAGCTTGAAGGGTCTGACATAAATCAGCGGAAAATTGAAGGGATTTTGAAAGAAAACGGAATTATCATAAATGACGTGAATGTTGAATATACGCCCAAAAAAGAACAGACAGAATTGATTTTTACGGTGAAAACGCCAGATAAACTGGATGTGCTAAAGCTTTCGTCGCAATTGGGAAAAATTGAAAAGCTGGTAAATTTTGCGATAAATGATTAGAGGAAAAAATTAAGGCAGCCAATTTTGACTGCCTTTTTTTATGATTATTTGCTTGTTACGACTACCGAATTGTCGGCATTGCTGAAAGGGGCTGGAATGTATTTGTCGGCTTTCCAGTCGTTTTCCCAGCGGCAACCGTCCAGCAGGTAGCGGAATTGGAATTCTCGGTCGGCAGGAAGTTCAAGTGTTACCGAAAAAGAACCGTCTTTTCCAGCTTTTAATGGAGTGTCTGTGCTACTCCAACTGTTGAAATCGCCAGCCAGATTTACTGTTTTTGCACCTTGTGCAGCTTCTTTTGAAACTGAAAATGTTACCTTGCAAGTTTTTTTATCTTTTGAAAAAGATTTTTTTAATGCCATATAGCAACTCCTGTAAAAACTACGAAAATCCCCAATCCCTTGTAATTTTCTATCCAAATAAAATATTGAATTTTTGATATTTATGCAATATATTACTTTTTGCACAAAAAAATGTGCGACAAATCCGCCGATTTATCCAAATTGCAGAGCGGAGTCCGCCTCGTATGAGCCGGTAAATCTTGCTAAATAGGAGACTAAAATGTCTGTCTTATCTAACAATCATTATTTATTTACATCTGAATCTGTTGGTGAAGGTCACCCAGATAAACTTTGTGATCAGGTTTCTGACGCAATTCTTGACTATTGTCTTACTTTAGATCCGAACGCTCACGTTGCCTGTGAGACTTTTTCTACAACGAACTTTTTGCTGGTTGGTGGCGAAATCGGATTTCAGAAAAATGGGATTAATATTGAAGAATTCAACAAAAATGTTGAAAAAATTGCCCGCGGAGTTGCCCTGGATATTGGTTATAATTCGGCTGATGTGGGACTTGATGGTGCAAACTGCATTTTCCAAAACAGACTGCACGCCCAGTCCGCTGATATTAATCAGGGGGTTGTAGGAAAAGGCCTGGAAGAATACGAAGGCCAACAGGGGGCCGGCGACCAGGGAATGATGTTTGGCTATGCCTGCAATGAAACGCCAGCTTTAATGCCGGCTCCGGTTTATTATTCGCATCAGATTTTGCTGAAAGCCCACGAATTACGCCACAGTGGGAAAATTGCCTGGCTACGTCCGGATGCAAAATCGCAAGTGACAATTGAGTATGACGAAAATCATAAGCCGGTAAGGATTGATACAGTTGTTGTTTCTCATCAGCATAATCCTGATGTTGATTATGACACAATCAAAAAGACTATTATTGAAGAAATTGTAAAACCTGTTCTTGAGCCAACCGGGCTTTTGAAAGATGATACAAAATATTTTATAAACCCAACTGGAAAATTTGTTATTGGTGGGCCTGATGGGGATTCTGGTCTTACCGGTCGTAAGATTATTGTTGATACTTACGGCGGAATGGGCCGTCATGGTGGCGGTGCTTTCTCTGGTAAAGACCCTTCAAAAGTTGACCGTTCGGCTGCTTACATGGCTCGCTACATCGCAAAAAATGTTGTGGCAGCAGGGCTTGCTGACCGGGCTGAAGTTGAACTGGCTTATGCAATCGGGGTTCCTTTCCCTGTTTCGATTATGGTAGAAACTTTTGGAACAGAAAAAGCTCCTCGTGCAAAAATTGAAGCGGCAGTTGAAAAAGTTTTTGATTGCACTCCAGCTGGAATTGTAAAAACTCTGAATTTGAAACAGCCAATCTACAGAAAAACTGCTTCTTACGGACATTTTGGCCGCCAGGGATTTCCTTGGGAAGTAACAGACAAAGTGGATGAGCTCAAGGCGGAAGTAAGGAAATAAGTGGGGATTTTCACATCGGGGCAGGAAATTACTCTCCAGGGCGGGTGTTTACCCTCCGGGGCGGGGATTTTCACACCGGGGTGGGCACTTGCCCTCCAGGTGGGCGTCCGCCCGCCGAGCCCGAGGATAGATAATTTTATGACACTTTTATCAAAATCAGAAATGGAAATTGTCTTTTCTCGCTGGCAAAAACAAAATCCTAATCCTACCTCTGAACTGCAATATCAAAATCCTTTTACCCTACTTGTTGCCGTGGTTTTGAGTGCCCAGGCAACCGATAAAAGCGTCAATCTTGCAACAAAAAAACTTTTCCCCATTGCCGACACTCCTCAAAAAATGCAGGCCTTGGGCGAAAATGGCATAATCCCCTACATACAATCAATCGGCCTGTACAAAAATAAAGCAAAGCACATAATGGGCTTGTGCAAAATGCTGATTGAGGATTTTTCTTCCACTGTTCCAGATAATCTTGAAGATTTAATAAAATTACCGGGGGTCGGCCGGAAAACTGCGAACGTTGTTTTAAACGTAGTTTTTGACCAGCCAACAATGCCGGTAGACACCCATATTTTGCGAGTTGCTCCGAAAATTGGGCTGGCAGAGGGGACGACGCCGGCTGCTGTTGAGCAAAGTCTTTTAGAGCGAATTCCCAGTCAGTATTTGAAAAACGCCCACCACTGGATTTTACTCCACGGTCGTTATGTTTGCACGGCAAAAAATCCCAAATGCCAGGAATGTTTGATAAGGGATATTTGTAAGAGGAATTTGGAAGCGAGGTAAAATAAATGGAAGATGATAAAATATTAGAAGCAGCCGAAAATACTA
>CAZGDL010000080.1:0-9187 GCA_964525075.1 uncultured Treponema sp.
AATGCGAAAAGAAGATTTGCCATAAGTAGGATGCTGAACCAAGTTCAGCATGACGGGCTTTTGTCGGTATGACTGAAATTGGTGTAAAAAGGCTGCTCCCTGGTGGGGGTGGCCTTTTTTTTGCGGTTTTCTATATCTTCACAAAAAAATCTACATTTTTTCATAAAAAAATTAACTTTTTTGAAAAATTATTATCTTAATCATCTTTAATCTTAAAAACTTCCTAAAAAAATACCTGTAACTTCCAAAAATCTTGCATTCTAATCAACCTCCTTTGGGATTATCATACAATCATAAAAACTAACTTATAAACATCTAACAGGAGGAAAATTAGATGAAAAAGATTATTACTGTTCTTATTGCTTCAATTTTGTGTGTAGCATGTTTGACTGCTGCTCCTAAAAAGAAATCAAAGAAAAAGACAAAGAGTGCTGATTTTATCAAAATCGGTATTATCAACAACCCACCATCAGAATCTGGCTATCGTGCTGCTAACGTAAAAGATTTTGAAACTGTTTTTACAGCTGACAAAGGCTACAAAGTTTCTACATTCTACAGCTTGAAAAATGATGAACAGTTGAATGCTGCTTCTCAGTTTATTACAGATGGAGTTGATTATATCCTTCTTTCTGCTGCTGCAACTGACGGTTGGGATTCTGTTTTGAAAAATGCAAAACGTGCCGGAATTAAGGTATTCCTTTTTGACCGTATGTTAAACGCAAATGAAGATTTGTATGAAGCTGCAGTTGTTTCTGATATGCCTAAGGAAGGTGAAACTGCCGTAAATTGGCTTAAATCTTTGAATTTGAAAGAATACAACGTAATTCATATCCAGGGTGCAATGGGTTCTGATGCTCAGATTGGTCGTACTGGAGCTATTGAAGAAGAATTCAAAAAAGGAACTATGAAAAAAGTTGTTCAGCAGACTGCAACTTGGGACGAAGCTGAAGCTAAAAAAATTGTTGAATCTGTAATCAATTCTGGTGAAAAGTTCAATATCATTTATGCAGAAAATGATGGTATGGCTAAAGGTGCTGTTGCTGCTTTGGACGAAGCTGGTATTACTCACGGTGTAAAAGGTGATGTAATTGTTATGGGATTTGACTGTAACAAATGGGCTCTCCGTGAACTTTTGGCTGGAAACTGGAACTATGATGGACAGTGTTCACCATTCCAGGCTTCTGTAATTGAAGAAATGATTAAAACTGGAAAAATCCCTTCTAAGAAAGTTATTTCTGAAGAAAAAGGTTTTGATGCTAGAACAATTACCCAGGCTGACATAGATAAATATGGTCTTGGTGACTAATTTTTAAGTTGACTGGCGGCGTAAAGTGAAAATCATTTTATGCCGCTTTTTTTTTGAAAAAGGTGGTTCTTTTAATGAATAATGATGTTGTTTTAACCATGCGTGGGATTTCCAAAGAATTTCCTGGGGTGAGGGCTTTGCATAATGTAGACTTCACTCTTTGCAAGGGCGAAATCCACGCTTTGATGGGTGAAAATGGGGCTGGTAAATCAACACTAGTCAAAGTTTTAACAGGTGTTTACATAAAAGATTCTGGGGTTATCAATATTGCTGGAATTGAAGGGCCTGTTTCTATCCGTTCACCTCAAGATGCTCAAAATCTTGGAATTTCTACTGTTTACCAGGAAATTACTCTTTGTCCAAATTTGACAGTTGCAGAAAATATGTTTATTGGGCGAGGAAATTATCATTTTGTAAATAAAAAAGCCCAGGAAAAAAAGGCTGATGAACTTTTGTCAAAATTGAATATTCCTGCAGCTGCATCACAACAGCTGGGAACTTGTTCTTTGGCGGTTCAGCAGATGGTTGCAATTGCCAGGGCTGTTGATATGGAATGTAAAGTGCTTATTTTGGATGAACCTACATCCTCTTTGGATGAAAGGGAAGTTGAATTGCTTTTTACATTGATGCGGGATTTAAAATCGCGCGGAGTTGGTATTATTTTTATAACCCACTTTCTTGAACAAGTATATGAAGTTTGTGACAAAATCACTGTTCTGCGTAATGGTGAGTTGGTCGGTCAATATGAAATAAAGGATTTACCAAAAGTTGAACTTATTTCTGCCATGCTTGGTAAAGACCTGGAAGATATTTCAAATCTTAAAAAAGAAAAACGAGCTTATTCTCAAGCTGATGGGCAGCCTGTTTATGAAGCAAAAGGACTTTCCAGTGCGGAAGGGGTAAAACCTTTTGATTTTGCCATTAACAAAGGCGAAGTAAATGGATTTACTGGTTTGCTTGGTTCTGGCCGGTCTGAAAGTGTTCGTGCAATTTTTGCGGCTGACCGGGTGACTGGCGGTCATGTAAAAATGGATGGGCAAAATGTAAAAATCACTAAGCCAAAAGATGCCATGAAAAATGGAATTGGATATTTGCCAGAAGATAGAAAAGGGGACGGAATTATCCCTGACCTTTCTGTTCGCGAAAATCTTATTCTTGCGATGCAGGTTTTGAAAGGCTTTAATCATCCTATTTCCAGAGCTGAGCAGGAAAAACTTGCAGATGAATTTATCAAACTTTTGGATATAAAAACGGCTTCAAAAGAAACTCCTATAAAGTCTCTTTCGGGTGGAAATCAGCAAAAAGTTATTCTTGCCCGCTGGCTTTTGACCCATCCAAAATATTTAATTCTTGATGAGCCAACCCGCGGTATTGATGTTGGTACAAAACTCGAAATTCAAAAGCAGGTTTTAAAACTGGCAGGGGAAGGGGTGAGCGTAACCTTCATTTCATCAGAAATTCAGGAAATGCTGACAGTTTGTTCTCGTTTGATTGTTATGCGGGATAGGAAAATTGTTGGTGAATTAAAAGATGACTTACTCAGACAGGACGTAATTATGCAGACAATTGCAGGGGGAAAAGAACAAAATGGCTAATAATAATAAAATTTCAAACGCAATAAAAAAATTGTTACAGTCTCAATTGGCTATTCCTATTGTTGCCTTACTTTTGCTGGTGATTTTTAACTTGATTCGAGATCCAAGTTTTTTCTCTATCGCAATAAAAAAGAACAACTTTGGAAATACGGTTTTGTCTGGTAACTTAATCAGTATTTTGAATGGAGCTTCAGAACTGGTAATTCTTGCAATTGGAATGACCCTGGTCACATCTGCAACAAAAGGCCAGGATATTTCCATTGGTGCGGCAGCAGCAATTGCCGGCTCAATTTTTGTAAAAGTTTTGAGGGCAAATCCTATTAACGTAGGAACAATTGCCCTTGCCCTTCTACTTGCTTGCATCGTAGCAATTTTGTTCTGTTTGTTTAATGGTATTTTGATAGCAAAATTCAACATTCAGCCAATGATTGCTTCTTTGATTCTTTATACTGCTGGTCGTCCAATTGCTTACTGGATAAATGGTGGGGCAACTCCTAATGTTGACAGTCCTTTGCTTACTTATTTAGGAGGATTTATTCCTCACATTGCAATTCCGACACCAATTCTTGCAGTAATTGTTTTTATCGTTTTGATTAATCTTCTTTTGAAAAAAACGACCCTGGGCTTGTACATTCAGGCGGTGGGAATCAACGAAAGAGCCGCAAAATTAAACGGAATAAATCCAATTATTATGAAGCTTGTGGTTTTTGTAATTTTGGGAGTTTGCGTAACTTTGGCGGGGTCTATGAATGTTTGCCGAATCGGTTTGATTAATCACGAAACAATCCTTTTGGACATTGAAATGGACGCCATTCTTGCAGTTGCCATTGGAGGAAATTCTCTGGGGGGCGGTAAGTTTAAATTATCTGGCTCGATTATTGGAGCTTACATAATTCAGGCCCTTACAACAACCTTGTACGCTATGAAAGTTTCTTCAACGGCGGTAAAAGCTTATAAGGCTGTTGTCATCATTGCAATTGTTATTATTGGTTCGCCAGTTGTAAAAGGCTGGTTTAAACAGCTTCGCAATAAAATTGTAGAAAATAAAACGGTAAAAGCTAGAGTGGAGGTTAAATAGTATGGCTAATTTGAATAAGAAAAATAAACAGCCACTTTCAAATACAACTTTGCTTCTTACAATCACAATCTGTACTTTTGTGGCAATGTATTTGCTGGCAATGCTTATCTGGGGAGGCGGATTTCTAAATCCTCAGCAGTTTTTAGATTTGTTTAATAATAATGCCTATCTGATTGTAATTTCCTTTGCTCTTACAATCGTAATGATTACAGGTGGAATTGATATTTCGGTTGGTGGGACGGTTGCTCTTATCACCATGACTTCTGTTGTCTTTATGGAAGACCATGGAGGCGGAATTTTTTCATCACTTTTGATTTCACTTGGAATAGGTCTTGCAATGGGACTCGTGCAAGGGGCTTTAATTTCCTATCTAAAAATTCAGCCTTTTATTGTTACCTTGGCAGGTATGTTTTTTACCCGCGGAATGACGACAATTGTAAGTAAAGTTCCTAGGTCTGCAACAAACGAAGCTTTTATAAAATTAAAGGATTTTTATCTGGAATTGCCATTCATTGGACATTATGCAAGAAACGGCAACTGGATTGCTTCTTACATTGAAGTTGGAGTCATAATTGCAATTGTAGTTCTTTTGCTGCTCTGGGCAACTTTGAAATGGACTCGGTTTGGTCGCAATTTGTACGCAATTGGTGGAAATGCGGAAAGTGCCCTTATGCTGGGTATAAATGTTCAGCGAACAAGATTTTTTGCCTATGTTTTATGCGGACTTTTGGCTGGAATAGGAGGATTTATCTACCTTATCCACACTGGAGCTGGAAATGCTTCTAATGCTAGTGGGGCAGAAATGCAGGCAATTGCTTCTTCAATTATTGGCGGAACCCTGCTTTCGGGCGGAGTTGGCAGCGTTGTGGGAACCTTGTTCGGAGTTATGTCATTAAAAACTATCAATAACATAGTTGTAGCATCCGGACTTAGGGAACCTTACTGGCAAAGTATTACTACCGGTTTGATGTTGTGTTTCTTTATCCTTTTGCAGAGTCTGATTCTTTCATTCCGCAAAAAGAAGCTTGGATCAAGTGCTGCTTAAGTTTAAAGAAAATCAAAAATAATTAAAGTGTCGCTTTGTATTCACGGGGTGTAAGCCCCGTGTTTTTTTTGAAGATATAACTAAAATAGTGGGGATCGCTAAATCCACATTCATAAGCAATATCATAGCCTTTCATATCTGTATTTTTGATTAAGTGCTTTGCTTTTTCAATTCGGACATTTGTCAGATATTCTATAAAAGTTATTTTACATTCCTGAGAAAAAATCGTAGAAAAATGATTTGGACTTAAACAAACTTCGCTTGCAACGGTAGTTAAAGTTGTGTTTTGATCAGCATAATGTTCTTCGATATATTTTTTTGCCTTCAAAATAACATCACCATAGCGGCCAGTCATTTTTGAATCACGATATTCAAGTGCAAAATTTAAAATATCTTCCAAAGCTTTTATAAAATTGTTTTTGTTTTCGACAGCTTCATCAATATAAGAATGTTGGAGGATTTCGGGCTTTATTTCTTTGATATTTCCACCAAAACTTTCAATCAATTTAGAAACTGCAAAAATTAAATCCAAAAGCAAGTATGAAGCAAAAACGCTAAACTGCCCCTGGTTGCTGTTTATCATTTCCATAGATTCAGTGATGATTGCAGAAATATCATTTTTGCTGGCATATTTAAGCCTGTCCACCAAAGGATCATTTTCTTTTAAATCTACAAGGCCGTCACTGCCAATTTGAATGTCGTCAGTAGAAATAATTCTGCACTGGCTTTCATTTTTCACCGCGTCCAGAAGTTTTTTTGCGTCCAGATAAGAAGCCGAAATCGAGGACGAATGTTCCACCGTTTTGCCAATTGCGGTAAGAACAATGCAATCATCATTCTGGCTCACAATATGCTCAATATTTTCTGCAATGTGATAAATATTTTCTTCCAAATCTTCCTGGGAATTCCCTTTCAAAATACAAACAATCTGATTCGACGTTAAAAAAAAGCTGATAGTTTGGTTCCAGCTAGAAGAATAAGAATTAATTCTGGAACAAGCTTCTTCAATAGCCTGATTTTCGCCATTTGTGGAAATTTTGCTAGTCAAAACCTTGTAATAGCGGGAAATTAATTCAATTCCCAATGCCTGGCTTTTTTGCATGATATTTGACATTTCGCCGGACTGATAAATAAGATGGGTTAAAAATTCTTTTTGTAAAAGTTTATCCCGAGATTTCAATTCTTCTTTCATTCTGGAAATATCCGAAAGTTGAGTTCTTTCTTTATCAATCTGGGCCGCAACTTTTTTCAAACTAGAAATGACTTCCTCAACCGTAAAAGGCTTTAGAAGATAATCTTCAATCCCAATGGAAATTGCTTTTTTTGCATAATCAAATTCATCATGGCCGGAAAGTATGATGATTTTAATCCAAGGCTGACTTTTTTTTATGGCAGTGGCCAACTGTAAACCGTCCATAAAGGGCATTTTTATATCTGTGATTAAAATATCTGGCTTAATTTCATGAATCATTGAAAGGGCAATTTCGCCATCAGTAGCTTCACCAGCGAAAGTAAAGCCCGAACTTTCCCAGTCAATTTTGGAGCGAATTCCTTCCAGAACTATTGGTTCATCATCAACTAAAAATACGCTATACATTTTCTTCTCCAGCCATAATAATTGGAATTTCAAAAGAAATTGTAGCACCTTTATTTGCTTCTGACACTATTTTTAAGCCTTGAGTTTTGTCACCATAATAAAGTTTTAGCTTTTTGTGAACATTATACAAGCCGTAAACCGAATTCAATTTTTCGCTTTCAAGGGATGGAGTTTCCAATTCTTTTCTAACTTCTTCCAATCTTTCGGGGGTAAATCCAGCCCCATCATCTTTTACCAAAAATTTTATAGAATTTTTTGCCTCATCTGCATATTGAACTTGAATAAAAAGATGACCACGCCCACGTTTATTTTTTATTCCGTGATAAATTGCATTTTCCACCAGGGGTTGCAGAACAAGTTTTATCATTTTGTAATTCAGTAAATCAGGACTAATGATGATTTCGTAGTTCAAAATATCGTTATAGCGGATTTTTTGGATTGTCAGATAATTGCTGATATGGGAAATTTCCTGGCCAATTGTAATCCATTCGTGGCCCCGGCTAAGGGAAATTCTAAGAAAATCTGAAAATGCCTTGGTGATTTTTACAACTTTTTCGGTATCTTCTTCTTCCGCCAGCCAGATGATTGTATCAAAAGTATTGTAGAGAAAGTGAGGGGTGATTTGGGCCTGCAAAGCCTTCATTTCGGCCTTTTGGAAATTCTTTTGCTCTTCAATATTTTTTTGAATTAAAAGCTGAATTTGTTCTGCCATCAAGTTCATGTTTTCTGCCAGAGGATTGAGTTCGTCTACGTAAGGAAAATTTGTTCTTGCAGTTAAATTTCCTTGGGCAATTTCGGTCGAAAGTTTTTCCATATCAGAAAGTGGCCGGCCAAAACATTTTGCAACCGTAATAAAAGCGTTTACCGAAACCATGAGGGCAATTATGATGATAATGCTTTCAAGAATGGTAATGAGCTGGGAGGATTTTTTTATAGCCTCATTTGTGATATTTGCACTTTCAATTTCAGAAACAATAAAGTCCTGCATGATATCCGCAAAAAGGGCGGTAATAGTTCTGATTTCGTCCAAAGAATTCTGATTTTCTATAACAGAACTCCCGCCGTCCATCTGCGTTTCCAGATTTATGATGTTTTTTGAGAGTGTAGTGCAAGTCCTAGACGCAACTTCCAGTAATTCAACATCTTCATCGGTAAGAGCCCTATTTTTCATTTTTTCCAGTTCTCCCTGAATCGTGTGAATCATGTAAAACTGGGCCCCACTCATAAAAGTTTTTTTCCCGCAGACAATTTCCCACAGTTCTCCCGGAATATTTTCGTTAGCAATAACCGAGATTTTGTTGGCTTCACTTACGTTGGTAATAATATCATCATATTGACGCTTGTAAACTTGCAAAACAAAAAGGGCACAGATTGTCGGAATAATCATAATTCCAATAATCAAAATAAAAGAGACCTGCATGATTTTTTTTAGATTTATGCTTTTCATCTAAAAATCAGTAACCTCTTGCCGTGTATTTAGAAAAATCATCAGATTCGGTAAAAATATTTTCGTCCATATAAGTTTCGCGAGGAATTTCTTTACCATCAGCAATATCTTTTACCAAAGACATTAGAGTAGGGCCCAGATTAGGATTACATTCCACCACGCAATTTACTTTTCCGTCGACCAAAGCGTCAATACACTGCTGTTCAGCGTCAATCGAAATAATTACAAGGTCATTTGTAGAAATTTGATGTTTTGCAAAAGAATCCAAAACACCCAGAGTCATAGAATCATTGTGGGAAAAAATAAGGTCTATAGGCTGATTTTTGTAAAAAAGACCATTATTATCATCAATAATATAATTCATGATTTCTTTGCCCCGCGACCGCAAAAAATCACCACTTTCAGAATAAATAATTTTGAATTTCGGATTGCTTGAAAAAGAATTGTCCGAAAAAGCATCCCTAAAACCATTTGATCTGGCCAGCGTCATAGAAGAATTTTCTGTCCCAGAAATTTCAAGAATGTTTACGGTTTTTTGACTATTTTTAAATTTATTTACCATGAAGTTGCCGGCTTTTTTACCTTCCAAATAGCCATTTTCGCCCAAAAATCCTGCATAAAGCGACGAATCAGCATTTATCTGCCTGTCCACAACAATAACAGGAATGCCAGCTTCCTTTGCTTCCTGCAAAACATTGTCCCAGCCGTCTTTTACGATGGGAACAAAAGCAATCACATCAACCTGGTAAACAATAAAAGAACGAATTGCTTTTAATTGATTTGACTGCTTTTGCTGGGCGTCATCATACAAAATTTTGATATTATTTTCGGCAGCAGCTTCTATAATAGACCGGGTATTTCTAGTTCGCCAGGCACTTTCAGAACCAATTTGAGAAAAACCTAAAATCAGTTTTTCTGTATTTCCACCTGCCTGCCCATCCTCATCCGTAGATTCTTTGTTTGAACTAAAAAGATTCAAAGAAAGAATGATGATTACAAGCAGGAGGATTCCTATAATACCTGTAAAAATGCCTTTTTTTGCCGACAACTTCATATTTTGAAACTAGAGCATTGCTTCCAGTCTTTTTCTGATTTCTGCAATATATTCCCAGGAATTGA
>CAZGDL010000081.1:0-9145 GCA_964525075.1 uncultured Treponema sp.
CCGGCAAAAGTCTGATTCTGACTTGACGGACAGGCTTGCTGAACTTGTAGACCGCATGAAACTATCCCCACAAGAGAGGAAGGACTATATGACACTTTCAGAGATGATTCAGGAAAATAGAGAAGAAGGATGGGCAGAAGGTCGTGAAGAAGGACTTTCTCAAGGACGAATTGAAACTGCAAAAAAAATGTTCAACCTAAAACTATCACCTCAACAAATTGCTGAATGTACAGATCTCCCTCTAGACCAGGTGCTTGCCTTACAAAAAGAAGTTTGTGTAACAGTCTGCTAAAAAATCCCTAAAAATTGAAATTTTTATAGGTTCTCACTAAAATATTCTTTATGTCAACTATTAAAAAACTTGTCCACGGGTTAGAAAAAAAGTATGTTGTGAATTCTTTTCTTTCCCCTGTAGTTATGATTGGCGAAGTTTTAATGGAAGTTATCATTCCTTTCGTTATGGCCAAAATCATTGATGTTGGAATTGCAAATTCAGATTTGCCTTATGTCGTAAAAACTGGACTTTTGATGATAGGCCTTGCCTGTATCTCTTTGACCTGCGGAGTTTTGGGAACTCGTTTTTCTACTTATGCGGCTCAGGGCTATGGTTACAATCTTCGTAAACGCCTTTACGATAAAATTCAGAGTTTTTCATTTGCGAATATCGATAAATTCAGTACGGCCTCTTTGGTCACTCGTCTTACAACCGATGTAAATATGTCGCAAAATGTTTACCGAATGCTTATCCATATGTGTTTCCGTGGTCCTATCATGCTGATTGCCGGAACAATTATGGCCTTTAAGATTAATTCTGAATTGGCTGTAGTATTTTTGATTGCCATTCCTGTAATTGCGATTGGCATTATCACCATTTCTATGCTGGCTTATCCTCGTTTTGAAAAAATGATGCATAAGTTTGATGATATGAATGCTACCATCCAGGAAAATCTGATAGGTATTCGGGTTGTAAAAGCTTATGTTCGTGGTGATTTTGAGGAAGATAAATTTAATAAAGCTGCCGAAGCCGTAAAAAACGCCCAGACCCATGCCGAAAAACTTGTAATTTTCCTTATGCCGCTTTTGCAGTTGGTTATGTACATCACAATGATTGCTGTTATGTGGTTTGGCGGTCGTCAGGTTGTTGTCGGGACTATGCTTTCGGGCGAATTAATCAGCTTTTTTACTTATGTAACCCAGGTTCTTTCTTCTTTGATGATGTTGGGAATGCTTTTTATTTCTCTGGTTATGGTTCAGGCTTCAAATCATCGTATTTGCGAAGTTTTTGATGAAGTGCCGGATATTAAAGCTCCAGAAAATCCTCTTATGCAGGTTGCTGATGGTTCTGTTGAATTTGACCATGTTGATTTTTCTTACAATAAATCAGCTGATAACTGTGTACTTTCTGACATCAGCTTGAAAATTGAAAGTGGCCAGGTTGTGGGGATTATCGGAGGAACTGGTTCTTCTAAAACGACTTTGGTTTCTCTTTTGCCTCGACTTTATGATGTTTTCAAAGGTAGCGTAAAAGTTGGTGGCCGGGATGTTCGTGATTATGATTTGACCGTTTTGCGTGATTGTGTTGCCATGGTATTGCAGAAAAATGTTCTGTTTAGCGGTTCGATTAAAGAAAATCTTCGCTGGGGAAATCCTAATGCTACAGACCAGGAAATTATAGAAGCCTGTAAAGCTTCTGATGCTGATTCTTTTGTTCAGACTTTCCCAGAAAAATATGATACAGATTTGGGCCAGGGTGGGGTAAACGTTTCTGGCGGTCAAAAACAGCGTTTGTGTATTGCCCGTGCTCTTTTGAAAAAGCCTAAAATTTTGATTTTGGATGATTCTACATCTGCAGTTGATACAGCCACCGAAAGTCGAATCCGTGGAGCTTTAAAACAAATTGCTCCGGACACTACAAAAATTGTTATTGCTCAGAGAATTTCTTCTGTAAAAGACGCCGATGTGATTTTTGTCCTTGATGAAGGAAGGCTTTCGGGTTTTGGAAGCCACGAACAGTTGTTGGAAACTAACAAAATTTACCGCGAGGTGTTTGAATCGCAGCAGCAGGGCTCTGGAGATGCCGACCTTGCCGGAGATGAAAATGCCGACCAAGGAGGCCAGAACTAATGCCACCAGTAAAAACAAGAGGTTTAGCAAAACCAAAAAATACAAAAAAAACAATTTCCAGATTTATAAAATATATGGGAAAATTTAAGGCACTCTGGCTCTTAGTTTTCCTCTGCGTAATTTTGAGTTCCGCTGCGTCTTTGGCCGGCTCATACCTCATCAAGCCTGCAATCAACAACTATATTTTGCCGATGGTAGAAGCTCTGGCAAAAGGTCAGGCAATCACAGAGCTCATGACAAATTTCGCCAAACTTTTAATAGGCGTTCTTTGCATTTTCCTTTTGGGGGTTCTTGCTTCTTGGTGTAATCAGAGGCTCATGCTTTATATTTCTACAAATCTTTTGCTCAACATCCGAAAAGATTTGTTCAAACGCCTGGAAAAACTCCCAATTAAATTTTACGACCAGCACACTCACGGAGAACTTATGTCCCGCTTTACAAACGATACTGACACCCTCCGCGAAATGATGAGCCAAACAATTCCTCAACTTTTATCATCAACCCTAACCGTAGTCGGAATTATGATTATGATGATAATTTTGAGCCCAATGCTCACAATCCTCGTTCTGGCAACCATGTTTTTGATTTTTCAGCTGATTAAGGTAATCGGTAAAAAATCTGCAAACGCCTTCCGTGCCAATCAAAAAAGTATTGGAGAATTGAATGGTTTTATTGAAGAAATGATTGAAGGTCAGAAAGTAATCAAAGTTTTTAATCACGAGCCAAAAGCCAAGTCTGATTTTGCCCTTTTGAACGAAAATCTCCGCCGGGCAGGAACTGCCGCTATGACTTATGGTGGCGTTATGGGACCTGTCACAAACAACCTTTCCCACGCCCAGTACGCTGTTGTAGCAATTGTCGGCTCTGTTTTTATGATTGTGGGCCAGGCCAAAGCCGGATTTTTGAACTTTTTCACTGGAACTTTGGATATTGGTACGATTGCAGCATTTTTGCAGTACACCAGGTCTTTCAGTCACCCTATTGGAATGATGAGCCAGCAGGCAAACTCAGTTTTGAACGCCCTTGCAGGTGCAGAAAGAATTTTTGCCATTATTGATGAAGAGGAAGAAATTGACCAGGGGCATTTTACTTTGGTAAACGCTTACGAAGCAAAAGACAGCGACGGTCACGAAAAACTGGTTCAGTCATTTGCAAAAACCGGCCAGTGGGCCTGGAAAAATCCAGCTGATAATTCTCTTAAAGAGATGAAAGGGGATGTCGTTTTTGACCATGTAACATTCGGTTACCGTCCAGATAAAATTGTCCTCCACGATATTAATATTCACGCAAAACCTGGTATGAAGATTGCCCTTGTAGGCTCAACCGGGTCTGGAAAAACGACAACAATCAACCTTTTGACTCGTTTTTATGATGTTCCGGATGGAAATGGAAAAATCACCTACGATGGTATCCCCCTGAACGAAATTTCAAAAGACGCCCTGAGAAAATCTCTGGGAATGGTTCAGCAGAATACCCACCTGTTTACGGGCACAATCCGCGAAAATATCCGCTACGGAAATTTGGACGCTTCTGACCAGCAGGTTTACGAGGCTGCAAAACTCGCCAACGCCGACCACTTTATCCGCCACTTAGAACACGGGTATGACACAGTAATCACCGGGGACGGTGCAAGCCTGAGCCAGGGCCAGAGACAGCTTCTTGCCATTGCCCGGGCAGCCGTTGCAAATCCTCCTGTTTTGATTTTGGACGAAGCTACATCTTCAATCGATACCCGAACCGAAAAACACATCGAAAAAGGTATGGATTCTCTGATGGCTGGCAGAACTTCGTTCGTAATTGCCCACAGACTTTCAACTGTCCGCAATGCAGACGAAATCATAGTTCTGGAGCATGGGCATATCATAGAGCGGGGAACTCATGACCAGCTGATTGCCGCAAAAGGTCGCTACTATTTCTTATACACAGGAAATCGCATAGCCTTAGACGAGTAAAACTTGGAGCAAGAGTCTGTAACAGTCTGATGACTAATATCAGAATTTACACTATAATCTTCAGCAATATTTTTAAAAACGAGGAAGACGGAAAATGAAAGCTATTGAACTTGAAAAAGCTTATGATCCTAAATCTTTTGAGGACCGTATTTACAACGAATGGGAAAGCAAAGGTTATTTTAAGCCGGTTTCTGATAAGGAAAATCCGGTTCACTGCCAGTGTGCAGATTGCAACAAAAAAACTAACACTTATTCGGTCGTCATTCCTCCTCCAAACGTAACTGGCGTTCTCCACATGGGACACGGTTTGAACAACACTCTCCAGGATATCGTAGTTCGCTATCACCGAATGAAGGGCGATAACACTCTTTGGGTAACTGGAACTGACCACGCCGGCATTGCAACTCAAAATGTTGTAGAACGCCAGCTCAAAAAAGAGGGCAAAACCCGCAACGACCTTGGCCGCGAAGCATTTTTGGAAAGAACCTGGAAGGTTAAGGAAGATCATCATAATACAATCGTAAAACAGCAGCGAAAACTTGGAAATTCAACTGATTGGGATCGCGAACGTTTTACAATGGACGAAGGTCTTTCAAAAGCTGTCCGCGAAGTTTTTGTTACTTTGTATGAACGTGGACTTATTTACAAGGGACATTATCTTGTAAACTGGTGTCCTCGTTGTGGTACGGCTCTTGCTGATGATGAAGTAGATCACACAGACACAAACGGAGCAATGTATCATATTTATTATGAATATGCTGATGGTCCAGCCCCTGATGGGTCTACAAAAATCGAAATAGCAACAACTCGTCCAGAAACCCTGCTGGGTGATACCGCTGTTGCAGTAAATCCTGATGATGAAAGATACAAGGATATTGTTGGCAAAAAATTAAAATTGCCACTTACAGACAGAGTTATCCCGATTATTGCGGATTCTTATGTTGATAAAGAATTTGGAACTGGTATGGTAAAAATCACTCCAGCCCACGATCCAAACGACTGGCAGGTTGGCCAGAGAAACAATCTCGAAGTTATAAATATTTTAAATCCAGATGGAACTTTGAACGAAAATTGTCCAGAAAAATATCGGGGCATGACTTGTGCCAAAGCCCGCGGACTTATCATCGAAGATTTGACCGCCCTGGGACTTTTCAAAGAAGAAGAAAAAATTGTTCACTCGGTTGGCCACTGTTACCGCTGTGGAACTGTAGTTGAACCATATTTGAGCTGGCAGTGGTTTGTAAAAATGAAGCCACTTGCAGACAAGGCTCTCAAAGCCTGGAAAGATGGCGAAATCCAGTTCTTTCCTAAAAAATGGGAAAATACCTACGAACACTGGCTCACAGGAATCCGTGACTGGTGTATCAGCCGCCAGCTTTGGTGGGGACACAGAATTCCGGCCTGGACTTGTTCTTCTTGTGGCCAGGTGATTGTTGCCCGAGAAGATCCTTGCACTTGTCCAAAATGTGGGGCAGGGGCAGATAAATTGGTACAGGATCCTGATGTTCTCGATACCTGGTTTTCTTCATGGCTCTGGCCATTTTCGACCTTGGGCTGGCCGGAAAAAACTCCAGATTTGGAAACTTTCTACCCGACAACTGCTCTCGTTACCGCCTACGATATTATTTTCTTCTGGGTTAGCCGTATGATTATGGCCGGCCTTGAATTTACCGGCAAGGCTCCATTCCACGACATCTACATTCACGGACTTGTTCGCGATAAACAGGGTCGCAAAATGTCAAAATCTCTGGGAAATGGAATTGACCCTCTGGAAATTATCGATATGTACGGTTCTGACGCCCTCAAATTTACACTTGCCTTTATGTGTGCTCAGGGCCAGGATATTCTTGTTGATAAAGATTCTTTCAAACTTGGTTCACGTTTCTGTAATAAAGTTTGGAACGCTTCCCGCTATTTGTTGGGTAATCTGGAAGGCCGCAATCTTATACCTGTTACTGATGATGATTTGACAGAACTGGATAAATGGATTTACAGCCGTTTGAATCACGCTGCAAAAACTGCCCGCGAAGCCCTGGATTCTTACCGTTACAACGACGCCGCTTCTGCCATGATGGAATATTTCTGGAATGAATTCTGTGATTGGTATGTTGAAGCTACAAAAATCAACTTTAAGAATGGTGATGATAAAGAAAAAGACCGCCAGGCTTCCGTTTTGATGAATATTCTGGAAGAAAATCTCCGACTTTTGCATCCTTATCTTCCTTTTGTAACCGAAGAAATTTATGCAAAACTTCCACTCCAGGAACTTGTTGCAGAACGCAAAAAGGCTGGCAACCAGAAAATTGCTTCAAATTCTGATTACACTGGTATGCTTATCAATGCACCTTATCCTGAATTTGTAAAAGAACGTGAAAACGCCCAAATTGAAGCCCGTTTTGATGTTTTGAAAGATTTGATTGGTAAGGTTCGAGCCCTCCGCGTAGAATGTGGAATTGACCCTGCCGAAAAAATCAACATTGCAATTCAGATTTCAAAAGGTTCTGCAGCCGAAGTTTGTCGCGAAAAAGTTGAAATGATTCAGCTCCTGGCCGGCGTAAAAAAGATTGATTTTGTAGATGCAAAACCTGCAAGTTCAATCGGAACTGTTGGCACAGATTTTGAAGCCTTTATCATTGTGGACGAAAACATTAATAAGGAACAATTGCTTGCCCGCTTCAAAAAAACACTGGAAAAAGAGCAGGGCTATGCTAAAATGAGCGAAAATAAACTGAACGGCAACTTTGCAAAACACGCTCCAGCCAACCTGGTTGAAGAAGAAAAACAGAGACTTGCCGAAAGTCAAAGGAAGATTACAACTCTGCAATCTTACATTGCAAGTTTGTAACGCTTGTACCCCTTAAGGAGTTGAATACTATGGCAAAGCAAAAGTATGAAATGAAAATTGAGAGATCTGACAAAATGGATTCTCAGCACATGCAGCAGCTAGGCGATATTCGACTTGCCCCTTATATGCAACTTGCTACCGGTTTGATTGGCAAAGCCCGCCACGCCGGTGGCAATATGTTCCGCCACCAGATGGACACCCTGGCAATCCTTATTGACTATGGTTATATAGATTCAGTTTTGCTCAAGGCTTCTGTGGTTCATGATACAGTGGAAGATATTCCCGGTTTTGATAAAAATCTGATTGTAAATGCTGATAAAGAGGGCCAAAAAGTTTTGGATTTGGTTCTTGAAGTTACCCGCCGTGATGATGAAGATAAAAGACAGTTCCTTCACCGCATTCTTGATACAGGTAGTCAAAAGGCCAAAATCTTAAAATGTGCAGACCGCATTTCAAATATGATTTCCTTGGGCTATGTCACAGACCCTAAATTTATTGAAAGATATTGTGATGAAACGGAATTTTTCCTTTTGCCAATGGCCCTGGAAATTGATTTTAATATGTACCAGGAATTAATCAATCTGATTATGACCCGTCGCCGTTATCTGGAAGATGGTGGCTATTTTGATAACCGCCACAAAGATTCTTCCAGCGAAAAATTACAGAAGTAATTTGTACTGCAAGAGTAAAACTCGCAGGGCTTCGCGGTTTTTTACACCAAAAGTTCTGCAGCAGGTGGACATTTCCTTTTTTACGACAGAAACACTGATGTAATTTGCCTGGGAAATTTCTTCGTAAGTCATACCTTCGTTTATACAAAGCATTAAAAATTTAATCTGACGTTTTGTAAGACCGTAATCAGAAAGAACAAGTTCTGAACCTGGGGGCGGAAGTTTTTCTATATTTGAAGTAATCTGATTTTTGGGCAGCAGGTAAGAAAGTTTGTCGCGAAGTTTATCATAAGTTACTAGCATCATAGTGATATAGAAAAATGTGAGGGCGATGGCAAAAAGAAATGCCCTGAGTTTAAAAGCCGGGTAAACTCCAATCAGCACTAAAGCCCACCAAACAGCCATCACCGAAACCTTCAATTTGAATTTTGTCTTAAAAAATCCATCTGTAAACAAGGAAAGAACTAAGAACATTAAAAGCATAGTCCCAATTCCGGCGAAGCCAATCAAAGTGGTGAGCGTTGCTTGTAGTGCAAAAACTGCATATTCAAGTTTTTTTAATTTGGGATTAAAGACCAGGACCAGGCACAAAATAGCACACAGGCTGTTAAAAAATGCTTCAACATATTTTGTATATGGAATAATGCTTCTGAAGGCAATTGTAGTCCTCAGGTTCATGATTGTGGCAATTACAAGGACTATAGAACCACAAAAAAACATCAATCGCTCAGGATTAAAGAATTTTTTTGACATACTAAAAATATACCACACAAAAAACGGGCTGTCAGATAAAAAAACGTTAAGAACTTTGGTTCTTTTTTAGGCAAAAGCCTTTTTTTTTTTTTTTACCCATTATCATAGTATCAGGTTTGAAAAAACTAAAACAAAGGGGGCAAGGGCTATGGAAAAAAATGATTTTTCTAATTCAAATGAAAAGACCTGCATTTTTCAGGCTAATCAAGCTTTTGCTTCTTTTGATAATTCTTTTGTAACCCCTGCAGATGAAGATATCAAACTCACTAAATGTGAGTACGATATTCTTCGTCTGCTTTCTTTAGGTGGGTCTTACGCAAATATTTCGGATTTTTGTGGCATTAGCATAAACACGGTTCGTTTTCATATCAAAAATATTTATTCAAAAATGAATGTGAATTCTTCTTTGAAGGCTTTGTCTAAGGCTAGGGCAATTGGTTTGATTTAGGATCGCCCCTAACAAGAAAAGCGGCACCAAGCGTGGAGCCCCTGCGTAGCAGTCGACCGCAACGCCACGTAGTGGCGTGAGGACGATGAGCGTTAGCGAAGGGCGGAAGGCTTGTTACGAGGAAAATTTTTGCTGAAAAATATAAGCAAAAGAAATCTTGAATTGCTAACACCTTTTTTACTTTTTTCTTTCACTTTACTATTTCTATTAAATTCATTATTTTATACTCATAAATTTCTAATCTAATTTTTTAGGAGATATAAGATGGCAGATGTAAAAGTTGCTATTAATGGTTTCGGCCGTATTGGTCGTTTGGCTTTCCGCCAGATGTTTGGCGCTAAGGGATATGAAG
>CAZGDL010000082.1:0-4294 GCA_964525075.1 uncultured Treponema sp.
CCAAGAGCCTCTCTATCATCATAAATCAGTTCTTCCCAAGGAATTTGTCGGCGTTCCTTTTTTGTTGTCAATTCAGGATGCTCTTCAAGATAATCATATTTATAAAGTCTCAATCTCAAAGCATTGGTATTTGCAATCAAAATACCAGAAACAGAAGGCAAAAATCCTACAAAAAGAACTGAAAAAGCCACAAGAATTAAATCATAAAGGGCAACTGCTAGAGTAAAACCTGTGTTATCAAAAAATATGATAAAACACTTTTTAAGACATTTTTTGAAATTATTGTGCATGAGCGAACGGATTGGCAAAAACCAAATCATAGAAAGAAAGAAGAAAACATCAATCCACATAATGGCAGCACCAAGGAAAAATCCAAACAGGGTCTGAGACTCTGTAAAATAATATTTAATGGAAAAAGTCGAAAGTATAAGAACTACGCTGATTAAAAGTCCAAAAAGTGTAGCATCTTTTAAAACACCAGGAAAAGACTTGAAATAATCCAAAAGTCTGATGCCCTTAAAATCCGCAATAGCAGCGGCGGTATCACCATAGGCAAAAATCAAAATGGAAGCCACAATGCAGGTTATCATCACGGCAAGAATCTGAAAAAGAATCGTTTCGGTAGCGTATGCAAAAGCATTCACAAAAACAAGTCCAAAACCAACTAGTAAAAATATAAGATTAACGATGACAACTGAAAGAAGGTTATCCCAACCATCACAAAAATTCTTTTTAATTAAAAATCCAAACATAAGTTTAATTTAACAAGGATTATTCTTAATTACAAGAAAATTTTATGGTAAAATATAGATATGGACGTAAATTCCTCTATATCACTTTTATCGCACATTCACTCAATTACCGCCGATTTTGCAATGGAAAATCTGAAGATTCGGGGATTTCAGGATTTTGCATCTTCGCATGGAAATATCCTTTTTCAACTGACTCTGCAGGAAAAAATGACAATGGGCCAGCTTGCCGAAAAAATTAACCGGGATAAATCTACGACAACCGTGCTGGTCAGAAAGCTTGAAAAGGAAGGGCTTTTGGAAATCGCCCCAGACCCTATGGATAAGCGGAGTAAAAGTGTGCAATTGACCCAAAAAGGGCAAAAATACAACGAAACCACAGCAGAAATTTCTCGAGAATTGCTGACGACATTTTTTAAGGGCTTTTCGAAAGAAGAAAAAGAGGATTTTTTTAATTATTTAAAGAGGATTGAAGGGAACTTTAGTTAGTTTTCTCTTGACAATAGTTTTATATAAAACTATTATTTCTCATATCTTGTGATTTTGGAGTCCGGTATGAGAAAATTTACCCTTTTTGCCCTTGCACTTTTTGCATTTTTGACCGTGGGCTGTTCAAAAAAATCAGAAAAATCCGAAAATCGAACGATTGCCGTTTTTGTTCCTGGCATTTGTGATGACAGTCCAACCTACGCCATGCTGGTTCAGGGGGTAAAAAAAGCGGTAGATGATTATAATGATGGACTTTCCCCGGCAACAAACGAGGACACCCAAAGAATTGCTCTTTTTGTAATGGAAGCTGGAACCAACCAGGCTGAATGGGGACAAAAAATCACCGGTCTGGTAGCCGAAAACAAATATGATGTCATAATTTCTTCCAACCCTTCCCTGCCAGATTTAGTTGAACCGATTTTGCAAAAATTTCCAAATCAAAAATTTATCCTCCTGGATGCTAGCAAAAAAGAAAATCCCAACATTTACACAGTCTGCTACAATCAATATGAAGCGGCTTATTTGACTGGCTACATTGGCGGACTGATGTCGAAAAATCACAAAATGGGGCTTATTGCAGCCCAAGAATATCCGGTTATGAACAATATTCTTTATCCTTATTTTGAAAAAGGCGGAAAAGCTGCAAATCCCCAAACAACGGTGGATTTTCGCGTCGTTGGTAACTGGTATGATGCAACAAAAGGGGCAGAAATTGCGGACGCCCTCTACAAAAAAGGCGTTGACGTCCTACTTCCAATTTGCGGAGGGGCAGCCCAAGGAGTAATTTCTTCTGCGGTAAACAATGAGATTTACGTCACCTGGTTTGACAGCAATGGTTTTGAAAAAGCCCCTGGAAGAATTATTTCCAGCTGTACAATGGAACAGGCTTTGATGGCAGAAAAAGTCACTAGGGATTTTCTGGAAGGCAAAACCCAATGGGGCCAAGCTGATATGGTCGGCGTAAAAGATGGTTTTGTAAAGTTTATTGATGATGATGAAAATTACATTAAAACTGTACCGGCAGATATAAGGGAGAAAATGTCTGACCTGGTGGGAAAAATAAAGAGCGGAGAATTTTCGGTAAAGTAAAAAAATTGCAGAGTGGCGAAATCGGCAAAATAAATGCTTGAATTAAAAAATATTTGCGTAAATTATTCTTATAAACAAGTTCTCAGAGGGCTTTCCCTGCAATTCCAGGAAGGAAAAATTTATTCACTTTTGGGTGAAAACGGAGCCGGTAAGTCCACCCTGGCCCATGTCATTTGCGGAGATATAAAGCCCACATCTGGCCAGCTTTATTTGAATGGCGAAAAAACAGTTTTTTCCTCGCCAAAAGTTGCAATCAAGGCTGGAATTGTTTGCGTCCACCAACGCCCCCTCCTCTCACCGTCTCTTTCAATAGCAGACAATCTGAAAATCGGAACTTCAAAATCCCAGTGGAAAAATAAAGATGGCCTCCTGGACTTTTGGTTGCCCGGCAGAAAATCCACCCAGCTTGTAAAAAATCTCGCCCCAGAAGAATGTTTTTACGTTTCACTTGTCGGTGCATTAATGAAAAATCCCAAAATTCTGATTATTGATGAACCGCCAGCCATTCCGCTTGAAAAACTGCATTTTCTTACAAGGCAAAATCTTACAATCATAATGATTACCCACGATTTAAAAGAAGCCCTTGGCAAAAGCGACAGAATTATTCTTTTGCAGGAAGGCCAGGTTTTGGAAGAAAAAGATGCAGGAAAAATCACGGAAGATGAAATTCAGAAAAAACTTTACGGCATTTCCAAAGAAGCAAAATTGCCAGTTTCCATAAACATTCAAAAAATTTCTGAGGAGCAAATCCACCACCAGCCAGGAAAAATCGGTTTAATTCCGGCTGACAAAAATTTTACCGCTTCAAATCCAAATCTTACAATTTTCCAATTGCTCACGGCTTTTTGTCCAGCTGGCAAAGAAAAAGATTTGCAGATCTACGCCCAAAATTTGCTAGAAAAAGCCAGGGTAAACATCAAATTGAACGAAAAAGTTTCTGCCCTTTCTGGGGGAATGTTAGGAAAATTGATTTTGGAAAGAGAACTTTCTGGTAATCCTCAGAAAATCTACCTTTTTAAGCCTACCCAGGGCCTTGACCTAGAAGCAACAGAGCGTTTGTACGACCGCCTGGACAATCTTACAAAAACTGGAACTCAAGTTATCATAGCGGAGGAAAAATGAACGTTTACTATTTAGGTTCGGCATTGAATTTATCTTCGCTTTACATGGTCGCAGGATTGGGAGCCGCTATTTCAATAAAATCTGGGGAATACAATTTGGGAGGGGAAGGTCAAATCTACCTGGGAGGTTTTACGACCGCCGTGATTTTAGCAAAAATGGCAAATTTTCCAGCCGTCATAGCCCTCCCCCTGGCACTTTCAGCCGGATTTTTGCTATCTGGCCTGATAACTTTGCTATCCGCCCTCCTAAAAACCTTCAGAAAAGCTGATTTTTTGTTTACGACCTATATAGCCTCGGCCGCCATTATTCCATTTATTGACGGCTTAATAAGTGGCCCCTTCCGAAGCCAGGCAGACAATCTTTTGTCCACTCCTTTTATAGCTCAAAAATTCCGCTTTCCAGGCATTTTGCCGCCCTCCCCCTTAAACCCTTCATTTTTCCTAGCCATAATTTTATGCGGATTTTTCTTTTTTGTAATTTTTCGCACCGCTTACGGCCGAAAACTTTGCATTTACGGCATTTCACCAAAATTCGCAAAATACGCAGGCTATAAAGAAAAAGAACTAACATTTTCTGCCGCAATTATTTCCGGTGGAATGCACGGCTTGTGCGGCGGTCTGGCAATTTGTGGCACATATTTCACCTGCCACCTGGGATTTTACACAGGAATGGGCTGGAACGCATTTTCTGCCGCCCTGATTGCAGGCTCAAATCCACTTTTGCTAATTCCCTCTTCATTTTTTATGGGATTTCTCACAACCTACGCGAACAAATACGCCCTCTACCACAATTTTGGTTTTGATATGTCGGCCATGATTCAAGCAGTTATTTTGCTTTTGATGGCA
>CAZGDL010000082.1:4394-7338 GCA_964525075.1 uncultured Treponema sp.
CTAAATGATTACAAACCTAATTTCCTTTTCCTGCCCCCTGATTTTGGCCTCCTTTGGGGCTTTGTTTTCTGAATACGCCGGCTGCCTGGCCCTTTTTTTGGAAGGATTGATTTCCTTCTCGGCTTTTATTTTTTTTGCGGTCGCATCTTCTTCCGGCTCTGTTTTTTTGGCAACATTTTTAAGCCTGGGGATTTCCACCCTGCTAGTTTTTATTTTTTCTGTCCTGAGTGAAAAATTTCCGACCAACAAGTTCATTTTTGCCATAGCCCTGAACCTTTTCTTTTCCGCCCTGACCTCTGCCCTGTCATTTTTGATTTTTAATAGCCGGGGAGTTCTTACATCTGCAAATTTTTCTTTCAGCCCCCTCTACGCCAAAACTTTTACCCTGATTTTTTCCGGTCTTCTTATAGCTCTTGCCCTGATTTTTCTGACAAAAAGCCGCTGGGGACTTTATTTGAGGATTACGGGAAGTGATGCGGATGTGCTGAAAGCTAAGGGGGTAAACCCGCAAATGGGAAGGATTCTAGCCTGGACTTTGGCCGCTTGCTATTCGTCAGCTGCAGGAATTTTCCTTACAATGAGGATTTCTTCTTTTGTGCCAAATATTGCAAGCGGTCGCGGATGGATGGCTTTGGCGGCAGTTTTTTTGGGTAAGAAAAAGCCCATCCGCCTTTTAATTTGCGTTCTTATTTTTTGTTGTGCTGATATTTTTTCGGCTAATATTCAGAATTTTTTACCGCAGATTCCTAGTTCTGCCCTAATTTCATTCCCTTATATTATCGTTTTAGCCCTTATAATCTTCGACGTCTTCTAAAACATCTTCCAAATTAAAAACAACATCGTCGCCTTTACCTGGATTTTGCAGTTTTTCCATATTTGGGATTTCGCCGGCTTCTGCTGCATTAATCAAATTCTGCAATTCATCAGAAACAGGATTATCTATCATATTTTCCTGGTCAACTTCTTCTACCGCTTGGTCAACTTCGCTGTTGGTTTTGAATTCTTCCAGGATATTTTCCAAATCCGTCATATTTTTATAACTATCTTTACTTGAAGTAGAAACTTCTTTCATGCGGTTTACAATATCCAAAGTTCCCTGCTTCATCTTTTTGATAGAAACGGATGTTGCCACGAACAAATCGTTCATAGAATCAACTTCTTTTGAAACGAGCAACTGTTTTTGAGAAATTTCGCCACAGTAAGAATTGATTTTGTCGGCAGCCTCGGATGTTTCGCCAGATTTATCTTTAATCTGGTGCATCTGATCATCAATACGACCAATTCCTGTTGTAATTTCCTGCAAAGACCCCATAATTTCGTTTGCCTGGTTGGAAACTTTTCCAAAAGCAAGGGAAGCCGCCTTACTAGATTCATTTGCCTGGTAAACAGAATTTACAATGTTCTGTACAACATCAGCAATTCGGACAGAGTTCTTCTGGGTAGCTTCGGCAAGAGCCCTGATTTCTGATGCAACAACCCCGAACCCTTTGCCAGCCTCGCCAGCATGGGCAGATTCAATTGCAGCATTCATAGACAAAAGATTTGTTTTATTTGCAACGCTATTAATAATCGTAACAACTTCTTTTACTTCGCCCAATTTGCCGTTTATATCATCCAAAAGATTTTTTGTAGAAGTGATTTTTGCATCACCATCAGCAACCAGAGCATTCATTTCCTGGGCACTCTGGGTACGCTTAATGGCCATGGTATTCATATATTCCAGCGTTTCTACAACTTCATTTACGGCAAGGTCACTTTCTTCGATTGCAGAAGTTTGTTTTTGATTATTTTCTACCAGAGTATCAATATGAAGATTCATTTCGGAAATAACCTGAATGGCACGCTGCACAGCCCCTGTGATTTCTTCAAACTCTTTGCCAATTGTGTCAAGGTTGTCTGCAATCTGCCCGGAAGCAGCAGCTGTCGAATTTGCAGAATCGGTGATTGTGTAACCAGAAGAAATTGCCTTAGAGGCCGTAGTTTTTACGATGATAAAAAAGTCATTTATCTGATCTATCATCTGATTCATATTTTCCATGAGGGATTTTATTTCGTTACTGCCAGTTGGCTTAGTTTTTCCAGAAAAATCCTTTTTTGCCAGAGTTTCTGCCACTTTTTCAACAGAAACAATTCCTTTTGTAACATTTTTTGTCACCATCAAAATGAGGACTGTAAGAAAAGCCGTAGAAAATACAGCAAGAATTAAAGATGTAAGGGTATATCGAGTTTCCTGCTGCTGAACTATTGTTGCAATTTCCAAAGAAGACATATAATTCAGGCGGGCGAGAGTTTCTTTTGAACGGTTTACCCCTGCAATTTCGTCATGGGCAACTAAAACCAAATCATAAAGTTTTGCAAAATTTTCATTTTCTGGAAGTTTTAAATAGGCTTCACGGATACCGTTAGCTTGAATGTCAGTTTGCTCTGCATTTGAAAGTTTTAATTCCTGCATTTCACCAAAAACCGTTTCAATCGGTTGAAAACGAGTTTTGAGCATTTCCCAAATCGTTTCTATCGAGTCCAGATTTTCCCGGAATTCGGCATTAAACTGTTTTGTGATGTCATCATGCAGAAGATAATTAAAATTGCTATCCAGCGTTACAACTTTGGAATGCCATTCGCGGTAAGCAACAGTCGGCTGAAAAGCCCGGTAGTCCATATTGTCCAGATAAATGATTAAATCAGTTAATTCAGAACTAACTTCAGACTGAACATACTGATATTCCTTCATCTTCACCATTTTTTTCGATCCGCTGATTGAAGAAAATGATAACAAGAAAACCTGAAAAACTGTCACCGCAACAATGATGGAAAACTTACTGTTTAATTTCATACCGCTAAATCCTGTTGCCAAATATTTTAGCATATAATTTTTGACAAGGCAAAAAAAATGACGACTTACTCTCTATATAAGTAAATCGTCATTTTAGGGGATTTTCCTTAG
>CAZGDL010000082.1:7438-9108 GCA_964525075.1 uncultured Treponema sp.
TCAAAATTTTGGCAAGTCTTTCTTTTCCGATAATCTTCATAAAGTTTGCTAAACGTGGTCCCTGATCTTTGCCAATCAAAGCCTGGTACAAAGCGGTGAACAAGGCTTTTGCATCCAAACCAAGTTCTGTTGCAATATCATACATTGCCTGTTGACATTCCTTATCCATTGCGAAAGAACCAACTTTTGGAACAACTTCGTCACGAACGCGGATTACAGCCTTGAGAATATCGCCAGAAAGGTCTGCCTTACTACCATCATTTCTGAGGGCAAAACAGAATTCTGGAGCACAGTCTGGTGCTGAATGTTTAATCCAGAAATCTGCACAAGCCATACGACGTCGGAGTCTTTCTTCCTGGTCAGGTTTTACATCACCAAGCGAAGCAATCACACGGTCATAATCAAAATCATAAGTCTGCAACAAAGTTGTGAGCATTCGGAAAGTAATCTGATAAGGCATTGTTTCTGGAATCTTGCCATCAATTTGAGAAAGCATATAAATTCGCTTTTCTTTATTGAACTGCTCATCATTTTTTGCTTTGTCTACGCCATAAACAATTCTTTCGGTCTTGTCATAATCTTCATAAACTTTCAGAACGTCCATATCAAAAGAAATGGCAAATTCTGTGTTAGGACGAGTTCCTGCAAAAAGATAGCGGAGAACTTCGGCCTGGTAAACGTCAAGGGCATCTGGCAGGGCAATTACTTTTCCCTTTGAAGAAGACATTTTTCCTGGCACGCCTTTAAGATTTACAAAGTCGTAACGCATTGTAACTGGGGCATCCCAATCATAAATACGTTTTGAAACAAGTTTTGCTGTATCGTAAGATCCACCTGGAGAAATATGATCTTTTCCGCCCGGTTCAAAAACAACCTTTTCTTCGTTCCATCGCATTGGCCAGTCTACACGCCAACCAAGTTTTGCTCCCTTAAATGTACGAATATCGACAGTTTCGCAATTTCCGCATTCACATTTGTAAGAAAGTCCGTATTCGCCATCATAATCTGTGATTTCAGTAGTGTCTTTGTTGCACTTGTCGCAGAAAATTGCCACTGGCCAGTAAACATCAGAATCTTTCATTTTGTGCTGGTCATCGCGGTATTCGTTCAGACATTTTTTGATTTCTTCACGGCCCTGGAGGGCTTTTTTCATTCCTTCTGTGTAACGGTTTGCACGGTAACGGCTAGCCTGATAAAGGAATTCTGGATGGATTCCCACACGTGGAAGCTGATCTTCAATATCAACTTCGTGGTGGCGGGCGTAATTTTCGTTACGGCCGGTTGTATCAGGAACCATAGTGATTGGATAGCGAAGATATTTTTCGAGAATTTCTGGGTCTGGCATATTTGCCGGAACTTTTCGAAAAACATCGTAGTCGTCCCATGAATAAATGAAGCGTACATTTTTGCCGCGAGCTCGCAATGCACGAACTACTAAATCTACAGTGATAATTTCGCGGAAATTTCCAAGGTGAACTGTTCCGGAAGGGGTAATTCCAGAAGCACAGGTATATGAATCTAAATCACCTTTTTCTTTAATGATTTTGTCTGCCATCTGGTCTGCCCAGTGGCAAAGTAAAGGGTCTCTTTTTTCGTTTGGATTGTTTGAATTATTGTTACTCATAGCAGTTTATTATAGTGAATTGACGGTACAGAAGGAAGTAGTAGCC
>CAZGDL010000083.1:0-9105 GCA_964525075.1 uncultured Treponema sp.
CACCGCTTCTACAAAAAAGTAGAGGCGATTTTTTTCTACTTTCATTTTAACTTCCCTGGCGTCGTGCATAACCGAAAGATAAGATCTTACCGTCGAGGTTATTAAAGCCAGTTGTGGCAATGTCATTTCCAGGGCGTTCTTATCGGCAACGTATTTTACAATTTCATCGCAGGTCATCTGCTTTTTGCTTTTCAAAGCGTCCAAAATAGCCATACGGGTAGAAATAATTGCGATTTTGTTCATTTCTGCCGCTTCCTGGATATTTTTTCGCAAAAAATCTCCATGGCCTGGAATGCACCAATCCACATTTTCGACTTCACACAGAGCGTCCAGAGATTCCATAAATTCAACAGGATTTATGATAAGGGGAATCCAGTGGCGGAGGATTTCGTCCCGAGGGAAAATTGCGTCACCAGCAAAAATAATTTTTCTGCCTTTTTCGTTGGTGACGATGGCGGCTAGTTCCTGATGACTGTGACCGTGCAATTCCATAAAAGTCAGTTTTCTGTCCCCGGAAAGTTCAAAAACCGTTTCACTCCCAATTATTTTATCAACATGGGTTTCTTCCGGCTTAAAATACAGGGTTCTCAATTCGTGAGGAGGATAACCGCCCCATAAATTTATAGACTGAATTGCAGGAGTTTCCATGCAGGCTCGCTCGTGAAATGAGGCGTAAATCTGGCAACCTGTTTCAGATTTTATAAAATTGTGGCCACCGACGTGGTCTGCATGGCAGTGGGTAGAAATCAGGGCTTTTATTTTGAATGAAGATTTTGCTTCCTGGAAAAAAGCTTTTAAAATATCTAAAACATATTCACCATCAATTTCTGTACAGCCAGAATCAACAAGAAAAACTTCTTTTGTTACAGCGGTGGTAGCAGTTGCAGCATTTTCATTTGTGATGATTACACCAACGTTCGTGTTGCCCGGAATAACGTAAACGTCCTTTGAAAGTTCTATGATTTTTGCCGAAAGATTATCCAAAATCTCACTCCTTTTTGCTAGAAAAATTCCAAAAAATCCACAAAAAAGGCACGCCAAAAAACGCGTGCCTCTTTGCCAAAATCTTTATGTCAGGAAAATTTCCTACATTTCCTACATATTTTTAGCTTTTTCAATATTTTTTACAGTGTAATCATACTTGTGTTCGTTGATTGTAAACTGAACTTTGTCGCCAACTTTCTTTTCGTAAATTGCGTTTCCGAATGGTGACATGTATGAAATAACATTGTTGTCTGGATCAGATTCCCAAGGTCCAAGAATTGTGTACTGTTCATCTTTTCCACTTGTATTGTCTGTCAAAGTTACAACTGTACCAAAAGAAATGATTGATGTTGTAGAAGTTGTTGGATCGAATACAACAGCACGGTTGAGGCCTTCCTGGAGTTCTGCAAGTTTGAGGTTGAGCCAATGCTGCTGTTCACGTGCAGATTTATATTCCTGGTTTTCTTTCAAGTCGCCCTTAGCCTTAGCATCAGCAACTTCAATTGCGTTCTGTGGAAGGTCAACATTTTGGATTCTTTCAGCTTCTTCCTTCTTTTCCTTGAGCTTTTTAGCTGTAACAATCATGCCCTTAGGCTGAGAAGCCTTTTCTTCAGATACACGGAACTTGAAGTCTGGGTATTTTTCAAGAATCTTACTGCGGGCAAGAGCCTTGTAAGAAGGGTCAATGTCATTAATATCATCAAGGAGTGTATACATCTTCTTTACAGTGTCTATATCCTGAGAGAACATATAGTTGAAGATTGCATCGTCTTTGAAGAGGAGGGTAGTTGCATTCTTGTTGATTTTCTTATTTTCTGTTGAATTAACGTGGTTGTTAATTTCGCGGAATGTAAGTTCAATAAGATTGATGAGAGTAACCAACTGTTTTTCGTATGAAACACCAGCATTTTTGAACCAATCTTTATCTTGATCTTCTTTGAAGAAGTAGAGAACTGTTTCGCGGTAATCTTTGTATGATTCAAAAGCAGTTTTTACAAGATTCTGAACATCAGCTGTAAATCCTGCATTAATCAAATCGTCAAGAAGTTTTTCGTCAAGAACTGTAGGGAACAATTTAATGTACTGTTTGTTCCAGTCTGGCAACATCTTAATGCTCTGCAAAAAGTCCTGGCGCAGGTGAGTGTGTTTTGAATCTTTGAGAAGAAGATAAGTTTCTCTAGGATCTTCAATTCTGCTGTAAAGTTCTGCAAAAGTTTCTTTGATAGGGAAGGCCAACTGCTTGTTTACCGAACCGATATATTTTACCAAAAGGTAAGATGCAAGAACTTGTTCTGAAACTCTTGAAATATTCTTGAGATAGCCAGTGAAATATGTGTACATTTCGGCAAAAAGTTCGCTGGTTGTGTCTGCAATATCGCTTTCAAAGAATTTCATCAAAATATCAGCACGAGCAAAGAACTGTTTTTGTGCCTTGAATTCGTTAGAAAGTTTTTCTTCTGGAGTGATGTTTCCGTCACGAACGGTGTACATAGAAATGTCGTTTGGATTTACCCCGAAACTTGAATCAGATTCCAAAATTTTCTTTGCAGCAGTGTTCCAAGAAGTCCATTCGCCTGGTGTGAGGATAGAAGGAACAAGTTCTGCCTTGATGTGTTTAAAGTCGCAGTTGTTATCAAAACTTTTGATGATAGTTTTGAGGGTTTCAACTTTATTTTCTTTAACGTATTTAACCAAATCTTCTTTTTTGCCAGTTGCCTTTTTAACCCAGATGTGATCTTTTGAAAGAGGTTTGAGGGCTGTAACTGCCATAGAAAGTTTCATCTGTTTTTTTCCTACAACCTTTCCAAATGTGATTGTAAGAGTGTCGTTTTCGAGTTTAAGGATTTTACCAACGCCCCAACTTCTGTGGAAAACGAAGTTTCCTTTATCAAAAGCGATGTGTTTTTCAAAATCACTGATAGCTTCAAAAACGTTTCTGTAGCTTGCAGAAAGGTTAGAAGAACGAATATATTCTTCTAGGTGGCTGTGACCTGCGTATTTTCCACGGAAACAGTCGGCAATTTCTTTTCTAGCCCAGTTGTCTTTTGGGTCAATTTCCAGATTCTGTTTGAGAATTGCGATTGCAGTGTCCCATTTCTGATTATCCTTGTACCAGTTGTAAAGTTCCTGCATAAGGGTTGTAGTTTTAATATCACCCATTGTCTTAGAAATCTTTCTTCTAACCAACTGGAAGAAATCGTATTCCTGAGGAATGTACTGAACAAGTTTAGACCAAACTTCCTTGGTCATATTGTAATTATTTGCATTTACATAGCGGAGAACGGCTTTTTTATAGTAGCTGATGGCATTTTCTGTATCACCCAAAGCTTCAAAATGTTCAGCAAGGACTTTTGCCAAATCAGCTTCTTCAAAGTCAATTTTTACAAGAGTTGCATACAAATCCCAAACTTTATCATCACCTTTTGCAAGGTAACTGTCTGCCAGGATTCTAAGTGCAAATTTATTGTTAGGATCATCTGTAAGAATACTTTCACACAAATATTTTACAACGTTTTCACGGTGATTATTTTTGAAGATGTCAACAAGATTAATCAGGTTGGAGTTATCAAGAGAACCTTTCTGCAAGTCAAGAATACCGCAGATGTAAAGAGCGATGATACTATCCTTTGAGTGGGCAAGCTGTTCTTTACAAATGTCGTAAATCTCGTTTACACAGTTTTCGTTTCTTGCCTGTTCAACAACGTTTGCTAATTCTTTGAGATTGGTTTCTGAATAATTACTGATTGTTGCACGAGTCCAAGTCTCTTCTTTCAGCATGTCCTGTACTGACTGAATTAAATCTGCCATATTTGTCTCCTTATAAAAACCTTGTTTTTAGGGCTTTCCCTTATTTTATATACGCTTCGTATACAGATGAATCCAAAATTTTAATCTTTAGTAAAACTTCATTAATCTTAGCCGGATTTTCTTTTGCTAAATCATAATGATCCATAAGCCAGAAATAACAGTTCAAAAGCCTTGGAATAAGGATTTCGCTGTTGCACGAAGGATCTTTATACTCCATTTCCATTGCATATATGTCTTTTTTAAGTCTGGCAACTTCTTGAGAACTAAGTTCCCTTTTGATGTTTAGAACTCCCAAAAGAACCCCGTAAACCGGAATCCAATACTGGAGAGATTTTCCCGAATGTCCCTTTTGCTTAGTTCTTTCGATAAGGCATTTGATAAGTTCTGAATCAAGAAAATCTAAATCTATATTTGCCGGGTCTGCAAAAAATGCTTCCCTGAACAATACTTTTCCGTATTTATCTTCTCCACAAAGTGAATAGCAGTCTGCCAGTTCAGCAAGTACAGAAGAAAGCCCCTGATAAATATTGTTCGCTTCTGTAAGAAATGCTCTTGCCTGCTCAAAATTACCAAGCTTTTTATAACAAATGCCTGTTTTTTTGTAGATTTCGGCTTTTTGAAAAGCATCTCTTTCATCTAATAACTTTGTGAAATTTTCCAGGGCCTTTGAAAAAAATCCTTTTTGAACTGCGAAAAGGGCAGGCTGATAAACTTCTTTTTCTCGCGAAATGTAAGTCTGGAAATTTTTCCATTCAGCCAGCAGGTTTTCACTGCGTTCGTAAGAATCTTCAATTCTCCTGAGTCTGTTTATAGAGTCAATCCAAAAAATGCAGCACTTATTTGTATACATAAGTTCTTTTGAATCTAAATCAGTTTCAAAAAGCGAACTTATGATTTTTTGTGCTTCATAAGGATTTCCTTCTTGTAAAAAGTTAAGGGCATCCTTCAGCTTTTCTTCAGTTTGAATCTCCATAGCGACTACTAATTTTGATTTTATACAAAATGGGGGGGCTTAGTCAATAAAGTTTATGAAAAATAGGAAAAATTGGGATAAAATATATACAGCGAAAGTATCAATCTGTCAAGCATTTTTTTTAGCGTATATTATTTTTTTTGTGGTAATTTTTTTGATAAAAGGGAGGATTTATTGGAGGTTCTAAAAATTGAAATCCTTAGAAAAATCTTTTCCTAAAATCATATTATTGTAAAAACCCGAATTTTTTGATAGTTTATTGGCGTATGAAAAGTCCAGTTTTAGCACCATCACTTTTATCAGCTGATTTCAGCAATCTCGAAAAAGCAATAAAACAAATCGAAAATAATAATGGTTCTGTAGTTCATATTGATGTTATGGACGGGCAGTTTGTTCCAGAAATTACCTACGGTCAGCCTGTAGTTCGGTCTATCCGAAAACTTACAAAACTACCTTTTGATGTTCACCTCATGGTCGAAAATCCAGAACTCCAGATTAAGTCTTTTGCCGAGGCAGGGGCAGATTGGATTGATTTTCACCTGGAAGCAACAAATCATCCTCACAGATTAATCCAAATGATTCACGAGGAAGGCAAAAAAGCCGGCGTGGCAATTTGTCCAGGAACTCCAATTTCTGCACTGTCGGAATTGCTGGATTCTGCCGATATTATATTAGTGATGACTGTCAATCCCGGTTGGGGCGGACAGAAAATTATTCCATCATGTGTAAATAAGGTTGTGGAATTGAAAAAAATCCGCCAGGAAAAAGGATATAATTATCTTATTTCTGTGGATGGGGGAGTGAACAACGAAACAATAACTGCTGTAAAAGACGCAGGAACTGATGTAATTGTTTCGGGCTCTGCCTTTTTCAATAACAGCCTTAAGTGGAGTTAGTTTTTTTTATGAAAAAAATTATCGCAGCGGCAATTTTGTTTTCTACACTTGCATTTTCTGCTTTTTCATCAGAACTTGCGACTAGAGCTTTTGTCGAGGCCTGTAAATCTTATTCTCAGGGTGATTGGGCATCTTCAAAAATTATGCTCAGAAAAGCCGTATCTTATCCTGAAAATATCACGCCAGACACTTATTATATGTTGATTTCATCAGAAATTAATGATGATGATAACAAAGCTGCCCTCGATGACTGTAACCGCTATTTGGAAAAATTTCCCGGTTCAATTTATTATCCCCGAATTTCTTATCTTAAAGGAAAAATTCTTTTTAATCTTTCTGAATATGACAAGGCTATAATCGCCCTCAGTGATTTTTGTCATCAGTACGAAGATGATGATTTGTACTCTTTTGCCCTGTTTTATATTGGAGAATCTTTGTATGCCGGCTACAAATATGACGAGGCCAGGGCAATTTATCAGAGAATTGTGACAGATTTTCCAAAATGCGAAAAAGTTGCTGCTGCCCAGTATAAAATTGAAACAATTGACCAGCGGGCTAGAGAAGAAAAATTAATTTATCTTTTAAAACAGACTGGCGAAGAATATCTTGCTGCAAAAGAAGATTACGAAAAACAACTCCGTCTCTATAATTCTGAATCAATCAACAATACAAGACAGCGTTTGTCTGAATCACAGGCTAGAAATGAAGAGTTGGAACGCCAGATTGCCGATTTGGAAGCCCAGGTTGCCTCTTTGAAGGAAAATCAGACTGTTATTGTGCAAGTGCCGGTGACAGAAACTGTTGCCAGCCAGGCGGGTGCAACCGAAAGCACCGAAAACGAAAGACCTGCACTAGAAAATCCTATTACAGAAAATGCAGAAATAAGTGGTGGGCTGTCATCCTCAGAAATCACTACTGTAGAAAATACAAATTCCCAGGCTGAAACTGCACAGACACCAGACGAAGTTGATGTTCCAAATCCTGAACCTTATGACGAAACAAAAGAAAATTTGCGTCAGTTAAAGGAAAAGGCTCTGGAAGCTCAGAGAATTCTTGAGGAAAAAAATCAATGAAAAAATCAACAAAAAAATCAATAAGAAAAATAAGAAAAATTTATTTATTAGGATTATTTGTCGCAATCATTTTGGCTTTCCCATCATGCCGTTCAACTAAAAATGCTGATAAGGAAGTTGCCTCAAAAAATGAAGATTCAAGTTCAAAAAACGCCGGTTCTGCAAATGATTCAAAAAACGAATCTGAAAAATCTGGAAAAAGAAATTACATAGGCTGGGTCGACGCTTCTACAAAAGATGTTTCTTTTAACCAGGGAATTATCCAGGTAAAAGTAAAGCCAAACCTTGGAAGTTACAATATTTCCGTTTTGAACGAAAAAGAAAGAGCGGTGTCTCTTCTTGCGACCGGTAACGAATTCACATCATCATCTTTATACTTAAAAACTGCAAAAAAGACTTACAAACTTCTTGCCGACACTACAATCAAGACGACTGTGACCAAAAAAGAGAAGGGCCTGACAATTACTTACGTAATTCCTGATGTTGCAGAAATCAATCTTGATTTGGATTGTTTTAAATCTTCTGCAGAAAGCGATTACGATATTTTAAAAACGACAATTTCTGCCACCAACAAGGGCAAAAAAACTACAGATTTTACATTTAAACAGATTTTGGACACAGTTTTGGGCGAAACAGGAAGTTTCCATTTTTATGATTACGAAAATATCCCTGTAAAAACCGAAATTATGTACAGAGGCTTGAAAAAACATAATCAGAAATGGTTCGTTTCAAAAAATAATTCTGCCTGTATGCAGATGTTTTTTACCGGTGGGGATTCAACCGAGCCGGAACTTTTTGCTTTGGCAAATTTTTCGACATTGGACAAAAAAACTTGGGAACCTGACATGAATTCTGTCAGAACTTTTGATACAGTTCTTTCTTATAACAACTCTGCTGTTGGTGTAATTTGGCCGACTGTCAAAGTTGCTCCAGAATCTACCTCAAAAATCCTTTATTATTTAGCTTTTGCAACTGATGGGGCGGAGGCAAAAGGTCAGTATTTTGTTTATGGAATCCCGGAAGAAAAGAAACCTGAGATAGAAGTTGAAAAGTTTGAGGAAAAAATCCAAAAAACCCCTGAGATAGAAGTTCAAAAAGAAGTTCAAACTCCAGCTCCTGTTCAATCACAGCCTCAACCTCTGCCGCCTGTTCAAGATGATGGTTACAGTCCAACAAATCCTCCTAGCGTAGATTTTAATGTAGATAAACTTTCAAAAGAAAAGTATACCCAGGAATATATTCAGAGCCTTTTGGACAGAATTTCTGAACTTGAAAAAGATTCTGCTTCCGTAAATCGTGAAGAACTTTTACAATTAAACAAGGAACTTGATGAAATTCTTTCCGCTTTGAAGGAATAAAATTTTATGGCTAAAGATGCTCTGACCCTTGCATGGCATGACATGAGCCGCCGGCATTTTGCAACTGCAATAAAACGTCTGGAAGCTCGTGCCGATGTTTACGAAGACAATTTTGAATATTATCTTACATTAGGAATAGCTTGCCTTTATGTTGGTGATGTAGGGGCGGCTTCTTCTTATTTTCAGATGGCTAGAAGAATTAAATTGACAGATACCAGGCTTTTGCTGGGCCAGGCTGCAATTTTTTTGCGTCGTGGGGATACTGCCAGAGCCCTCCAATATTATCTTGAAATTAAAGAAAATGACCCTTCAAATAAAACTGCCAGGGCAGCTATGGAATTTATCCGCCTGCATGGTGATTATGACACAATCTGCCGTTGGATTGACACTGGCCGTATTGAACAATTTTATCCGTCGGTGGGAGTAAATCCTGATAAAATTGTGATGATTTCCCTTCCGGTTGTTGCCCTTTGCCTTGGAATTTTTGTTGCAAGTCGATTTTTTACAAAATCCCAGATTTATAATGGGCCTAGAGCAGATCTTTCTAAACTTGAACTTACTTCTGATGAAATTTCTAGTGCAAAAGAGGATGATTTATCGACACAATCCTATAAATTTCTTCTTTCCAATAAAGAAATCTCAAAAAGATATAATAACGCCCTGCAGTTTTTCCAGAATCACAGGGATAACGCTGCCCAGGTCGAAATCAATTATATTTTGAACTCGAATGCTTCACTTTCTATCAAAAAAAAGGCCAGCCTTTTAGCAGGTTATCTTGAAATTCCTGATTTTGATACTATAAAAGATGTGCCTTCTTATTCAGATGTTCTTAGTAATTATGCTTTGTATTTGGATTGTTGGGTAGATTGGGGTGGAAAAATTTCTAACGCAATAACTTATGATAACGGTTCTTATTCTTGTGATTTGCTGGTGGGTGATGATTCTTTGTCCCACTACGAAGGTAGCGTGAATGTAAAATTTGACGCAAGCCCTGTAATTGAAGGTAGCCAACC
>CAZGDL010000084.1:0-8941 GCA_964525075.1 uncultured Treponema sp.
GCCGTACCAACATTCATGCTGGCCAAAAAAGCATCGTTCGTTTTAGACTTTTTCATACGGTCAATAATAAGTTCCGTAGCTTCGACATCTTCCATAGGATTAAGAACTTTTCGCAAAATCCAGATTTTCTGCAACTCAGCTTCGGTCAAAAGCAATTCTTCCTTACGAGTTCCAGATTTTTTGATATTGATAGCAGGGAACACTCGACGTTCTGAAAGTTTTCTATCCAAGTCAATTTCCGAGTTACCAGTTCCCTTGAACTCTTCAAAAATAACTTCATCCATGCGAGAACCAGTTTCAATCAAAGCCGTAGAAATGATTGTCAAAGAACCGCCTTCTTCCACATTTCGAGCCGCACCAAAAAATCTTTTTGGCTTAAAAAGGGCATTTGAATCAACACCACCAGACAAAACTTTTCCAGAAGTCTGAACAGTTTGGTTATAGGCGCGAGCAAGACGAGTGATTGAGTCCAAAAGGATAACGACATCGCGTTTGTGTTCTACAAGTCTTTTAGCTTTTTCCAAAACCATTTCTGCAACCTGAACGTGGCGGGTAGCCTGTTCATCAAAAGTCGAAGAAATAACTTCGCCAGTAATTGCCCTTTCCATTTCTGTAACTTCCTCAGGACGTTCATCAATCAAAAGAACAATCAAATAAACTTCAGGGTTGTTGGCTGTAATAGCGTTTGCAACTTTTTGCATGAGGATTGTTTTACCAGCTTTTGGAGGAGCAACAATCAAAAGACGCTGACCTTTTCCAATTGGGGCAAACAAATCAACAATTCGAGTAGAAATTTCGGTAGAAACAGTTTCCAACCTAAGTTTTTCATTTGGATACAAAGGTGTAAGGTTTTCAAAAGGAACGCGAGTCTGGGCAACGCGAGGTTCATCAAAGTTTACTGTTTCAATGCGGAGCAAGGCAAAAAATCTTTCACCCTCTTTTGGAGACCGGGTCTGGCCGTAAACTGTATCGCCAGTTTTAAGATTAAAAAGACGAATCTGGCTTGGTGAAATATAAATATCATCAGGGCCTGGCAAATAAGAATTCTGTGGCGAACGCAAAAATCCGTAACCGTCCGGCAGGATTTCCAAAGCCCCAGAAGCAAAAATAATTCCGCCATGTTCTGTATGAGCCTTCAAAATTACAAAAATCAAATCCTGTTTTTTCATTGGTGCCAGGTCATCCGCAGAAAAACCATACTGCATTGCAAGTTCACGGAGTTCCGGCATTGATTTTAAGGTAAGGTCATTGATTAAAAGTCGCGGTTTATTTGTATTATCATCACTAGAAGATGCAGCAGCTTCGGCAGCCGCAATTTGTTCAGAAACTTCTCCGCTTGGAGTTGGATATGCAGGTCTTACAAAAGGCTTTTTTCCGCCCTTCATGTTTTTATTAAATCTGTTTTGATTATTGTTTGTCTGGATTTTTCTGTGATTGTAATCTGATGAAGGACTTTCTGATGAAGATTCGCCATCTTCTGATTTTTTTACTACGCGACGCCGTTTTACCACAACTCTAGCGTCTCCATGTTCTTCGTGGTCATCATGTCCATCACCACTCTCTTCGCCCTTTTCTGACTCAGAACCTTTTTCTTCTTCAGATTTTGCCTCTACCTGACTTTCACTTACTTCTGTTGCAGGCTCTGAAGGTAAACCAAAATCAAGAGTTGCCTGAGCTTCTTCTGCAGGCTCTTGAATTTCACTTACGTCTTCGCTGTGACGTTTTCTTAATGCAGCCATTAAAAAAATTCTCCATAAAATTTTGAATGTAAAGATTTTATTAACATAAAAATTATTTTTTAAACTATATAAAATAAACTATATAAAATTAATTGATTTAAATTTAAGAAAGAAGGTGCAAAAAAAACTTGCACAAACGTTATAATAATTAATACCTTTTTTTTATCACTCTGTCAATTATTTTTTTTTGCAACCCTTGCGACAAACCCTTGCTAAATTATTTTACTACGTCCGAATGCAAAATCATAGCTTTTTTATATTCATCAGAAGCTACAGAAAATAAATCAACTTCCGGTTCTTTTTCCAGCATGCTGATTTCGCCAGAAAAATCAACATTATTTGCAATTCTGATTCTAGCTGTCGTGATATTTCCATCAACATTGCTGCCGGAACAAATCTCAACCCTTTCAGTTGCATTCATATTTCCTTTTACAGAACCAGAAACAACAATCGAATTTGCATCTATCGAATCTACCGTACAAACAGCATTTTTATCTATGGCTAAATCTCCAGTAGGAGCAATAATTTTCCCGTTGAATTTTCCTGTGATAACAAGCCTATCTTTAAACTCTAAAACTCCGTCAAATTCTGTTTCTTCACCAAAAATTGTAATATTTCTTTTTTCAAGATCTTGTTTATCAGCCATCAAATCACCCAGTCAATCATTTTTTAGAGTCATCAGTTTTAAGAATGTGTCTAATTATAACGCTAAAAATCTGAATTATCAATATTAGGCCAGTTATCAGACATTCTGATAGCCCAAATAAATCACCATATTTTGTGTAAAATGATTCTTTAAAATCCTCCCCCAAAATTGGAATATTTCCGACCACAAAAGACCTGCAAAACTCTGGTGTCTCGGCTTCTATAAAGCCATTCTGATTTATAATACAAGTTTGCCCCGAAGCCGTACTTCTGACACTAGGAATCCTGTTTTCCACCGACCTGAAAACCGCCATCGCCAAATGCTGATTTTGGCAGGCTAAAGATTTTGACCAAGCATCATTACTCAAATTAAAAAATGCTCTGGCCCCTTTTTTTACAAAAATTCTGCAATCATTTCCAAAAGTATCTTCAAAACAAATTGGCGTCGAAAATTTTAAGCCCTTGTAGTCAAAAACCTTGTGAATTTTTCCATTTTCCCACATATGGGTGTCGCCATTGAGCAAAAGTTTATACAATTTCGGAAAATATTTTGCATAGGGAAAATGTTCCGTAAAAGGAACTAGGTGGATTTTTGAATATTGGTCTGGTTCCGGCGGAATTACGTTTTTTCCAGGCTGAAAAACAAAGGCAGAATTATAGCGAGCAATATTTTGCCCCCTCGAAATTTCTTCGTGGGCATTTCCAATCACAAAAATTGCATCTTTATTTTCTATATAATTCAACAAAGAATAAACAAGTTTAAAACGGTTCTGGTCAGTAAAATCATAATAGTGATGGATAATCGAAGGAACGACGGCAGTTTCCGGCCAAATTACAAAATCAATATCAGGATAAAATTCCAGAGCTTCGTCAGTCAGTTCTTTTAAAGATTGTATATTTTTGGAATATTCGTTAATTCCATTTTTCCAAGGGTCTTCATTATTTTGAATCGCTGCAACTTTCAGACTTTTGTGATTTTCTTTATGATTTTCTTTTTTTCCAATATCCACAAATCCATAAATATAAAAAGATAAAACCAGGCCCAGCCAGACAAAAGCCGTAATCACAGTCGCCCTTCTGTCCGTCAACTTCAAGGCTTTTTCTTTTTTTACAAAGGCCGAAATATTAGAATGATTTTCCGTCTTGTGATTTTCTACGTTATGTTCTTCGACCGCATTCAGCAAAAAAAATCTTTTTTGTGATTTTATGATGATAGAAAAAATCCAGAAAGACGGAAAAAGGACTATCAAATTTAAGCCAAAAACTCCAATCAAATCAACAATTTGAATAAAATAAAGATTTTTCCACTGGGTGTAAGCCGTCACTCCGTAAGAAAAACCTGCAAATCCCAAAGTTTTTAAATATTCATAAGATGCCAGGAAAAGCCACTGGACCAGCCAGGCATTTTTTTGAAAAAGTTTTTCAATTAATTTTAAACATAAAAATACCAAAGCCAAAATCAAAAAATAAAAAATGCAGACTATTGCCAGCCCCAGCGGATGAAAAGAATGGAGCCAATAGCCATAGAGGCCGTAAGCCAAAGCCCCATAAATTCCGCCAAAAAGCCAGACATTTTTAAATGATGATTTACAAACGCAGAAAATTACGGGCAGGTAAGTTAAAAAACCTAAAAAACCCAGCCCATTTTTGATTACAGGATTAGGATTTGCTAGGAAAAATATTAGAGCGGCTAGTAAAATTAAGAAAAATTGTGATAAAAAAAATTTTACCCCAGATGATTTTTTATTCATTATCAGATTTATTTAGATTCCAAAGTTTTTCTTTTAAATCTTTTCCTGCCTTAAACCCTGCAACATAATGTTGCGGTACTTCTACCCTTTCTCCAGTTTTAGGATTTCTTGAATGTTTTTTTGCCTGCCTAAAACTTGGCTCAAAAGTTCCAAAACCTCTCAATTCAATTGTAGAGCCCTGGCAAAGAGATTTTTTCACTTCACAAAATAAAGAATCTACAATTTTAAGAATATCTTCTTTTTCAATTTTAACATCAGTGTTTTGTAAAATTGAATCCACTAAATCATTTTTTGTAACTTTTTTTCCAGCCATTTTTTACCTTTTTAGTAACTACTTAGAACCGTCATTCCGGGCTTGACCCGGAATCTCATAAAAAAGGAGATGCTGAAACAAGTTCAGCATGACACAAGCTCTTACTAGGATAAAAAGCAATATTCTGAATATCCACTCTTTTTTTAGAATTTCATTCTAACACAAGTAAGCAAAAATATCACTTTTGCAAAAAAAAACCAGTTGAAATTAAATTCAACTGGATTCCAAAAAGCATTTTTTCTAGATGTTATTTTGCTGCGAAAGTAACATTGAAAAGATTCATCATTCTTGACTTTTTGCGTGATACAGCGTTGCGAGTCAAAACTCCCTTGCTACGAGCACTGTCAAGTTCTTTCTGAAGTTTCTTGTATTTTTCTTCAGCAAGTTTCTGATCTTTAGCCTGAACAGCTTCTACAAACTGTTTTGCGTAAGTTTTGCATGTGCTTTTAATAGCTTTATTATGAAGTCTGCGAACTTCGCTCTGAGCGTATCTTTTCTCTGCAGATGTCTGTTTTCCTGCCAATTGGAGACCCCCAAAAATAATTTAGTTAACTGGAAAACATACTATCAAAATAAAACTTTTGTGTCAATTAAAGTTTTAGATTTTGTCCATTTTGATTATTGACACTAGAGCCGGTTCTCATTATTATGTTTGATACGAATATTCGATTGGAGGCACAAAATGGCTGGAGCTAGTAAAAACTCTCGTACAACTGTTGCAACACACAAATTCATTTGCCCTGACTGCGGTGGCGAAATCATCATGAAAACAATGATTGAAAATGGCAGAATTAAAAATCAGGCAGAATGCCAGAAATGTAAACGTGTTGAAAGACGCCCTAGAGATTTCAAATAATAGAATCTTTAGTGAAATAAAAAGCCCGTTTGGAATCATGAACCAGACGGGCTTTTTTTTATACCAACTTAGAACTGTCATTTAGGACTTGTTCCGGAATCTTATTTCTGATAAGAAGGCAAGGTTCTCCACTCATCAAGCTGTTTTTGAATTGACTGGCGAGCATCTTCCAGAACCGCATTACAATCTTCTTTTGTCTGCGGACAATCTACAACTTTCAAAATTTTTACCCTGTAACAACCACGCTTCAAATTTGTAAAAATCTTCCTCAAATCCCTCAATTTATAACCACCTTCCAGGGCACAAATTACAACTGGAAGATTTGTTGATTCAGACAATTTTCTAAAACCAGCAGAATAAAATTTTCCAACCTGGCCATCTTTTGTTCTGGAACCTTCCGGAAACAAAATTGGAATCTGATTTCGCTCTACTACTTTTTTACCAAAATCACCAACATAACGCATTGCGTCCATAGGTTTGGCTTTTCTAGGAATTAAACAATGTTCCTGGGTTCTGAGCATTTCCGAAACAAGGGGAATATGACGGCCAAGAGTATCTTTTGCAACAAAACGCAAATCCTTTCCCCTTAAAAATTTCATATAAACTGGAATATCCAAAAGACTCTGGTGATTTGAGATGAGCAAAAATTGGTCTGGCAAGTCTTTAAGATTGTCATCATAAGCCCAAAAATAAAAATGCCTGTAAGCCCTAAGAATAGAAAAAAGTCTGTTGGCAAGCACATTTGAAATGTAATTTGAAATCCTCATGCTCCATTTTTTAGAAATAGGATAGGCAATTATATTTCCGATAGAGGCAGGTATTACCATTGCAACAAGACACAACAAAGTTAGCAGACTAGACATATTTATGACTCCAGATTTTTATTAAATTTTAGTGAAATAAATTATATTCCCCTTTTAATCAAAAATAAAGTTATTTATTTTCTTGCAGATTTCGGATAAAGGTTGGTACATTTTTTTACATTCCGGCATACTGGCAATAAAAATCGAACCATAGCGTTTTTCAAAAATACGGCGATCTAAAACGACAACAACGCCCTTATCATCAGAACGGCGAATTAAACGTCCAATTCCCTGGCGGAATTTTATTACAGCCTCGGGAACGCTCAATTCCATAAACGAAGAACCACCTCGTTTTTCAACAGCTTCAGACCGAGCTTTAAAAACCGGATCACTAGGAACAGAAAAAGGCAATTTTACAATTATTACTTGTGATAAAGATTCACCAGGAATATCGACTCCCTGCCAAAAAGAATCTGTCGCAAACAAAACACTTTCATTTTCTTTTTTAAATGCATCCAGAAGTTTCGCATTATCATCCTCTCCCTGCCTCATAATTCTACCCGAAAAACCTTTCATCACAGCCCGGACATTTTTGTGGGCACTTTTAAGGGATTCGTAGGAAGTAAACAAAACAAGGGTTCGCCCCTGGGCGGCTTCAATCAAGCGGGGAAGAGCCATTTCTATATATTGCTGATATTCCATACTGTCCGAAAAAGGAGCATCGCTAGGAACGGCAAAAAGCATATTTTTTTCATAAGGGAATGGAGATGGATATTGACCAGTCAAAAGCCTGTCCTGATCTGCAAAATTTACCCCAGTTCTAGAAAACCAGTAATTAAAATCGTGACCAGTTCGTAAAGTTGCTGATGTACATACCACCGAAGCCATTTGCTCATAAACGCCTTCATTCATTAAATGCGAAATATCCAGCGGAGTTTGAGAAAAAATAACATAATCCGGGGAGGCAACTTCTTTTGCCATTTCTGGTGGAAGCCTGCGCTGCTGAATCCAGAAAACAGAATCGCGTTTTTCGTCCCAAACTCCAAAATTTTTCAAAAGAAGGACGTAGGCGTCCAATCTGCGGAGAATTATTTTTGACTCCCAGAAAGCAGGTTCATCATGGTCATCTTCATCCACACCTTCCATAACAATTCTGACAACTTCGGTAAAATCCCCCAAAGCTTTTGACAGCAGACCGATTTCTACTAAAAGTGGTCCGGCATTTCTTGCAGTATCATCACAAAGGCGGAAGGTATAATCATTTTTCATCAAATCTTTTGCTGCAATTTCAACGTTATTCAAAGCAGTTTTGATTCTGTTTGTAATTTCAAAGGCTTCTGCAGCTTTTTCCTCGTTTGCTGACATGATTGCCAAAGTACATAAATGACCAGATTCTCCAGTTTTTCGCTTGCGGTACATCTGACTAATCAGTTTATTCAATTTAAAACGATTTACACTTTCGCTAAAAAAACTCGTTGCCGCATTTTCAATTCCATGGGCTTCATCAAAAATAATATGCTTGTAAGGCGGTAAAACAGCCGCATCTTCAAAACCAGCCCCTTCCAGCCGAGACTCAATATCAGCAAATAAAAGATGATGATTTACAACCAGAATATTTGCCCCAGCCGCCTCTTTTCTAACTTTCATAACAAAACAATCATTATGAAAAGGGCACCTCATTCCCATGCAGGCATCACTTTCGGAATTTACTTTAGACCAGACATTTTCGGAGGGCATAAAAGCTAAATCACTTTTGCTTCCGGTTTCGGAACTTGCCGCCCACTCCCCTATTTTTTGCAATTCTGCCAAATCATCTTCATAAAGGCCAAGAACGGAAGTCGCATCAGAAAGTCGCCTTTTACAGACATAATTTTGCCGTCCCTTCATCAAAATATATTTAATTTGCTGGCCCAGGATTTTTTCGACCGCAGGAATGTCTTTTTCGCAAAGTTGCTGCTGAAGATTTATAGTTCCAGTCGAAATAATCACCCTTTCATCATTTTGCAAAGCCCACAAAACCGAAGGAATCAAATATGAAAAAGATTTTCCAACCCCAGTTCCAGCCTCAAAAACCCCGATTTTATTTTCGTTAAAAGCCCTGGCAATATTTTTTAAAAGTTCAATTTGAACAGTCCTTTCTTCAAAAGAATCAGATATTTTTGATAGAGGACCACCGTTAGAAATGTAAAAGCCAGCATCCTCTTCATCAATTTTTTTGATTACCTTAGGCTTAACAGGCTCCATGACAACATAAATATTTGTGACATCATTATTTATGATAAAAAATCCCTGGGCATTTTCCGAACATTCCGACGCAACGCCCATATCGGCAGGAGATGGGGTTAAATTTCCGCCCGGGTGATTGTGAATTAAAACAGAAGCCTTTCTTTTATCATCAAAATTAACAGGAACAGAATGTTCATTTCCCCTGGAACCGATTTTTACAGAAACAACCTTTCCATCATTATCAATCTGGCCTGTAAAAAAAACTTCGTTACCACCAGCCTCAATAATTGCTTCTCTGAGAAAACCTATGACATCATCTGAAAGATATTTTTCTATTTTCAATTTACACTTCCGATTTTTCGTTCCCGATTTTTCTACACTTTGTCTACAGGCAAAAAAAAAGCCTTGTAAGAAAACTTACAAGGCTACATCTCCTAGGCGAATTGAACGCCTGTTGTCGGGATGAAAACCCGATGTCCTAACCACTAGACGAAGGAGACATACAGCGTTTTGCTGATGTTTAGTACTATATCAGAATGGAAAATTTTGGTCAAGGGCAAAAATATGAATTTTTAAAAATTTTAGAAAAAAATTACATATTCATTCCG
>CAZGDL010000085.1:0-8814 GCA_964525075.1 uncultured Treponema sp.
TATTTTTAATTTTGTTGGAACTTCTGAAAGAACGCTTATTAATGCTTTGAATAATGCAGATTTTTCTGATTTTGAAGATTGCGTCATTTATGAGACGGCTATGTTTAATAATGTAGACTGTATTGTTACAAGAAATCCTAAGGATTATAGTTCTTCAAAAATTAAGATTTATACTCCTGAAGAATTTTTAAATATCTTGGATTAAAACAAAAATTTTGGTAACCATTCAGCATTTCACGAGATTCCGGGTCAAGCCCGGAATGACGATTTTTAGATTTCAGCACAAGCCCGGAATGACGATTCTGAAATTCCAGCACAATCTCAGAATGTCGGCTCTGTGTAGGTGGACTTAGGAAATAACATCTATATTTTATCTGCCTGTTTTGCGGTATAATTTTCGTATGAAAACTAAAAAATTGCTTATTTCTATTTTGATGGCAGGTTTTGCCTTGAATTTTGTTTGCGGGGCGTCGGCTCAGGGGCAAAATGGGGCTTCTGAAAAGCTGAATTTCCTTGCAGATTCGGCTCATGTGAAGGCTTTGGGGCGAACTTATTTTGATGATGATGTTTTGTGGATGAATTTTTCGAGTTCTGGGGCGGAATTTGAGATTGATGCTGATTTTTTTGAACTTACGATTGTGGGCGATTCTTCCACTCCTATGGCTCAGGACAACGGGGCTGCGGCCAGGTTGGCGGTCTTTTTTAATGGCGACCGCATTCTTGACGAAATGATTTTGGAAAGGGAGCAGATTTTTACTTTTACTGATGATGAGGGGCCAATCAAGGGGCTCGTTCAGGTTATAAAAATTTCGGAAGGGTCAAGTAGTTCTCTGGGGCTTAAAAAAATTACAGTGGATGCTAAGGGCTCTGTTAAGCCTGCTACTGACCGTAAATTGAAGATTGAATTTGTCGGTGATTCGATTACTTGCGGTTATGGGGTTGATGATCCAGTCAAAGAACACCATTTTAAGACTGCTACCGAGGATAATACAAAAACTTACGCCTATAAAACTGCCCAGAATCTGGATGCTGATTATAGTATGGTTTCTTGCAGTGGGTGGGGAATTGTCAGCGGTTATTCTGGCGACGGTAAAAAACAGACTTGGGGGCTTATTCCGACGATTTATGATAAAGTTGGGGTTTCCGGGAACACTGTAAATGGCAAAAATCTGAGAAATATTGATTGGGATTTTGATAAATTTCAGCCGGATTTTGTTGTAATCAATCTTGGAACGAATGATGCCAGCTACACTAAGGGTAATTCTAAAAAGATTGATGAATATAAGTCCGCTTACATTGATTTTTTGAAGAAGGTTAGAAAATATAATCCTAATGCAAAAATCATCTGTTCTTTGGGGATTATGGGCCAGGATCTTTACCCTGCGATTGAATCTCTTGTAAAAACTTATATTGCTCAAACTGGTGATTCGGAAGTTTATACTCTTAAATTTAATACTCAGAATATGTCGGCTGATGGAATTGCTGCGGATTGGCATCCTAGCGAAAAAACTCACGCCAAGGCTGCGGCTCTTTTGACTAAAAAAATAGAATCTTTGATTGAAAAATAGAAAATTAATGAAAAAATAATGGGAGAATAAAAAAATGGCAGATTTGTTGAAACTTCAAAATGGTAGCGATATTCGCGGTGTGGCTCTTGAAGGGGTGGAGGGGGAAAATGTAAACCTGACTCCTCAGATTGCAAAACAGATTGGTTGTGCTTTTGTGAGCTGGCTTGAAAAAAAATCTGGGACGGTTGCTTCCGGCCTGAAAATTGGCGTTGGTCGCGATTCTAGGCTTTCTGGCCCGGCTCTAGCTGATGGTCTTATTGACGGCATTATTGCTGCCGGGGCTAAAGTTGTGGATTGTGGAATGGCGACAACTCCTGCCATGTTTATGTCTATCGTTTTTGCCGAAACTGATTTTGACGGTTCGTGTATGATTACGGCTAGTCATCTTCCTTTTAATCGTAATGGAATCAAGTTTTTTGATGGGGATGGCGGTCTTGAGCATGAGGATATTACCGAAATCCTGACTTTGGCTGGGCTTTTGAATCCTGCCAAGATTTTTGCCCCTGTTGATAAGGTTGATTTAATCGAAATTTATGCGGATTATCTTAAGCAGAAAATTTGCCAGGGAATTGGTAGCGAGAATGAGCCTTTAAAAGGTTTGCATATTGTTGTTGATAGCGGGAATGGGGCTTCTGGCTTTTTTGCCGAAAAAATCCTCCAGCCCCTTGGTGCTGATATTTCTGGCAGTCAATTCCTTGAACCTGATGGAAATTTCCCTAATCATATTCCTAATCCCGAAAATAAAGAGGCAATGGCTGCAATTCAAAATGCTGTTCTTAAAAATCATGCTGATTTGGGATTGATTTTTGATACTGACGTTGACCGTATGTCGGCAGTTTTGTCTGATGGTAGCGAGGTAAATCGTGATTCTATCATCGCTATGATTGCGGCAATTTTGGCTCCTGATTATCCAGGTTCTACAATTATCACTGATTCTGTAACTTCTGACCGCCTGACTTATTTCTTGCAGACTGTTCTTGGTCTCAAGCACTTGTGCTACATGAGGGGGTACAAAAATGTCATCAACAAGCAGAAAGAATTGAATTCAAAGGGGATTACAGCTCCTTTAGCCATGGAAACTTCTGGTCACGGTGCTTTGAAAGACAATTTCTTCCTTGATGATGGGGCTTTTTTGGCTGTAAAACTTGTGATTGCCCTGGCAAAAGCTGCCAAAGAAGGTAAAAAACTTGACAGTTTGATTGAAAAACTTCCTCCGCTGGTCGAAGAAGGCGAATATCGCTTTAAGATTCAGGGGGATGACTTCAAAGAATACGGCAAAAAAGTGCTGGAAGAATTCAAAAAACGAGCCCAGTCAAAAGGCTATTGCTTGCCAGAAACTTACGAGGGTGTGAGGATTTCCTTTAAGGGAAATAACACACCTGGTGGGGCAACGGCTGACCTGGTGGGCGGTGCCAGCGACGCCGGCGACGTTCAGGGCTGGATGCTTTTGCGTCTGAGTCTGCACGACCCCGTTATGCCTTTGAATATTGAAGGCGGTCGCAAGGGTGACCTGGCAAAACTCGTTGCAATCGCAAAAGAACTGACGGACGGTTTTGACCGTCTGGACAGGACTTGCTTGAAGTAGGGAAAAATCCTAGCGGTCTTCCATTACCCCGATAAAGGCAGTCACGCTTTTTTCGGGGGCCATAATCAGGGTGTCCATCAAACTTAGCCCAATTCTAGTGCATGGAAGCAATCTGAAAAAAACTTTTTGCAAATCTAATGGAACGTCGCCAAAGCCTGGGCTGTATCTCGGTCTTGTTTTGCAGCCCACTTTACCGCCCACTTTACCGCCCGCGGAGGCGACTTCTTTTTTTATCAAATCATTTATGTAATCAACAAATTTTTCTATGTACATTGCCCCGGTCGCCTGCAAAACTGCAGCATAAGTCGGATCGCAAACGTTCGCCCGGCGAATTAAAGCGTCCACTTGAGGCCCAATTGTTGCCGCCATCAAATAAACTTTGTTACAATTTTTTAGATTGCGGGCTAAATCAAGGGACTTAAAACTAACATCAGAAAATTTTATTTCCGGTTTTTGGTCTTGTAATTGCCCTGGCACTTGCCCGCCTCCCAGGTCTTGTCCATCCTCCTGCCCCTGTGGCATTGTCACTGTTAAATCAAAAATCTCAAAAGTTCCTTGTGGCTTTATCACAGTCAAAAGTTGGTCACAGGCTTTTTTTATCAACTCCTGCACCTGGCCGTCTGGAAAAACCGCCTTCCGATAGCCCAAATATCGGGCAACTTCAGAAAAATCTGCCTCTTGTGGGGAAAAAATATTTTTATCTGGGCTTATAAATGTTGGCATAAATCAACCTATTGTAACACATTCATACTTCCGAGCCACCTTTTTTTTTGCTAAAATATCCCCTAAAATATTTTCTAAAGTATTTCCAAGTGAGGTTTTTATGGAACAATACAAAAAAGATTTTATAGATTTTATGCTGGAAGCCCAGGTTTTGAAATTTGGGTCGTTTACCCTCAAAAGTGGCAGACAGTCACCTTTTTTTATGAATGCTGGCGCTTATGTCACCGGCTCACAGCTTATGCGACTTGGACGCTTTTATGCTCAGGCTGTTCACGATAATTTTGGTGATGATTTTGATGTATTTTTTGGGCCGGCTTACAAGGGGATTCCTCTTGCTGTTACAACTGCCATTGCCTACTACGAACTTTTTGGCAAGGAAGTAAAGTATTGTTGCGACCGCAAGGAAGCCAAAGACCACGGGGCAGATAAAGGCGGACTTTTGGGCTACAACATAAAAGATGGCGACCGCGTTGTGATTATTGAAGATGTCACAACTTCCGGAAAATCGATTGAGGAAGTTTATCCAAAAATTAAGGCCCAGGAAAGTGAAAAAGGCGAAATTAAAATTGTTGGTGAAATTGTAAGTTTGAACCGCCAGGAACGTGCCCCAGATTCAAAAAAATCCGCTTTGGAAACAATTTCTGACACTTACGGATTTCCTGCTCGTGCCATTGTTTCTATGGGAGATGTTGTTGAGGCTCTTTATACAAATGGCGATAAATCTGTCATCACAGACCAAATCAAAAATCAGATTGACCAATACTACGCCCAGTGGGGTGCGTAAAAAATAAGGGTAGTTTTATGATTAAAAAGTCACAGTTTTTATTTTGGACGATTTTTTCAGTTTTTTTACTGATGATTGGATCGGGTTGCAAAAAATCCACCCCATCTAAGTTTGAATATCCAAAGTCGATTGTAGCCCTTTCTCCTTCTTCTGTAGAAATTCTTTTTGCAATTGGAGCGGGTAATCAGATTTCTGCCCTTTCTGATTTAGCGGATTATCCTCCACAGGCAGCCGATTTGCCAAAAGTTGGCGGTTTTGACGGAAAAACTTTGAGTTTTGAAAAAATCCTTTCTTATAAACCAGATCTCGTCTATCTTACTGATGGAATGCACAATTTTTTGATTCAAGAATTGGAAGCAAACGAAATTCCTTATTTTCTTTCAAAAGCAAGTTCGATAAATGATGTCGAAAATGAAATTCTCGAAGTTGGAAAAATCACTGGTCATGAAAATGAAAGTAAAATTTTGGTGACCGAAATGCGGCAAAAAATTGGGGCTTTTCGTGATCCAAATGCTCAGGCAAAATTTTCTGTTTATTATGAAGTTTGGAATTCGCCTTTTATGTCTGTAGGAAATTCTTCTTTTATTAGTGATGTAATCACAAATGCTGGCGGTAAAAATATTTTTGCTGATTTGTCGGAAGCCTATCCTATGGTTAGCGAAGAAACTATCATTGCCCGCCAACCGGATGTCATTCTTTTGCCTGCAAGTTCTGGGATCTCTGCCCAGTCACTCGAGGCCCGTCCTGGCTGGTCTGAGATTCCCGCCGTCAAAAATAATCGGGTTTATGTGATTGATGATAACGTTTTTGGCAGGCCAGGGCCGAGAATTGCCGACGCGGTTCTTCAACTGGAGGATTTGCTGAAGTAGGGGAGAGAAAATGAACAAATCCTTATCATCAAAAGTTTTTATAAAACTGATAATTTCTCTCATAATTCTCTTTTTCGCCTTCGTGCTTGCCATTTTGCTTGGGGCCGAAAAATTAAAATTTTCTACGATTTTGGGCCAGGGTGATAAATTTGAAAATATCATTTTTTTTCGTCTCAGGCTTCCGCGGGCCCTCTTGGTTTTATTTACGGGGATTTTGCTCGGGGGTAGTGGGGCGGTTTTTCAACTTTTTTTCAGAAATCCTCTTGCCGAACCTGGAATTATGGGGATTTCTTCCGGGGCGACCCTTGGCGCAGTTATTGCCAGCGTAATCGGAGTTGGCGGCATCACACTTTCTGGAAATTCCAACCTTTTGACAGGCGGCTCTTTCACCTTCACTTTAATCTCCCCCATCAATTTTTGTGCTTTTTTTGGGGCTTTGTGCTCTGGCATTTTGGTCACCGCTCTGGCATTTTCAAAAGCTGGCAGAAATTCTACAATCATGCTTTTACTTTGCGGAACCGCCCTGGGAACTTTTTATTCATCTGTCAGTTCAATGGTTTTACTCACTGGCAAAAAAGAACTTCATTCCATTTATTCCTGGATTTTGGGGAGTTTTAGCGGACGTGGCTGGAATGAATTGCTTTTTATTTCAATTCCGGGCCTTGCCGCCATCATCATAATGTTTTGCATTTCAAGACCTCTGGATTTGCTTTCCGGGGGCGAAACTTCGGCAGCATCTTTGGGCGTTCAGGTTGATAAAATCCGGATTTTGGTTTTGATTTCCGGGGCTTTGGCAGTGAGCGCCGCAGTTTGTGCCGGCGGAACAATTTCTTTTGTGGGATTAATAGCCCCCCACGTTGTAAGAAAAATTTTGGGACCAAAAGGGCGAATCCTTATTCCTTTTAGTATGATTTTTGGGGCAATTCTTTTACTTTTGGCAGATACCATTGCCCGCATTTTGATTGCCCCAGCCGAACTTCCAGCCGGAATTATAACTTCAATTTTGGGAGTGCCTTTCTTTTTGGGCTTGTGTTTAAAAAAATGACTTCGTTGACTGTAAAAAATCTGACTGCTAGCTACAAAACTGGCAAAAAGCTAAAGCCGGTTCTAAATGACCTAACATTTTCGCTTTTTCCATCGGAATTTGTCTGCCTTTGTGGGCCAAATGGCTGCGGAAAATCTTCTCTGCTTTCTCTTATGGCAGGCCTTCCTTCTCCAAATTTGCAGTTTTCTGGCCAGGTTTTGCTTGGTTCTGAGTCAATTTTTTCCTTAAAGTCTTTTGACCGTGCCCGCCAGATTTCCTATATGCAGCAGTCCGAAAATTCGACCTGGGATTTTCAGGTTTTTGATTATGTTTTGCAGGGGCGATTTGCCCATTCAAATGGCGGTCATTATTCAACTGATGATTATAATCTGGCAAAAAAAATTCTTTGTGAGCTTGATTTAAGCCAGTTTTCAGATAGAAATATTCACGCCCTGTCTGGCGGCGAATTTCAAAAAATCAGAATTGCAAGGGCTTTGGTTCAGCAGCCACGATTTATGCTTTTGGATGAGCCGGCTTCCAATTTGGATTACGTTTACGAGCCCCATCTTATGGATTTTTTGAAAAATCTTGCTCATAAAAACAATATTGGCATTTTGGTGACAGTTCACGACATCAATCTTGCTTACCGCCATGCCGACAAAATTATGCTTTTGCCAGCTCAAAAAAATCCTATTTTTGGTAAAGCTGATGATGTGATGACCCTGGATAATTTAAAAACAACTTTTGGGGTAGACTTTCAATGCCAGAAAATAGACAGTTTTCAAGCCCTACGCTAGTTTGCTAGGCGTTCAGATTGTAGCGTCTGTCGTCAGGTTTTTCTGCCTGGCGATACAAAATTGCAACATTTCCGATAATGCGGACCAAAGTTGCCCCGCATTTTTCGCAGATTTCGCCAGTCAGTTCGATTTTATCTTCTTTGTATTCGTTAAATTTCACTTTGATAAGTTCGTGGGCAGCCAGTGAGTTTTCTACCATATTGATAACGCCATCTGTAAGACCAGCCCCGCCAACAATTACGACCGGCTGCATATCGTGAGCTGCTTTTTCTAAAATTTTTCTCTGTTTACTAGTTAATTCCATAATCCCATTTTAGTGATTAAAGCAGGCGTACGCAACCGTAAGGAGTGTCCTGGAAAGATTTGAAGTCGTCAATGTAGATTTTTGCCTTTTGCGAGATGTCGTAAAGTCGGCTGGCAGGAGGATTTTCGGAGTTTTTTTCAGGAACTATTTTCACTAGCGGATTAATATATCTTTGTTTTACCTGCAAATTCAGGCAGAAATAATCATCATCATTCAAAGGGGCGGTGGTGTGTTCGATAGAAGTCATATTTCTAAAAGTCTGATAAAGCCGTTTAAAGCGGGACATGTTTTTGTTTCTGAGGATTATATCCTCGTTCTTTTTATCCGGATTTTTGCTCTTATCAGAAAAATCCTCATCCCCAATCACTTTTTCTATTTTTTCTATTACCTGCCTTTCACTCAAAGCCATAAAATCATCTTCGGTCAAAATTCCCAGTTCTACCGCCCCATTCATAATCACCCCAAGCAGGTGGAGGGTCAATTTATTTTCATTCAGCTGCAAAATATGACCAATCATACAAAAATGGCGGCAATATTCCTCCGCAATTTCCAAGGTCTTAAATCCCAATTCATCCTGGCCATCTTCATTTTTCAAAATAAGAATGTCATTGTAACAACGCTCAATTTCTTCCAGCGTCCAAGAACCGTCCAAAGCCATGCCCGAAGGAAACATATATTCCAGCCGGTCAGCACTCAACTGAGGAATTTCGTTATCAGCAATAGGATAAAGATGATAATTTTCCACTTGGCCAGATTTTATTCCATCAGCCTTTAGCAAAGTCTGCAAGGCGGTATCAGAGCGAATCATTCTGGCTGTCGGCTCCTCCGTCACAGTCTGGGTCAAAGCATCCCCCTTCCTAAAGTCAGAAACGTGACTAAAAACCGAAGTCGAAATATCGTGAAAAAGCCCAGAAAGCGTCTGAGCCTTGTCGTGAGTAAAATGCCAGATGATGAGGGCTACCCCCACCGAATGGTCCAGCCGAGAATAAAAAAAACGGTTGCGGTAAAGTTTTGTCCAATCCGTGCCACACAAAAGCCCAATCCCACCAAGTCGCTGCATAAGTGGCAGGGCAATGTATTTATTCAAAAAATCAGGATAATCGTTTTTGGGACAGAGAATTTCGTGATATTTTTTGATGTCATAATCTCCCGGCGGATTT
>CAZGDL010000086.1:0-3603 GCA_964525075.1 uncultured Treponema sp.
TTTGTAATTGGTTCTATTTTGGCTGGTGCGGGCGGTGTTCTTTATGCAACTGCCTATCCTCAGATTGAGCCAACTATGGGTTACATTCCAGGTCTTAAAGCCTTTGTTGCAGCCGTTCTTGGTGGAATTGGTTCTGTTCCGGGTGCTATGCTGGGTGGCGTAATTCTTGGTATTGCCGAAACTATGACAAAAGCCTACATCTCTTCTCAGTATGCGGACGCCATTTCTTACCTCATTTTGATTGTAATTCTTCTTGTAAAACCTGCCGGACTTTTGGGCAAGAAAAAGATTGTTAAGGTATAAGGAGGATAAGAAATGAAAAACAAATTTGTTAGAAATACGATTATTCTGGCCATTATAGGTGCGGCTTGTGTTGTAATTCCTGCCGGTCTTATCACCCTTAAATCATTTTTCTATGATTTACCAATTGGAATTGATGCTTACTGGGCTCAGGTTATTACCCTGGCCGGTGTAAACGCAATTATGGCTTTGAGTGTAAACGTTGTTTGTGGTATTACTGGCCAGCTCAGTTTGGGACAGGCTGGTTTTCAGGCAATTGGTGCTTATGCGGTTATCCTTTTGACCCAAAATCTTCACCTGCCACTTCCTGTCAGCATTATTCTGGCTGGTTTGATTGCAGCATTTTTTGGCTTTTTGATTGGTTTTCCAACCCTTAAACTTGAAGGCGACTACCTTGCAATTGTAACTTTGGCTTTTGGTGAAATTATCCGCGTAGTTTTGTTGAATCAAAAATCCTGGACGGGCGGTCCTAACGGTATTCAGTTTGGAACTGTTTTCACAGAATCTTTGGAGTGGGGGGCAACAATCGCTTATGCTTCGGTAATCGGGGCTTTGGTTTTGATTGTAGTTTTCCTTCAGAATTTTCTGCGTTCAACTTACGGCCGGGCAATTATGGCTGTTCGCGAAGATGAAATTGCGGCAAATTCTTCTGGAATCGGCGTTTTCCGCTACAAGATGATTGGTTTTGTAATTGCGTCATTTATTGGTGGAATTGGCGGTGCTTTGTACGCTCCTTTAATCGGCTTTGTAAAACCTGATTTGGCTTCTTTTAACAACTCTGTAAACCAGTTGATTTACGTAGTTCTTGGTGGAATGGGTTCGGTAACTGGTTCAATTCTGGCAGCCTTTGTCCTCACAATCCTTCAGGAAGTTTTACGCTTCCTCCGCGACTATCGTCTTTTGATTTATCCTCTTATTTTGATTGTGATGATGCTCTTCCGCCCACAAGGTTTGCTTGGAACTGCGGAACTCTGCTTCTTCAAAATTCCGGATTATTTTAAGGCAATTGGACGCTGGTTCAAAAAAGTCTTTACAAAATCTTCTAAAAAATCATCATCACCAAGCGGGGAGGCAAAATAATGGAAGAAAAAAGAGAATTGCTCCTTCGTGCAAAAGATATTTCGATTGTGTTTGGCGGACTTAAAGCCGTTTCAGATTTTTCGCTGGATTTGTATGAAGGCGAACTGATTGGTTTGATTGGCCCGAACGGTGCTGGAAAAACTACAGTTTTTAATATGCTTTCCGGCGTTTATAAGCCTACTTCCGGCACAATCACTTTTGTTGATAAAAAAGGAAATTTGCAGGTTATTAACAAAAAATCTCCTGCCCAGTTGAATAGAATTGGTATTGCAAGAACTTTCCAGAATATCCGTCTTTTTGGTGGAATGACTGTTCGTGATAACATTAAAATTGCCCTCCACCAGTCGCGTGGCGTAAATCCTTTGGATGTAGAATTCCGAACAAAGAATTTCCGCAAAGATGAGGATTTAATGAATCAAAAAGCCCTTCATCTTTTGAGCCTTTTCCACATGGAAGGCAAAATTGATGAGTTGGCAAAAAATCTTCCTTACGGTGAACAGCGAAAATTGGAAATTTGCCGTGCCTTGGCTTCTGGTCCAAAACTTTTGCTTTTGGATGAACCTGCCGCCGGTATGAATGGCCAGGAAACTCAGGAACTTATGGAAATGATTGCCTTTATCAGAAAGGAATTTAATCTTACAGTTTTGTTGATTGAACACGATATGAAGCTTGTAATGGGAATTTGTGAAAGACTGATGGTTTTGAACTACGGTAGTGTGATTGCGGCGGGAACTCCTGCAGAAATTCAGAGTAATCCTACTGTTATCAAGGCTTATCTGGGTTCTGGCTATGAGCAGATGGCAAAAAACGGAGGTGACAAATGAGCATGCTTGAAGTAAAAGATTTAGTTGTTTCCTACGGTGCAATTCGGGCTCTCAAGGGAATCAGTTTTAATGTAGAAGCTGGCGAAATTATCAGTTTGATTGGTTCAAATGGGGCTGGCAAAACTACAACATTACATTCGGTAAGTGGTCTGATTAAAAAACAGAGCGGTTCAATCAGTTTTGACGGGGTGGACATTACTTCCCTTCCAGCTGATAAAATTGTTCAGATGGGACTGATTCAAGTTCCGGAAGGACGCCGAGTATTTGCAAATATGAGCGTAAAAGAAAACCTGGAAATGGGTGCATATCTTAGACGCGATAAAGACGGCATCAAAAAAGATATGGAATGGTGTTATGAACTTTTTCCACGTTTGAAAGAAAGATTGACCCAGATTTCGGGAACTTTGTCGGGCGGTGAACAGCAGATGTTGGCCATGGCTCGTGCTTTGATGTCAAAACCTCGCCTGCTTCTTTTGGATGAACCTTCTATGGGACTTGCCCCGATTTTGGTTGATGAAATCTTTAATATCATCACAAAAATTTCTTCTAGCGGAACGACAATCCTCCTTGTTGAACAAAATGCATATAAAGCTTTGTCAATTGCCAACAGAGCGTATATACTAGAAACAGGTGAAATCACTAAAACAGGTAATGCTAGTGATTTGATTACGGATAAAGCTGTTATTTCGGCATATTTAGGAGGCTAGAAAATGTTAGTTAGAGACGTGATGACAAAAAATCCTATCACTATTGATATTAAGGCTTCGGTTCGCGAAGCTAACGATTTGATGAAAAAAAATAATATCAACAAATTGCCAGTTGTTGATAAAGCTGGTTCGCTGGTTGGTATTATCACTTCGAACGATTTGCAGAGAGCGGCTCCAAGTGAAGCTACAACTCTTGATATGTACGAATTGAGCTATTTGTTGAGTAAACTCACAGTTGAAAAAACAATGGTCAAAAAAGTTTTTACAGTTCAGGAAGATGAAACAGTAGAAGCTGCTGCAAAAATGATGTCTGATGGAGATTTTGGCTGTCTTCCAGTTATGAAAGATAAGTTGCTGGTTGGAATTATTACTGACAGCGACTTGTTCAAAATGTTCATTAATATGTTCAGCACAGACGTTCCAAGCGTTCGTGCCGTTGTAAAAATGGCAGATGCTTCCGGTGCTTTGGGAAAATTCACCCAGAAAATTGCTGATGCAAACGGATTTATCATCACTTGCATTACAACAGATGCTGATGATCCAAAATACCGCAAAGTAACAATCAAAGTTACAGGCGTCCCACTTGCAACTTTCAAAGAAATCTGCGAATCAGCAGGAACTTTGGAAGATATTCGCGAAGTGTAAGGTGATTTGGAGCCCAGAAACCTGGCCGGCGGGAGGGAGGCTGGTTG
>CAZGDL010000086.1:3703-8467 GCA_964525075.1 uncultured Treponema sp.
AAGTGTAAGGTGATTTGGAGCCCAGAAACCTGGCCGGCGGGAGGGAGGCTGGTTGGGGTGCTGGGCTTTCTAGGGGGAGGCGTGATATGTCTGTGATGGAATTAAAAGCTTTTGAAAAACAATTAGATTTACTTTCGTACTCAGAGCAACTTTCAATTATTGAATATTTAGCAAAATTATTACAAAAAAAGCAAAATAACGACATAAAAACTGATATGAATAATCCCTCAGATAAGATTTTTGCATTGATGGATGAAAATCCCATATATACAAGCGGTCAAAAATGGACTCGTGAGGAATTATATGAGAGATAAATGCTTTTTTGACAGTAATATTCTTGTGTATATGCAGGATGCTTATGTTTATATAAATTTGCATTCGAAGTAGATATTGAAGTATTGGCAGGTACGTTGGTTAATGCCGAATACGGCACGAACTCCAGTACTAACACTTCAATATCTGTTGATGATTTATTGCAAGGCGTGCATAAAGTCGATTAAAAAAAACGGCTCCGGAGCGGCCACTAACTTAATAGCTTTGCCGAACAGAGCCAAAGACAATGTAATATCTAATACTCAAAATGTCAATTACACAAAAAATCCTGCAGGGCTCACGGTTGTCGTACTTGTTCGAACGACTTTATAAAATCTGGTACATAAAAATACAATCTTCGTCGTATTTCGGTTTTATATGAAAATGAACATATTTTTCTTTTTCAGCAGAAAGACGTGAAAATCCCATTTCTTTGTAGTGTTCTATCAGTTTGTCTTCTGGAAGGGCAAAAATGTGTAGGGATTTTGCTCCTAAAAAAGTCTGTATAAAATGTGCAAGGGGAAGAATAAATTCCCGAAAAGTTGTTTTTCCAATTTCTACAAGTTCTGGATGTTGTTTTCTATAGGAAGAATTTACAGCGAAATTTGATAATTCGATAGAAGGTACGGTATAAAATTGGTCTTCGGAAATTTCAAGAGTGAACAATCCCGATTTTAGTGTGAAATAAGAAGCGATTTCATGAGTTTCGTTGTCTTTTACTAAATATGTCCTGGCAAAATTTTCATCTTCTTCATTCATAGCCATGAATTTCAAATATTCTTCCAAACCTCTGCCTGTTTTTTTATGAACAGTAAAATTTTTTATTGCGTTTTCATTATCTTCGGAGTCGAATAAATGCTGATAGTAAAAAGTTTCTGTTTTTATAGGAAGGTAATTCACTATTTTTTTTGTACCTTTGATTTTCGTTCTTCTGAACGTTTTTTTTCGTATGCAGCGACATCTTTATCTAATTGGGTAAAATCTGGGCGAGGAGTTGATAATATTTCCTGCAAAATTCGCTTTCCTGCTGTATCAGGAAAATCGTGCCAAGAAATAGGTTTTCCGTATGTCATTTTGTCCTCCACGTAAAATATAAAATTTTGCCTTTTTGGTAGTATAAGGGGTGCTAAATCTTCTAGTTAAAAAATAACATAAATAGTTTTATTCGTCATTATTTTTTTGTAGTATTTTCTTGCGTGAGGGATTGTAGGGGCGGCGAAGCCGGCCACCGCAACGAAGCACGCCGCCGGCGGGCTGAGTGAGGAGGCTGGAGGCGAAAGCCGGAACCCCGAAAAGCCCGACCCGGAGCGGAATGAGGGCGAAGCCCGAATGGAGCGGAGGGGCACGCCCAAATGCTTGAAATGACCCTAAACGTGACTTTAGTATGACCTTTTTTGTACTCGAATGTGACCTTTTTGTACTCGATTGTACTCAATATGACCTTACTTTTTATCTGTTTTTAGTATAATAATTAGACATTTTAAAATTTTTTTTGGAGGGTTATTTTGAAAAACCTAGTTAAAAAACATTTGCATCGAGGGTCGGCTATTTTCCTGGCCGGGCTTTTTATTTTTGCAGTTTTTGCTGGCTGTGCTTCTACGGCGTCGGCTGGTGGCAAGGGTGGCGAAAATGCTTCTGGCAAGGAAACGCCTGTTGTTTGGGATTCTTCGGTAAAGCGGGGAAGTCTTGAAAATGGGATGTCTTATTTTGTTAAGAAAAATGCTATTCCTGCTAACCGAATTTTGCTTCGGCTTGTGGTAAAGGCTGGCTCTTGTATGGAAGAGGATGACCAGCGTGGGGTTGCTCATTTTATTGAACATCTGGCTTTTAATGGCACTGAGAATTTTGAAAAATCGGCTATTGTTGATTATTTTGAAAAAATCGGGATGAATTTTGGGGCTGATTTGAATGCTTACACCTCATTTGAAGAAACTGTCTACAAGTTGGAAATTCCTGCTGATGATCCAAAAATGTTGGAAACGGCTTTGCTAATTTTGCATGACTGGGCTTGTGCTGTAACATTCCCTCAGGAAGAAATTGACAAGGAACGCGGGGTTGTTACCGAAGAATGGCGTTTGCGTCAGGGCTTGAATGGTCGTATTTCTGATAAAGAGATTGAATTGTGTTTGGATGGTTCTGTTTATGAAAACCGCCTTCCAATTGGTGATATGGAAATTATCAAAAATATAAGTCGTGACAGAATTTTGGATTTTTACAATAAATGGTATCGGCCTGATTTGATGTCTGTTGTGGCTGTGGGGGATGTTGAGCCTTCAACTCTCGAGAAGGCTATTAAAAAGGCTATGGGGTCAATTCCTGCCCGCGAGGACAAAATCCAGCTTGAAAATCTTACTATTCCTTATCCGGATGAAAAGAAACTTAGCATTTTTAAAGATCCGGAAATGCCTAACAATCAGGTGATTATTTTTAATCAGTATGAGGATTATTCTGTAAGAAAAACTGAAGAGGATATTCAGAGAAAAATTGCAAAAGAAATAGCTGCAATCATCTTTAATTTGCGTCTGAATGATATTTCGTCTTCGGCAGATTCTCCGTGGATTGGGGCTGGCTGTAGTGAAGCTAGTTTTACAAATACGTCTTTGCATGAATATTTGGCTTTTGTTCCGAAATCTGGGCGTTTGGAAGAAGCTATGAAACTTTTTTGGGATGAATATGACCGTTTTATAACTTTTGGCGTTACGGAAGAAGAATTGGCACGTCAAAAGCAGTTTTATCTTTCGACTTATGAACTTCAGTATCAGAATAAGGACAAAACTGAATCATCAAGTTTTGTTCAAAATCTTATAGATTATGTTTTGGTCGGAAAAGTTCCTATTTCGTGGGAAAATTATAATAAAATTTACAAGAAGATTATTCCAAGGATTACGGCTGACCAGGTTATTGAAGAAGCCAGAAAGGCTTTTGGTGATAGAGGAAGTTTGATGCTGATTCTTTCGCCATCGTCAGAAAATCTTCCTGAAGAATCTGAAATTATGGCTGTTTGGAAGGATTACAAAAATGCAGAAATTACTGCCTACCAGGAAGAGGCTCTGGGCGACAATTTTATGGAACGCCCTGCGAAAAAGGCAAAAGTCGTTTCTAAAAAGACGGTTAAAGAACTTGGTGCAAAAGAATATCTGCTTGAAAACGGTATCAAAATCATCACTAAAAAAACTACTTCGGAACGCAAATGTATGTATATGAACGTTTACAGCAAGGGTGGCCTTTTCCAGGTGGATGAAGAGGATGTTCCTTCAGGAAAAATCTCTCTGAATTATGCTCTTTATTCCGGTTTTGATAATTTAACTTATAATCAGCTTGTAAAAATGGTTTCAAGCAAGCAGATTGGCTTTTGGTTTAATATCGATACTACTGATGAATATTTTGGGGGAAATTGTAAAACTGATTATGCTGAAAATCTCCTCCAGGTGCTGACGCTCTTTTTTACCCAGGTTAATTTTAATTCTGATGGTTGGAATGTAGCTTTGAACAATGTTTCTGAGCAGGCTGCAAATCACGGTTCTCAGCCTTCTGATGTTTTTAATGATAAAATCAACGAAATCCTTTATGGAAAAGATAATGTTTATTACGCACCAGTGGATAAAAATTATCTTTCAAAAATGAACGAAAAAGCTTCTCAAAAAGTTTTCCAAGCCAGGTATGCAAATCCGGCTGACTTTACTTATGTTTTTGTTGGTGATTTTGATGAATCAAAACTGATAGAACTTTGTTCTTATTATCTTGGTAATCTGAAAACTAGCGATGAAAGGGAAGAAACGGTTTACAAGTATTGGGATTTCCCGGAAGGAAAAGTTTCGGCTACTGTAAAAAAAGGTCTGGATGAGCAGGGCTGCGTTTACATGGCTTTTGGTGGGACTTTGCCTCAGGAATCTGATATTGAAAAAACTTACAAGGAAAGCGAACTTTTGTCTCAGTTAAGGGAACTTTTGGATATTCGTTTGCGTGAAGTAATTCGTGAAGATAAGGCTGGTTCGTACGGTGTGAACGTAAATGCCTACACAGACGGGTACCCTGATCGTTTTTATAGGGTTACTGTGACGTTTGGTTGCCAGCCAGACCGTGCGGAAGAACTGGCTGATGAAGTCATCAATCAGATTAAAAAGCTCCAGACCGAGCCGATTAGTGATGATTACATCGAAAAACTGGTGGAAACAGAAATCCGTAGCAACGAAAACAAAACTTACGATAACAACTGGTGGCTGAACAGAATTAATGCGGAATTGGTTTTTACATACGAGCCTTTGTGGGTAACTTCTGATAATGGAAAAACCACAGCTTCTTGGATTACGGCAGAAAGTTTGCAGGAAGTGGCTAAAAAGTTTTTAAACACAGAAAATTACGTGACAGTTTATTTGAAGCCGGAAAAATGATAGTCCCGTAAGGGCAACGGCCACCAAGCGTGGAGCCCCTGCGTAGCAGTCGACCGCAGGC
>CAZGDL010000087.1:0-8456 GCA_964525075.1 uncultured Treponema sp.
AAGCGAGGAATGTTTCCAGAGTGGATTTTTCGGGCACTCTGATAATCATAAAGACTGAATTTTTTACAAAATGCGATGATGATAGGCATAGAAATGAGTGAAAGAACAATTGAAAGTCCTATAAAAATGTACATTGTCATAAGCGAAATTATAGACATAAAGGTGTGTTATTTCAAGTTGATATATTAAAATTTTAGGCAGACGGCAGACCCTAAAATTGTTTTAACAATTGTTTTATCAAAGAGGCTGACTTCCAGCCGATTTTTTTTTAGAATATAAAAATATGAGTTCAAAAAAATTAATTATTGTGGGGGCGGGCGTTTCCGGACTTTCTGCTGGAATTTACGCCGCTCGCTCTGGTTTTGACGTTACAATTCTAGAACAGCACAACACTTTTGGCGGTTTTTCTACTGGCTGGAGCCGTAAGGGCTACTTTTTTGAAGGTGGAATGCACTGGCTCACCGGGTCTTCCCCAGACCTTCCTCTGAACAGACTTTGGCGTGAAACTGGTGCCTTGCAGGAAAATAATCCTATTGAAAATCGCGATCCTCTTTACACTGTTTACGATGGCAAAGAGCAGGTTAGCCTTTACCGCTATCTTCCGCAAATGCAGGCAGAACTTTTGCGTTATGCTCCCGAAGATGCCAAAATGATTAAAAAAATGTGCCGGGATACAAAGGCTTTCGCAAATTTTCATATGCCGGTTTTTGATGTGGTTGGTTGTAAATGCAAAAATCCAGTGGGGTTTAATCCCCTGGAATTTATAAAAATGCTGCCGGCTGTGGTCCGGGTTTTTCCTTTAAAAAAAGAAAGTCTGGAACATTATCTTTCCAAATTTAAAAATAAAAATCTTCGTCATCTTTTGAACTGTGTGATTGGTTACCGCTACAATGCTCTGTCTTTTATTTATACACTGGGATCTTTTGCAGCTGGGGATTGTGGTTATCCTGATGGTGGCTCTATCCGCCTGGTAAAAAATATGGAAGAAACCTACAAAAATTTGGGTGGCAAAATTGAATATCGGGCAAAAGTCGAAAAAGTTTTGATTGAAAATGGCAAGATCAAAGGCGTTCAGTCTTCTAAAGGTGATTTTGAAGCCGATGCTGTTATCATTACCCAGGACACCAGGGCGGCCATTGACCAGCTTTTTGAAAAGCCTCTTGATGAAAAATGGACCCACAAAATGCGAAAAAATCTTTTGACAGACCAGAATATTTTTATTTCGCTTGGGGTAAAGGCTGATTTGTCGGCTTTGCCATACGCCATTGTCCTACCTCTCAAAAAGCCACTGGAATACGGTGGTTGCAAATGGACAGAAATCCGCTTGAATAATTATGCCCGCTATAAAGACCATTCGCCGCAGGGCTCTACTTCGCTTACCAGCCTTTTGATTGGTGATACTTACGGATTTTGGAAGGCTGCAAAAGCTGATGGCACTTATAAGGCAAAAAAAGAAGAACTGTGCAAAATCTTTGTGGATGCGGTTGGGGATTTTATCCCGGAAGTTAAAAATCAGCTTGAAGTTACTGATGTGGCAACTCCGCTCACTTATGAACGTTATACAGGGGCCTTTGAAGGTAGTTGGATGTCTGTGTATAAGCCCGGCGGGAGGCAGGACAATTATCCGCTGGCAAGTAAAACGGTTAAGGGCCTGTATTTTGCAGGTTTACGAACAATGATGCCGGGCGGCCTACCGATTGCGGTTTATACGGGGCGACAGGCAGTTCAGCAACTTTGTCGGGATACCGGGGCGGTTTTTGACTAGAATTTTGCCTTTTATCTACTTTGTGCTAGAATAGAAGGGCTGAAGCAGATTCAGCAAGACATATTGTCTAAGGAGTTATGTTATGGGAAAAAAATCAAAGTCATTGCCTTACATTTATTTGATTGGCATGGCACTCGCAGTAATTGGATTTTGCTGTCCAATGATTAAAGGTTTGTTCGGAACATCGGCAAACGGCTTTAAATTTATCAATTTTGATAATTCAACATTTGTGACAATTGGTGCACTTTTGATTTTCATTGGTGCAGTTGCAGGTCTTGTAGCTTGTTTTGTTCCACAGCTTAGTGGTCTAAAATTAATCTTCTTGCTGGCTTCTATTGCAGGTGGTGTGATTTTGGTAGTTGGCTTCCTTACAAACGGTGGTATTTACAAGGCTGTTGGAAAAGGTTTGATTAAGAAGTCAATGTTTGGTCTTTGGATGGTTGTTGCCGGCTGGGTTGTTGCTCTGGTTGGTTATTTTAAAGACTAAGGATTTGTACGCCGGGGTGGATTGTCACTCCGAGGTGGCGAATCTACAAATCTATAATTAAAGCACCGGATTTTTCGTCCTTGGGAAGAGAATCCGGGCTTTTTATTTTAACGCTGATTAAATCTCCGGACTTTAGCATTTCGCTTCCCCTAGTTCTCAAAAGAACGAGTCCCAACTCTGAACATGCGTAATGGCCAAACTTATGGCCTGGCAGTGGGAATGTGTCGGAAGCAACTCGGCAGAAAATGTCGTCGGTTGTAGTGGGATTTGCTGGTGTGTGATTTGCATTCGAGTGTATGTCCTGCATTTCGTGATTTTCCGGGGCGTCGGTGGCTTCTGTTGTTACCGCCAAAAAACTTAAAGTTGCCCTTTCTTTTGGCAGTTTTGCATTTTCGGAAAGTTTTTGCAATTTTGCAGGGGCGTCTTCTGTGCTAAAAGCAAAATTACACCATTTATTTTGACTGCCTGTGTAGGCCTTAAAACCGTTCATCGGGCAGTCGCCAGCGTGAGGGCAAGGGGCAAGAACGTTTTTCCCAAATGACAGAAAACGACTACGGAGCAGGCTCAAAGTTCTGGAAGCCTTTGGAACGCCTGGTTCAACAAAAAGAAAATTTGCGGCCGGGGTTGCGTAAGTTTTGAGCAGTTCAAAATATTTTTTCGTCTGATATTCGGGTGGCATATCACCAGCTTGATCCAATTCATTGAACATATTTGCACAAGTTACAAAATCCGCTTTTTGCTTAATTTGCGTTCCAAAAGAGCCTTTTACCCGGATAATTTGCCAGGGATTTTCGGTAAAACGGGCTGCAATCGAAAGATAAATATCTTCGCCCAGGGCCATAGAGTTCGAAGAAACGTCCAGACAGTACCAGGTAAGATTAAGTTTTCGGATTTCTGGGCGGGCAAGCCAAAGAGCGATTACCAGAGTGAGAGGACCAGACCCCAAATCCAGGCAAATGGCGTCCTTTTGTGGAAAAATTGCTTCTGGCAGGTTTGAAAAAAGCCTTGTCAGGCGGACTAAATTCCACCAGGTGTAATAGCGGACGTAAGAACTAAGTTGAACATTGTCGTTCATGTAGCCCAGCCGGCGGTCTGCTCTCTGGTCTGTAAGCTGATGGGAGAGTGCGCGGATGTTGTCGGGCAACTGCTGGAGCTGCCTGCTGTTCAGTGGACGAACTCCCTGAACGATTTGGTCAAAATTATTTAAAATAGAAAGTGTGTCAGATTGCAGGCGGTCTGTGAGAAAAAGTGAGTTTTTGAAGGCGAATGATGATGGATTTGCCTGGGAACTGGAACGAGGAAGATTTTGCCTTGCAGGGCGTGAGATTTTGCTCTGAGCTTTGGGATTTTGCACCTTGGAATTTTGCTTTGATGGGTGCGATTTTGTGCTTAACTCTTGCTGATTTTGCTTCGAGGGGCGGCCACTTGTTTTTTGGGAGGTATTTTTTTGCCCTTTTGCGTGTTTATAAAACTTATCGTAAAAATTTTCTGCCATTTTATTCTTGTCCTGAAGAGTTTTTCAAAGAAAGGTAAATATTTGTCAAAATTGCCCGAGTTTCTCTTATCTGTTGGATGACTTCCGGATTTTCCTGGACAACCTGCGATTCTTCCAAAATCTGTCGCCCAGCACCTTCCGCCGTAAACTTTTTTTCGTTGATTAAATATTTGAGCCTGTAAATTAATTCCAAATCGTGCTGGGTGTAGTCCCGTCGGCCATTAAAATTTTTCTGAGGAGAAAAGCCAGGGACAACTTCTTCCCAGTAGCGTAAAACGTGAGCTTTTATTCCTGTTAGTTCTTCTACTTGACCGATTGTGAACATAATTAAAATTGAAAGTAAAATTTTGGCTAGGGGCGTGCATCCTGCCAATTATTTTACTTTCCTCTTTCCTCCCACTTTTGGCGGCTGCCTTTGAATTCCAGTTGAATTGGAATTTGGTCGTAGCCTAAATCTTCGCGAATTCTGTTTTTAAGATAAGTGATGTATGGCTCTGGAACAACTTCCGGCCTGGTTGCAAAAATCACAAAACTTACAGGATTTGTTGAAGCCTGGGTCATATATCTGATTTTGAAATGGGCGGTTTTACTTGCTGGTGGCGGATAGCGGTCCAGCCAGTCTTGCAGGGCGTTGTTCAAAGCAGAAGTTCCAATTTTTCGGGTCAACTGGTCATAAAGATTTATGGTTGTGTTTAAAAGGTCTTTTATCCCTTTGCCTTCCAGGGCCGAAAGTGGCAAAATCGGGGCAAAATCCATGTGGGCAAACATAATATTCATCCATTCGCGGACAGATTTTATGGCCTTGTTGCCCTGATCCTCCCTTAAATCCCACTTATTCAAAACAAAAATAATCCCCCTACCTTTTTCAAAAGCCAGGGAACAGATTTTTTTATCCTGCTCGGCGAGCCCTTCCACTGCGTCAATCAAAAGAAAAACTACGTCACATTCGTCCAGAGTTTTAATTGCCCGGTTTACAGAATAATATTCAACATCATCATGAACTTTTGCCTTACGCCGAATACCTGCCGTATCCAAAACTTTAAAATGCTTGCCGGCGTAAGAAAATTCACCTTCCACTACATCACGAGTCGTTCCGGCATAATCACAAACAATCGAATTTTCTGTGTGAGTGAGGCGGTTGGAAAGGGTAGATTTTCCGGTGTTAGGTTTTCCCAAAATGGCAATTTTAATTGGCCTGTCTGATGACAAAACTTTTATATGACTAAAATCACAGGAATCTGTAATCATATTTGCCAGGTCAGAAATGCGGTCGCCGTGTTCTGCCGAAATAAAAATCAAGTTTTTAAATCCGTATTTTGCATAATTCCAGGCTTCGGCTTCGTTTTTGCCACCTTCAGTTTTGTTTACTGCCGCAATCATCTTGTTCCAGTAAGGTCGCATTTTGAGGATAAATTCTTCGTCCTCGCCGGTAATTTCCGTTGCATCCAAAAGGAGGATTACAGTGTCCGCTCTTTCAATCATATCCAGAGAACGTTCAACAACGTAATCATCAAGTTCAGCTTCTTTTGTGCCTATGTCGCGGGTAAGTTTATAACCGCCGGTATCAACCAGGTGGACCGGTTTTCCGTTGATAATTGCAGTCGCTTCTACAGGATCACGGGTAACCCCGGGCTGGTCGTTAGTAATCGCAATTCTTTTGTGTAAAAAGCGATTAAACAAGGTTGATTTTCCAACATTTGGACGGCCGGCAATTACGACCATGGGGAGACCTTCGTATTCGGCATCTTCTGGGTGCAGGTCGCCTGTCGCTGTGACTGTGCCGTCGCTTGCCACGGTAATTCCATCAGCAGTCTTGTTGATTACAAAATCAGGCATTTCTGACTGGTCTTGTACTTGGTGTAAAGAATTTTCGTTTGAATCTTTTATTTCTTTTGGTTTGCTAAAGTCTGGCTTAGCCTTCTTTTTTGCCATAAATTTTCCTTAAAAATACTTTGTAGATGCTGAACCGAGTTCAGCATGACGCACTTATCTGTTCATTTCCCACATATTGTCCAAGTGCTTGTCCGAAATAGCCTTGAGTTCATCAATTGTAAAGCGGGACAAAAGTTCCTTGGTGTCGGAAATCAGTTTTGGGCTCATACTCAAATTGCGGATTCCCATCCCTGCCAAAACCATAATACTGTCGTGGCGGCCGGCCATTTCTCCACAAACCGAAAGTGGAATGTTGGCTTCGGTGGCGGCGTGGATTGTGGTCTGGATAAGTCGCAAAACTGCCAGGTTAAATTCATCATAGAGATTTGAAACACGAGGATTTTCGCGGTCAACTGCCAGAGTATACTGGGTCAAATCGTTGGTTCCCAAACTGAAAAAATCACTCACCTTGGTAAGACAATCCGAAACAAGGGCGGCAGCAGCGGTTTCAATCATAATTCCAATCGGAATGTCTTCCTGGAAAGGCTGATTTTCTGACTTCAACTCCGCCTTAACTTCATTTATCAACTCAAAGCACTGCTTTACCTGGCTTACGCTGGTAATCAGAGGAAACATAATTCTAAGATTACCGTAAATGCTAGCCCGGTAGAGGGCTCGCAACTGGGTTTTTAAAACATTTGGATAGGCAAGGCTCAAGCGGACGGCACGCAACCCCATCAGAGGATTTTTTTCGTCCAAAATTGGAATATCTACCGAATTGATAAGTTTATCACCACCGGCATCCAGCGTTCTGATTGTGACGGGCCTGTCGCCCATAATCTGCAAAACCTGTCTGTAAGCTTCAAATTGATTTTGTTCGCTAAAAGATCTGGCTGCAGCGTTGAGGGAAGCTCCCGATTGAGCCATGTAAAGAAATTCTGTACGGAAAAGTCCAATTCCATCTGCACCTTCGGCGGCGGCAATTTCGGCTTCTTCCGGAGTTCCGATATTTGCAAAAAGTTTGAATTTTGTACCGTCTTTTGTGACAGCTGGTTTATCCAAAAAAAGCTTGAGTTTCTGTTTTCGCAGATATTCTTCGCGGATTTTTGCCTTATTTTCGTCGATTGTGGTTTTATCCGGGCTTACAAGCACTTCGGCAGTTTTTCCGTCTATGATGACAGTTTCGCCATTTCGGACTTTTTTGCTGATTTCTTCCAATCCCACAACGGTCGGAATTCCGTAGTTCCTGGCCAAAATTACAACGTGGCTGGAAACACCCCCTTCTGTTAAGGCAAGTCCTGCAATTTTTCGTTTAGAAAGGATGATTGTGTCGGCAGAACTCAGGGATGTTGCCAAAATCACAGAACCGTCCGGCACCTGGTTTATATCAAAAGGATGAATGTCGAGCATTTCATCAAGAACTCGGCCAAAAATATCGGTAATATCCTGGGCTCGTTCCGAAAGATAATAGTTTCCGGCCTGACGTAACTTTGAAGCGTAGGCTTCGGCTCTAAGTTGAACAGAATATTCTATATTGAAAAGTTCTCTTTCAAAAAAATCCTTGAGCTCTTTTGTAAAAACCGGGTCGCTGAGCATGAGAATGTAAGTTTCGTAAACATCGCGTTGGGCTTTGTCTTTGGGATCTGTTTTAGAAAGAGAGTCCAGATGTTCGGAAAGTTCAAGGATGATTGTCTGAACTGCGGTTTCGTAGCGGGTCCAGCCTTTTGTAACTTGATCAATTTTGATGTGATGCTGAGGAATTGCTCTTTTAACTGGGTCTGGAATAACAAATGCAGTTCCAATTCCTATACCGTCAGCAGCGGGAATACCAAGAAATACTTCCATAAATTTGAATTATAAAGAAAATCTGATTATATTTAAAGATATGGAACTTTTACCAATTTATCGCTTGCCTTTTCAGTGGGCATTTTTGATTTTTATCATGTTTGCTTTTATTGGCTGGTGTTCGGAAGTTGTTTACGTAGGATTTTTGCACGAACATCGTTTTGTAAACCGCGGATTTTTGCACGGCCCGCTTTGTCCTGTTTACGGATTTGGCGGAGTGGTGATTTTGACCTTGCCACCGTCCCTTTATCACACCTGGCTGCCACTTTTCTTTGCCTCTATGATTTTGTGTACAATCGTGGAATATTTTGTCAGTTGGTTTATGGAAAAACTTTTTCATACAAGGTGGTGGGATTATTCGCATTATAAAATCCAGCTGAACGGCCGAATTTGCCTTTTGAATTCTGTTTTGTTTGGATTTATGGGATTGGGGGTAATTCGTTTTGTCTATCCTTATATGTTGAAATTTTTGAACTGGCTGGGTGATTTTGTAATCAATATTGCTGCCGATGCTATCGGGCTTATTTTGATTGTTGATATTTTCTTTACAGTGCGAAAACTCCTGGATTTCAGTACAACAATGGCAAAACTCAAGAGTTTTGGCGAAAGTTTGAAAGACCACTACGGTCAGGAAGCCTGGTTCCGGGGCGAATCTTTGTCGGCAATGTTGGCTTCTGTAAAAGAACACGCCCGCGACAACAAGGATAAAATCAACCAGAGTATTTTGGATAAAGTTGAACACTTTGAAAACTTGAAGCACAAGGCTACAGAAAGTTTTATCAACCGCTTCCCTACAATGCAGAGTATTGCTTACAAGGAAGAATTGGCTCACTTAAAACTTTCTATGCTCAAACATCAGATTAAAAATAAGATTAAGAGCAAGGATGAAAAATAAGGAAAATCCACTAGGGAAAATAGGGAAAAATTGAAAAATATCAAAGTTTTTTAGTTTAATTTTCTAAGTTTTCTCTGTTATAATTATTTTGGCTTGG
>CAZGDL010000088.1:0-4863 GCA_964525075.1 uncultured Treponema sp.
TAATAAGATTAGCTTAGGTCAGGCTCCTGCCTGGCCGCCGCGAGCAAGTCTCGCGGCGAGTGCAATTTTGAGGAAAATCCTAAAAAAGTCTGCTGTCGCAGGCTTTTTTTTAACGGATTTCCGATTGTGCACAGGCGCAAACATCGCTGGTTTCGTAAAAGTTGCCGAAGCTATGATTGCACAGGGCTTGGTATAATAAGATTAGCTTAGGTCAGGCTCCTGCCTGGCCGCCGCGAGCAAGTCTCGCGAAAAATCCCCCGGAGGTCGCAGGACTTTCGGGGGATTTTTTTTGTGCGATGTGGGTTTCCCGAAATTCAAGAATGTTTAACTCTGAATTTTCCCGAAATTCAAGGATGTTTGATAAAAAATGGAAGGGCAGCTTACCCCGCCCTCCACTTCTTCATTCTACTCAAACTTAAACCACTTAAAGTCAAAGTTGCAGCCCGGCAGGAAGACAAAACTTATCTTTTGATTTCCGCTTACCTCGGCAATATCAAAAGTTTTTTCTTCGTAATCATCTGTGTGGGCAAATTCTATAACCTGGGTTGAGTTTTTGCCGTCTTCACCAAAGAATTTTACGTTGATTGTGTTGTTTTCCGTGTTAGACTTTCCACAGATTGTGAGTTTTTTGGCTTTAATTTCGCCAAAATTCATTTTGCTAAAGTCCAAACTAACGTTGTTTCCAATTCCTTCAACGCAATTTTCTGTTTTGGTGAATGTATCACCAGAAATTACATCTGCATCCAAAGCCCGCAATTTTGCAGTTGCTTTTGGGGTCTGGTCAAAATAGAAGCCGTGGAAATAAAGTTCATGTGGGAATGCAATCGAAATTGTATGAACGCCAAAAAGTCGTTTTTCCAGGGTAAATACATTTTCGTTGTAAGTGTTGTAAACAGATTCGTGGTCGTAAATGAACTTTCCAAGGCATTGGCCACCAGTTGTTGAAGTTTTTGTTCCCTCGTAGGTCGTTCCATCACCTGGAGTTCCGTCCCACACTTCAACCGGGGCAGTTCTTTCAAAAGTGAAAATTGGGATGTGGATTTTGTCGGCTCCGTCATCTCCAAAATCAACTTTATCAAAAGCAATCCAAGTAGGGCCAATTCCTCTGTTTGAAATACCAGATTCCAGGCAGACAGGAGTTTTGGCCCGGGTAGAATCCCACCGGTTCAGGCGGCAGGCTTCAATCATCTTGTAAGGATTCAATTTAGGATTTCCAACTCCGCTCACCGTAAATCCTAAATCACTCAAAACTTCATCTAAATTAGAACCATTTCTAGCTGTACATCGCAAAATACATTCGCCGTCACACATTGCTTTAATTGTGGCAGTTTCTGTGCCAGTTCCTTGACCTTCTTTGTCTAGAACTTCGATGTAATCACTTGGAACACATTCTTTTAAAACAGGATTCCAGTTGATTTCTTTGATGCTGGCATTTTCCGGCAAGACTTTGCAAGTGACCTTGATTTCTCTGTTATTTTTGTCCAGTTTTGTTGAACCTTGAGCGATAATTTCAATTTTTCTAGACGGAATAAAATCTTTTTCGGCTTTGATTGCAAGATAAGGGGCAGCTTCTTCCCACTTTTCGCCATTGTATTTTAGGGAAACGGTTGGCAAATCTTTACTTGCGGCGGTAATCACAAAAGAACCTTTGCCAGATTTTGCTTCAGCCTTCATTCTGACAATTGCCACCAGTCTGTTTGCAAAAAGTTTTCTGCTCAAAGACCTGCCGTTGTCCGAAGTGTATTCATCATAATCTGTGGAATCGCCATTATCCATTCCCACAAGTTCTGCATCTCCAGTTACGTTAAAAGTGATGTAGTTGCGGGCATTTTCAACAAGTTCGCCGTTTTTATCAGCCGTCATAATATCTATAAAGAAAAGATCTCCGTAATCCTCACTTTCCGGCTGCAAAATGATTTTTGCAGGGTCTTCAAAAGAGCGTTTTACATCTTCGGCAACGACTTTTCCAGTTTTGTCATAGGCCAGGGCTTTAATTTCTCCTTTATGATATTGGATTTGCCAGCGGCCAAAAGGTTCTGCGTCTTTTTCGTGATTGATTTCATGCTTGCCCAGAGATTTTCCGTTAAAGAACAGTTCTACTGCATCGGCATTTGTGTAAGCTTTTACGTCAATCAGCTGACCTTCGTTCCAATCCCAATACGGCAAAATATGAACAAATGGCTGAGTTTTTTTGCCTGCCCACTCAGATTTATATAGGAAGAAAGTGTCTTTTGGGAAGCCGGCTGTATCAATCTGACCAAAATATGAGGATTTTGTGTGATAAGGAGTTGGCTCTCCAATGTAATCCCAACCTGTCCAAATGTATTGACCTGCCGAATATTTGCAATCGCGTTCAAAATTAATCAGGGTCTGGGTATTTGCAGCCCCCCACGGCGCAGTACAATTTCCCAGAGTTGAACACTGACCGTCGCTAAAAGTCACCAGTTTGAGACTTTCCGGGAAGTGGTAAATGCCACGGGTTTGAACTGTAGAGCCAGTTTCCGACCCGTAAATTTTCCAATCTGGATATTTTGTGTGATGTTCATCATAAAGTCTTTCCAGATAGTTGTAGCCCACGGTTTCAATTTCCTTACCACAATTTTGGGCTCCATCCGTCATCATATAGTTTGAAGCAATGGTGATTGGAGCGACTTTTTCAGGATCATGACGCCTTACAATCGCAGACAATTTTTTTGTAATTTCAAAACCGTTTCCAACGTGGGTGTCGTAAATTTCGTTTCCAATTGACCACATAATCAAACTTGGGTGATTTCGGTCTTTGCGAACCCAACTTACAGCGTCTTTTTCGCACCAGTCGTTAAAAAAGTTGCCGTAGTCGAAGGTTGTTTTTGGTTTTTCCCACATATCAAATGCTTCGTCATCAACCATAATTCCCATTTCATCAGCCAAATCCATCCAGGCTTTTGGAGGAGGATTGTGAGAACAGCGGACAGAGTTGACGCCCATTTCCTTGAGCTTTGTAAATTGGCGTTTCAGGGCATTTTTATCGAATGCAGACCCCAAAGCTCCGTGGTCATGGTGATGGCAGGCTCCGTTAATTTTTACATGGCGACCGTTCAGAAAAAATCCTTCGTTGTTGGTAAATTCAAAATATTTAAATCCCAAATGCTGGCTGTAAGAATCTATAACTTTGTCATCAGCATCCAAAAGATCAGTTTTTACAATATAAAAGTACGGATTATCAATATCCCAAAGGCGAGGAGCCGTAACCTGGATTTCTTCCGTAGTTTTACAAATCGGGGCAAATGCAAGGCCTGGGATTACCTGGTGGTAATAATTTTCTTCATCTTCATTCAAAGGAAGAGGGGCAACTGGAAATTCTGATTTTGCGAAGATTTTTCCTTCCTGGTCCAAGATTGTATTTACAACTTTATGCCCATTCAAAACTCCTGCAACTTCCACAGAAGCTTTTATTGTCCATTCTCCGTCAAGTTTTGAACAATCTGCCGGACGGTTTACAAAATATGTTCCGTCAGAAGCAAGATATGTTGATGGCGTGTTGATTAAAGTAACATCTCTGAAAATTCCAGCCCCGGAATACCAGCGGGTATTTGGACTCTGATAAACCGCAATCACTTGGATTTCGTTATCCCCGGCTTTTACCAGATTTGAAATATCAAATTCAAAAGTTCCGTATCCGTAAGGCCACTGGCCGGCTTTTTTGCCGTTTACCCAAACCGCAGAATTCATATAAACACCTTCAAAGCGGATGGCAGTGTGGCGGCCAGAAACTTCTGTTTCTTCCATTGTAAATGCTTTTTTGTAGCAGCCCACAGAGTTTTTGTAAAGGTCTTTTGTGTGGTGAATCATCCAGTCGTGAGGAATTCTAACCGGCTTGTATTCAGCTTTATTTGCAGCAGCCAAAAAATCATCAGGATTAAAAATTACAGGATTTTTATCCTTAAACATAGAATTGTAGTCGAGTGGAATTTCGGAAAATTCCCAACCATCGTTAAAAAGTTTGTTCATGCCCAAAATTATAATATGGAAAGTATAAAGAAAAAAGTGAAAAAGGTTGTATAAAAATATGAGATTTTTGGACGAAAAGGAGGCTGGGACGAAAAAAAAGGTCCAGATAATCCCAAGCACAGCTCTAAACTCATACCGCTGCTGGATTCCTCCTCTGACGGGGTTTTGAGATAGACACTTGAAGGGCATCTGAACCGAGTAGAAATTTACCCTTTAAAATTAGATATGTCAACTATGCAAGATTTATGTTATAATATCCCCTAAATGAAAAAAATATTGTTTGCCCTTACATTTTTGTGTTTTTCGCTTCCGGTTTTCGCTCAGAAAAATCCTCTTGTCATAACCGAAGCTGATTTTTATGTTTTGTCAGGTGATGAAAGCACTCCAGGCTATCATCTTTATATCCGAAAAAATCCTGGGCTTGAAAGTGTAATGCTGGTTGAGTCAAATAAAGATCCAAAAGGCAAGCAGACAAATTACGCTTACAGGGCAAAAGACTATAATCCTATAAATGGTGACGAAATTCGCTACCTGAACGGCAAAGTTCTTGAATCAAAATATGCAAAATATTCTCTGATTGATTCAAGTGCCGAAAATGATAAATATTTTGGCCAGGCTTTCCATCTTTATATCCCAGAAAATCTTGTTTTTGGTTATCCTTGGGCTAGAAATGGGGAAATAAAAGTTGGCGACGAACTTTTTGTAAATATCCGCACATTTTCTAAAAAATATGGTGATTACACCGGCTCTTTTAAAGACAATGCTTTTACAATTAAGTTTAAAGAAAAATCTCTAGAAAATCTTAAGGCAACTAGTGATGACTTGGCGACTGCGTCTGTGCAAAATCTTCCTGCCATAAAGAAAAATCCCGAA
>CAZGDL010000088.1:4963-8314 GCA_964525075.1 uncultured Treponema sp.
GGCGATATTTTCCCTGTAGATTCACTTTCCTGGTACGATGTTATGGTTTTCTGTAATGTTTTGAGTTTGCGAGAAGGTCGAAAACCTTGTTATGCAATCAAAGGACAGACAAATCCTAAAAAATGGGGTGAAGTTCCTGCCAAGCAAAATGGTGATTGGAATAATTTTACTTGCGATTTTTCTGCTGATGGTTACAGGGTTCTTACAAACGAAGAATGGACTTATGCTGCAAGTGGTGGGCTTAATAAAGAGTCCGGGGCTTATGCTGGAAATCCTGAGATTTACGCCGTTGCCTGGTTCGCGGAAAATGCCGGAACCTGGTCGCATCCGGTTGCAGACAAAATTCCAAATGCTTGTGGTTTATATGATATGAGCGGAAATCTTTCGGAATTTGTTTATGATTCTTCAAACGGTAAGTTCAAGGCTGCCCAGCTGAGGGGTGGAAATTTCAATTCTGAAGAAAAAGCCTGTAAGGTTATGTCAAAAGAATCCTGTGACCCTAGCGAAAAGTTGCCAACTAACGGTTTAAGAATTTGCCGCCCTGTTGACCAAGCCTGGTTGCAGGTTAAGGCAAAAATTTCCCAGGGCGAATCTTCTAACTAGGCTAAGAATGTCCTTTAATTATTCTCAAAATATCTCCCAAAATAGGTGAAAAACTATATTTTCCTAATATTCTTTTCTGAGTATAATCATCACTATGATTACTAGAAAAACAAAGATAGTTTGTTCTATCGGACCTGCTTGCGATAATGATGAAACAATCAGAGAGATGATAAAAGAGGGCATGAATATTGCCCGATTTAATTTTTCCCATGGCTCTTATGAATGGCATAAACAAGGAATGATGAGGGTTCGTCGGATTTCTGACGAAATGAATGCCAGTGTTGCAATCCTCCTGGATACAAAAGGACCTGAAATAAGAACGGGCCTTGTCGAAAATGACGGAAAAATCACAATTCATACAGATGATAAAGTTGAACTTGTAAGCGACGATTCTTTTTGTACAGAGGCTACGGCTTCTAAACCTTGCCATATTTCACTTTCCTGGAAAGAAGCTGCCCAAAAATTGATTGCTGGGGTAAAAGTTCTCATAGCCGACGGTTTAATCGAACTGATTGTTGATGAAGTAAAAGGCGAAAAAGTTTATTGTACCGCACAGAATGACGGTGTTATTGGCAGCCGTAAAAATGTAAATCTGATTGGCGTTCACGCCGGGCTTCCAATTATGTCCGAAAAAGATAAAGCTGATTTGAAATTTGGTGCAGAAATGGATATTGATTTTGTTGCTGCCAGCTTTGTTTCTTTCCCGGAAGAAGTTGTCGAAATCAAAAACTACCTTAAGATTGTGGGGGCAGACGCTCGCGTAATTGCAAAAATCGAAAATGAGGAAGGCTTAAATAATATTGACGGAATTGTAAAAGAAGCTGATGGAATTATGGTTGCCCGCGGAGATTTGGGCGTTCAGCTTCCAACCGAAAAAATCCCTCTTGCCCAAAAAGCAATTATCAAAGTTTGCCGTGAAGCCGGAAAGCCTGTAATCACTGCAACCCAGATGCTGGATTCTATGATTGTAAATCCTCGTCCAACAAGAGCCGAACTCACCGATGTTTCCAATGCCGTTTTTGATGGAACTGACGCCGTTATGCTCAGTGGCGAAACCGCCAGCGGAAAATATCCTGTCGAAGCCGTAAAAACGATGGCTTTAATCACAAGCACAACAGAAAATTCTACAGAATACATCAGCAGAATGAAGCTTTTGGACACTTCCTACAAGCCTGGTTCCGAAATTGGCCACATGGTTGCCCATTCTGCCTACAAACTTGCCCGAAATCTTGGGGCAAAAGCAATTTTGGTTCCAACTTTGCACGGAAATTCTGCCAGAATTATCGGTTCTTACAGACCTGAACAGATTGTAATTGCCGTAACTCCAAATTCCAAAGTTTCCCGCCAGCTTATGATTCAGTGGGGAATTTCTCCGGTTTTGTGCCAAATTGCTGATGATTCCGAAACCATGATTCAAAACGCAGTAAAACTTGCCCTAGACGCCGGTGCAATCCACCTTTCCGATAAAGTTGTTTTGTGTGCCGGTATCCCAATTTCCAGTCCTCTGATGATAAACACAATCAAGGTGCTTTTGGTTGGCAACGTAATTGCCCGAGGTACGGTTTTTGGCCATGGAGAGGAAGAAACGGTGCGAGTTGGTGGACGAGTTATACACGAAGATGATATTCTTGAACTTAAGAGTCGAATCCGCCTGCACCGCCATATGATTTTGGTTTGCTGGAGAATTACAGAAGCCCTGATTCCTGTTTTGCGGGTAATTGATGGGGTAGTTTCTGAATCTGGTAGTGACCTTTCGCCAGAAGATTTGCAGCTTATCAATAATAATTTGGTGTGGATTCAAAATGTTCCAAACGCCCAAAAAACTTTGGAAAATGACCTTTCAGTTACTATTGATGGAGAACAGGGAATTGTCTATGAAGGAATTATTTAAATTATCAAAATCAAAAAAAATTATTTCAATCCTCTTTTTGGCAAATTTGACAACAGCCATTTTTGCATTCGGAAATGGACTTTTTGATTTTTCTGCAGAAGCTAACATGGGATTTTTGAACGGAAATATTTACGAATATGTTTTTATTGAAGATTATCCGACAACAGACAATGTTTTGAGTAAACTTGACTGGGAAGTCGCCGTACCTTACGCCCAGGCAAAATTATCCCTTGACCTTATAAAATATCTTCATCTTGACCTTTCTGGCAGACTTGGAATTCCTGGTAAAAGTGGTTATATGCAGGATTACGATTGGATGAATCCTTCATATTATTATAATTATGATGTTTACAGTGTTAGAGACAATTTTGATGATTACACCCATTATTCAAAAAGTACAAACAATCTTTCTGACTATAAAATGTTTTCAGCCTCTTTAGGTGCTAATATCAATTTTTTTATGATAACTTTTACACCATTTGTAAACTATGAGTACGAAAAATATGCTTTTGATGGGGTTGATGGATATTGCACTTATGAAATTTGCCAGCAAGATAAGAGCCTGAATAAAAACTATATTATTACTACAGTTGCAGGAACTCTTTCTGGAAAAGTGATTTCTTATGAACAGTCTTACCAGGCATTTTTTTTGGGGCTTAATTTAAGTGCAAGTTTTTTGCGTTTTCGGATAAATGGATTTGTAAAATATAGTCCGGATTGCACGAATATAGACGCTTTTGATTGGCACTGGGTAAATTCTGATAATGGTGGAACTTTGTATTGGGACGATTTAAGCAAAACTAGCCAGTTTAGAACAGAAATTACTGTTTATTATGATTTTAATGATAATCACAGTC
>CAZGDL010000089.1:0-8295 GCA_964525075.1 uncultured Treponema sp.
TATCTTGCAAATTCCTATACATTTCATTAAATTTTCTCTCCATGACACGCACATACGATAAAGATTTGACGCAGGGTTCCTTGCTCAAGGGAATCTTTTTTTACGGCGTTCCGCTTATTTTTTCCAACTTGCTGCAGGTTTTGTTTAATATTTCTGATGTCGCTGTTGTCGGGCGATTTGCGGGCAGCATTCCTTTGGGGTCGGTTGGTTCGACTTCACAGATTTTGTATTTGTTTACCGGGCTTTTGATGGGCTTGGGTGGTGGCGTTAACGTTATCACGGCTTTTTATATTGGTGCAAAATCTAAAAAGGATTTGGAACAGGCAGTTCATTCATCTTTTATTGTTTCTATGATTGTCGGGTTTATTTTGATGATTTTTGGCTACCTGCTTGCAAGGCCAATTCTTGTTTTAATCAAAACTAAGCCGGAACTTTTGGAAGGGGCGGTCACTTATTTTAAAATTTATATGCTGAGTATGCCGGGCGTTGCTCTTTACAATTATGGTAACGCTGTTTTGAGTGCGGCGGGTGATACTAAACGTCCTTTAATCTATTTGAGTATTGCCGGAATTATCAATATTATCCTGAATCTTTTCTTTGTAATTGTTTGTAAGATGTCTTGTGCCGGGGTTGCCATTGCCAGTGTGATTTCTCAGTATGTTTCTGCAATTTTGGTTATGGTTCCGCTTTTTAAGGGGATTGGAGATATTAAATTTCAGATTAAAAAGCTCCATTTGAATGCCGAAAAAACTGCCCGGATTTTGAAGATTGGTATTCCTTCCGGCTTGCAAAACGCCATTTTTGCCATTGCAAATACTTTTATCCAGGTGGGAATTAATTCTTTTGATGCGACTATGGTTGCCGGGGTGGCTGCTGGCTCAAATCTTGATAATATCATTTACAACGCTATGAATGCTTTTTACGCTGCCTGTGCTACTTTTATTGGTCAAAATTATGGTGCCGGGAACAAAAAGCGAATTATTAAATCTATGGTAATTTCGAATGGATATGCTTTTATTCTGGGGGCTACGCTCAGCATTACGATGTTTATTTTTGGTCACCAGTGTTTAGCTTTGTTTACGACCGACCCTGCCGTAATCGAAGCCGGCTATATCAGAATGAAGATTATGTTCTTTTCTTACCCAGTTGCAACTTTTATGGATAACACTATTGCTGCCAACCGCGGGCTGGGGAAAACTTTTGTTCCGTCTATCATCGTTTTTTTGGGGTCGTGCGTTTTCCGTGTTATCTGGGTTTACACGATTTTTGCCTATTTTAAGACGATTCCTTCTCTCTTCCTTTTGTACATTTTCAGTTGGGCGCTCACTGCGGTTGCAGAAATTATTTATTTTGTGAAGGTTTATAGGAAGATTTAGGCTGGAACGATGCACACCTCATCGTCCACACGGAACTACGGGGGGCACGGAACTACTGGGCGCCATGCTGAACTTGGTTCAGCATCTCGTTTCCTACTTTTTCTGTTCTGAAATCCACTGAAACAGGCTTTTGCCATTTTCTTTTGGGTCGTTGTTCAAAACATACATCCAAGAATAATGGCCCGGATATTCGTAAGGCTTTGCTTGGGCAGTTTTTTTATTTTCATCACTATCATCATCATCAACTTGGGCAAAATATTTTCCGGAAGTGTCAAAAACGCCGTCGTACATTGTAAGGTGGAGATTTTTTGCCCCTGCCGCTTGCAAACGTTTGTATGTCGGAGTAACGTAAGTCGCAGCCTTGGCGGTAGTATCACTTTTGGCCTGGATAAACCAAAGCGGCACTTTTGCCAGTTCTGCTATATCATCATCAGAAAGTTTACGGTCAACATAGACCTCGCAAGTTGGAAATGCGGCGGCAAAATAATTGGGACGTTCTACCAGCATATTCAGCGTCATGTAACCGCCGGCAGAACAGCCACCAATGTAAATCCTTTTTTTGTCGATGTTAGGATTTTGCTGGCAAAATGTTTCAATTAAATCCATCAGGCTATTTGTGTAGTATGAAGTTTTTGCGGTCACCGTTGTGGCAGGACTTGTATCAACTGGGATTGTAGTCACCATCCCGATAATGCTTTTTATAGGATTGACGTATTTATTCACCATTCCTTCCAAATCCACAGGCTCCCAAATCCTCATACCAGAAGAATCTAGGCTCGTAGTTTCAAGCCAGGTGGTAGGGCACTGGGGAATTAAAATGCTGGCGCCGTTTTCAAAATATTTTTGAATATCGTCGCTGGCAAGGTTTACAGATTTTATTCCGAATAAAGGGATGTAGGGATTTCGCCCTCCCTCAGAAATTCCGTGCAGCCAGACAATCAGGGGGATTTTTGAGGAAACATCGTTACCACGGCCTGAAGACGCCCCAAAACGCCCACCACCACCAGCAATTTCGTCACCAGACACCACCTTCCCGGCGTCAGATTTTTTCGGCGGATTATAATAAGCGTAACTCATAGAATAATCTTGTGACACCAGCTCCGAAACTTTGAATTTCGCAGCCAGAGGATTTACCATCCCGGCAAGTTTATAAATTTCCAGGTCCAAGTCATCATTTTCTAACCGATAGCCGTAAATTTCGTGGGTTCGCTTCATCACACTGCCGGTAAAAGGACTGGCATCTTCAGACTCCGGCGGATATTCCAAAAGCACCGTCAAATATTTGCTGTTGCCGTCAACTTTGTTTCCGTAAGCATCCGACAAAAAAATGGCAGAAGGAGTCAGGTCTGTTTCTGTTGAGCTTGCCCGGGAATTGTAATTGGAAGACCGGCGAGTTTCTCTTGTAACTTCAAATTCGCTCAAATCAAATTCTTCAGATGAAAAATATCCAGCGTCCATTTCCTTGCCGGCGTTCAAAACGATTTTTTCAACGGCAGGCCCCCAATCATAGGCTGTAACGTAAATTACAAGTTCTTTGTCATCAGGGATTTTTTCTTCCTCAAAAACAAAATCATACTGCAAAGCAAAAATTGGTGTAAAAATCGGCGTAAATAATAGAAGAAAAAGAGCTAAAATGGCAGATTTTTTTGAAAAAATGCTTGAGTAATTGGCTGGGCAAATTGCTGTAGCGGATAAGAGGGATAAGGGATTCGAGAAAGTTTTCATCGTGGCTCCTGTAAGTGAATTTAGTTTACAGGAAAGTTTGGGAAGTTTACAGGGGAAATTTTCGGGGTTTTTCAAAAGGTTTTCGAAAAAATTTTACTTTACCATTCCCCCGCAACTCGCTAAAATCCCACCATGCCTTCAAAAATTGACAAATTATTCCATCCGGATTTAACAAACGACAATATTCTCAAAACTTTGCTGGCTTTCGGCACTCCAATGCTGATTTCCTACATTTTTCTGCAATTTTACAACACTGTGGACATTGTAGTCGTAGGTCACTACCTGGGCGAAGATTCTCTGGCGGCCATTGGGGCTTGCTCAGCCGTGAACGACCTTTTGATTGGCTTCGGAAACGGATTTGGAAGCGGGCTGGGAATTGTTGCGGCCCGAGCTTATGGTGCAAACAATGAAGACCGAGTCAAAAAAGTTGTGGTAGGTTCGGTTTTTATCACCATTTTTGTCACAATTTTTATTATGATTTTGGGACAATTTTGTCTGCGACCTTTGATGACTCTTTTGGGAACGCCGGATTCAATTCTTGACGAAGCACTTTCCTACATCTGGGTAATTGCAATTTTTTCTGGGATTTTGTTTGCCTACAATCTTTTTTCGGGACTTTTGAGGGCAATCGGAAATTCAATCATGCCTTTGGTTTTTCTGATTTGTTCTTCGCTTTTGAACATTTTTCTGGATATTCTTCTGATTACAGTTTTTGATATGGGAGTTCAGGGAACTGCAATCGCGACTGTAATTTCTCAGGGAATTAGTGCAATTTTGTGCCTTATCTACATCCTTGCAAAATGCAAAATCCTCATTCCTAACAAAAAAAGTTTTTCTGTTGACCCCGTCATTTACAAAGACCTGGTAGGCCAGGGACTTTCTATGGCCCTGATGAGTTCCTTGGTAAATTCCGGAACAGTAATTTTGCAAAAAGCCATCAATTCTTTTGGAACTTATATTATGGCAGGCCACATTTCCGCCAGAAAGGTTTTTATTTTTACGAATATCCCGCTTTTTACTTTTGGAATGACTTCCGCAACTTTTGTTTCCCAGAATTACGGCGCCGGAAAAATTGACCGAATCAAAAAAGGTGTGAAAATCCTCTATCTTTTAAGCGCAATTTGGGGGATTTTGTGCACAATCTTTATCCCGATTTTTTCAAAATCACTGATTTCCTTTATCAGCGGCTCTTCCCACCCGGAAGTTATAAATTACGGTGCAAAATATATTTCTTTTGCCATGCCTTTTTATGCAATTTTGGGAGTTTTGCTGGTGACAAGGAACGCCCTGCAAGGTCTTGGCAGTAAAGTTTTACCTCTCGTTTCAAGCATCATTGAATTGTTGGGAAAAATTCTTTTTACCGCCCTGATTATTCCGTTGATGGGAAGTTGGGGAATTATTTTGTGCGAACCGGTGATTTGGGTCGTTATGACAATTCAACTTGTTTGGGTTTTTCTACGACATCCGGTTTTTAAGCAAAAATAAAATTATCAGACTGATAGCCATAAAAGGGATAAAGGGGATTTTCTTTTTCAGCAGCGGAATTACGAAAAATAAGCAAAACAAGACTTCGGCCAAGACACAAAAAGGCAGACTTTTGACCGGCAGGCAAATTCCCTGGAAAAAGCCAAAATAAACGTCCGCCAGGCCAAGTTTTTTTTGGGTGATGATTCTGATGACAAAATAAAAAACCGCGAAAACAAGGCCGGAAACGAAAAATAAATGGAAGCCGGCCGAATTAAAAATCAGATGAATGCAAACGCCCAGGAGGCAGGCAGCCAAAATCAAAAAATTCCAAACCCTGCCCTCTTTTACATCCTGAACAGAAGCAAGAACTGAGAAAATCAAAATCACAGAAAAAAGTAAAAAATTATAAAGATCCATCACTATAATGTAGTCGCAATTTTGCTTTTTTATGAAGTCATTTTGCAAATTTTGGGCAGATTTCGTCATTTTTAATTCAATTTTCCCGAAATTTTTGCTAAAATCTCGAATATGAAAGATTTATCAGCTTATCAAAGACCAGCATTTCATTTTTCTACGCCAAAAGGTTGGTGCAACGACCCAAACGGCTTTTCTTTTTACAAGGGAAAAATCCATCTTTTTTATCAACATTATCCTTTTGACACAAAATGGGGCCCGATGCACTGGGGGCACGCTGTAAGTAAAGACCTGCTCCATTGGAAAAATCTGCCCGTCGCCCTATCACCAGACACAAATTATGATGACGGAGGATGTTTTAGCGGCTCTGCAATTACGGTGGAAAGTGGCAAAATTTGCAAAAATCAGAAAAAACATCTGCTAATTTATACCGGCGTAAAAAAAGTTGGGGAAAGTGCCAGTTTGCAACAGCAGTGCCTGGCTCTGGGAAATGGCAAAAAATACAAAAAAATCCTGGAAAATCCTGTCATCACAGCAAAAAATCTTCCTTTTGATTTTGATATTGGAAATTTCCGCGATCCTAAAATCTGGAAAAAAAACGGCATTTATTACGCAATTTGTATGCTGATTAAAAATGATGGCCTGTCTTGTCTTGCGGCTTTTAAATCTCAGGATTTGAAATTTTGGGAATTTTTAAATATTGTCGATTCCAGTAAAGATGATTTTGGGGCCATGTGGGAATGTCCGGATTTTTTCACGCTTGATGGCAAAGATGTCATTTTGATTTCCGAGCGTAATTTGAAAGCTGATGCCGAACTTGGTTTTTATGATGGTGATAATAATGTCTACATCACAGGAAATTTGGACAGCAATTTTGAATTTCACCGGGAAATTCGCCCCGAAAATGGCTCTACGACAGCTTTAATTGATTACGGAATTGATTTTTACGCCCAGCAAACCACCCTACTCCCAGACGGCAGGCGAATTTTGATTGCTTGGATGCAGGTCTGGGAAAGTTACATCACCCCGGAAAATTACAAATGGTCTGGAATGATGACCTTACCCCGAGAAATTTCTTTTGTGGAAAACAGGCTCATTCAAAAACCGGTCCGGGAATTTGAAGAGCTGAAAGGCAAGGCAATTTTTGGGAGCATTTCTGATAGAGAATTCAAACTGATTGATAACGAAAGCAACCGGCATTTTGAGCTGATTTTTGACCTCCCGGCAAATTTATCCACAGAATCCAAAATCACAGAACCACCTATCGTAGCAACCGGGGAAATCACAATCACCATTTCTGCCTCCGCAAATGAATATGTCACACTTTCTATTAAAATCCCTGAAATGACCATAAGATTTAACCGCAAGCACACAAATCACGCAGGAAAAATCCCTGCCAGAACAGCAAAAATTCCCCAACTTCTTCCAGTTTATGGTGATAAAATCAAATATCACATTATTGCCGACACAAATTCCCTAGAAGCCTACGTTAACCAGGGAGAATTTTGGTTTACAAATGCTTATTTTTTGGACTCACCAGTCAGCAAAATCACTGTGGAATCGACTCTGGGCGAAAAAGTAAACTTTAGTTTTTATAAACTTTAAGATAAACTAGGGATATGAAAATTTTCCGCCCCCTGGATTTTGTCATTTTTGCCACAGTTTTGATTTTTGCCATTTTTTCGATAAAAAAATCACTTTCAACAGCAGGAGATAAAATTCTGGTGGAAGCTGATGGCCATTCTTACGAATATTCTTTGAACCAGGACGGAATTTACTCGGTGGAAGGAGCCCTGGGAACTACAACTTTTGAAATCAAGAACAAGGTTGTTCATATTGTGGATTCTCCCTGCCCCAACAAAACTTGCGTGAACCAGGGGTGGACAAGTCCACTCGTTTGCCTGCCAAACAAAGTGATAATTACGGTGGAAAATTATGGAGAGTTTGATGCGATTTCAGAATAAAAATCGGATTGCCTACCTGGGCGCCCTAACCCTTTTATTTTCCTACGCCGAAACCATTCTCCCACGAATAGTCCCTTTTTTCCGCCTGGGACTTGGAAATATCGTGATTTTGCTGGCTTTTGACCTGAATTTTCCATCATTTCTTCTCCTCACCATCATCAAAGCCCTGACTTCCTGCCTCATGTCGGGAACACTTTTTTCGCCATTTTTTCTGATTTCCCTGGCCCAGTCCATAATCAGCGGCCTCGCTATGTACGCCCTAGCTCTAGCCAACAGCAAGACAAAAAACAAATTGGCCAGCCTTTACGGAATTTCGATTTTGGGCTCGACAGTCAGTGCTTTTGTTCAGATTTTTTTGAGTTCACTTTATTTGGGCAGCGGGACAAATGCACTTTTGGGCCCAATGCTGATTTTTAGCCTTTTTAGTGGCATTTTCACAGCATTTTTCAGCCAGATTTTGCACATTCCAAAACAAGCCCCAGAATTAATTTCCAGCCAGAAAATCCAAAAAAATCAAAAAAAGCAACCAGTTTTATTAATCGCCCTTTTGATTTTACTAGCATCCGCCAGCATTTTTATGATAAACAATCTGATTATTTTACTGGTCGCCCTGATTTTATCTTTATTTTTTCAGATTTTATCAAAAAGAAAGATTTACATTTTGCCCCACCTCACCCTCTGGATTTTCGTCATAATTTCAACAATCCTCATTCCAAACGGCAAAATTCTTTACAAAATCGGAGATTTTTCTATAACCCAGGGAGCACTTTTGGACGGCATCAGAAAAGCCACCAAACTTTCCGCAGTTTCCGCCCTAAGCCAGTGTGCCGCAAGCCTACGCCCAAACGGCAATGGGCTAGTTTCGCTAGTGCTTGCGTATTTTGGCGGATTGAACAAGGCTTTTAGAGATGCGGAAGGGGAAGGGAATTTTATCGGCAAGTTGAAAGTGGTGTTGCGAGCGGAAAAGTTGGAGGGGTAAAAGCCGGTAAAGTTGAAACTGCTGAGAAAGTTTTTTCGGATTCACTCCTCTTTATGTAGATTTATTCTAATGTAATCCACAATTTTTTTAACCCCATTTAACCGCAACTACAAGTGTAAAATGCGGTTAAATTTAAGGACTAACTTAATTTTCCGCCCACCCCAAGGATCGCCCATCAAAAAAAACAACTTTTGACACGTAAAAGTGATACTGAACTACGTTTAGCATACCGTCACACAAACTTCCTTCTGCAAAGCAATTACCTGTTCCAGTGACAGGCCTGTACATTCAGCAATGATAGTAGGTTCAATTTCTTTTGAAAGTAAGTTTTTCGCAGTTTCAAGGGCTTTTTTTTGTTCTCCTTGAGAAA
>CAZGDL010000090.1:0-8280 GCA_964525075.1 uncultured Treponema sp.
AATCTTTAAAAATACTTAAAACCTTTCGTGGTATTGAAAATCTCTACAATCCTTTTTATAATGGTTTAAACGAAACATTCCGGAGGATTGTATGAAAAAAATGTTTGCCGCCCTTTTGATGGTGGCTGTATGTGTAACAGCTTTGTCAGCTAAGCCTAAGAAGGCAAAAAAGGCAAAGACTATTAAAATTGGTATTATTCAGCTGGTTGAGCACAGTGCTCTTGACGCAAACTACAAGGGTTTTGTAGACGGTCTTGCAGAAGCTGGTTATGTTGATGGTCAGAATATCAAAATTGATTATCAGAATGCCCAGGGTGAACAGGCAAACTGCGTTACAATCGCAGAAAAACTTGTAAACGACCGTGACGATTTGATTTTTGCAATTGCCACTCCTGCTGCTCAGGCTGTAGCAAACCTTACTCAGGATATTCCAATCCTTGTTTCTTCTGTAACAGATCCTGCATCTGCAAAACTTGTTAAATCTAACGAAAAACCTGGTACAAACGTTTCTGGAACTTCAGATCTTACACCTTGTGCCGCTCAAATCAAACTTTTGAAACAGCTTGTTCCAGAAGCAAAAACTGTTGGTATGCTTTTCTGCTCAAACGAACAGAACTCTTATTTCCAGATTGCTCTTGCCGAAAAAGCTTGTGATGAACTTGGTTTGAAATATATCGAAGCAACTGTTTCTAACTCAAACGAAATTCAGCAGGTAACTCAGTCACTTTGTGGCAAAGTTGATGCAATTTATTCTCCAACCGACAACATGATTGCAGCAGGTATGGCTTTGGTAGGCCAGATTGCTGTTGAAAACAAGATTCCTGTAATTGTTGGTGAAGAGGGTATGTGTAATGCCGGCGGTCTTGCAACTTACGGTATTGATTACTATGAACTCGGAAAACAGACTGCAAAAATGGCTGTCGAAATCCTCCGCGATGGCAAAAAGCCAAAAGATATGCCAATTCAGTATCTTGATAAATGTAACTTGAAAGTTAACGAGGAAACTGCAAAAAAATTAGGAATTAGTATTCCTACAAATCTGTAATTCGGATAAAATAGGTGCAGGCTTGTGCTATATGGAGGATTTTTCTCTGGGCCGGTCTGCACTTATTTTTTTCCGCGTTCTTTTTTTAATTTCCGCGGTATCTTACGGGAGTTACTGTAAATGTCAATTTTATTTGCGATGGAAGGAGCTGTATCTCAGGGAATTCTTTGGGGGCTGATGACTCTGGGCGTTTACCTTACATTCAGGATTTTGAACGTTGCCGATATGACGGTCGACGGGAGTTTTGCTGCTGGTGGTGCCGTTTCGGCAGTGCTGATTGCCTCTAAGGGGATGGATCCTCTCCTTACTCTTCTTTTTGTCTTTTTGATGGGACTTGCTTGTGGTTTTGTGACTGGTTTTATGAACACAAAACTCCATATCAACATTCTTCTGGCAAGTATTTTAACTCAAATTGCACTTTATTCTATTAATATCCGCATTATGGGACGAGCAAACACACCTTTGCTTGGTTGCGACACCATGATGTCAAAATTGCGTAATTTTTGGGAAAATCTGACTGACGCAACAATTTCTTCTACAACAAGTTCCCTGATTATTGGCCTTATTTTTATCATCATTGTGATTATTGCAATGTATTGGTTTTTTGGTACTGAATACGGAAGTTCTATCCGGGCTACAGGAAGCAACGAACACATGGTTCGGGCTATGGGCGTGAACACTGATACAACTAAAATTGTCGGCTTGATGATTTCTAACGGAATGGTTGCTATGTCTGGTGCTCTTGTTGCTCAGAGCCAGGGTTATGCTGATGTAGGAATGGGAACTGGAACAATCGTAATTGGACTTGCTTCAATCATCATTGGCGAAGTAATTTTTGGTTCACACTTTGGAATGTGGTGGACTTTGATTTCCGTTGTTTTTGGTTCAATCATTTACCGAATTGTAATTGCAGTTGTTTTGCAGTTGGGACTTAAATCAACAGATTTAAAACTTTTAACAGCCCTGGTCGTTGCAATTGCACTTTCTGTACCAGTTTTCAAACAGAAAATTGACAGACGCCGAAAAGCCTACAAAGGTCCTGCAAACGAAAGAAATACAAGACATGCTGATGACAACTACAAGCATGATAATTCATCTAACTAAATTTAACTGAAAAGAGGCGAAATTATATGTCTATCATGCTGAAACTTACTGATATAACTAAAACTTTTAATCCGGGAACTGTTACAGAAAAAAAAGTTCTCCGCGGTCTTGACCTAGAACTTGAAGATGGTGATTTTGTTACTATCATCGGGGGAAATGGAGCTGGAAAATCAACTTTGCTCAATCTAATTGCGGGCGTTCACTATACCGACACAGGAAGCATTGTCCTGGACGGCGAAAATCTTACTGGCAAGCCTGAATATTACAGGGCTCGTTATTTGGGAAGAGTTTTCCAGGACCCAATGATGGGAACGGCTGCCAACATGGAAATTGAAGAAAACCTTGCCATGGCAATGCGCCGTGGTAAAAAACGTGGACTTGCCTGGCACATCAAAAATGACGAAAAAGAATTTTACAAAGAAAAGCTTGCACTTTTGGATTTAGGATTGGAAAACCGAATGACCGCAAAAGTTGGCCTTCTTTCTGGAGGTCAGAGACAGGCTTTGACCCTGCTCATGGCAACTTTGCAGCGACCAAAACTTCTTCTTTTGGATGAACATACGGCTGCTTTGGATCCAAAAACTGCTCGCAAAGTTCTTGAACTTACCGAAGAACTTGTTGCAAAAGATAAATTGACCACTTTTATGGTTACTCACAATATGCGTGACGCAATTCGCTTTGGTAATCGTCTTATTATGATGATGGACGGCCAGATTGTTTTTGATGTTCGTGGCGAAGAAAAACAGAAACTCACTGTAGAAGATTTGCTGGAAAAATTCGAAGCTAGCGGAGTTGTCAGCGATAAATTGCTGGGAGCTTAAGGAATTGCCGGGGATTGCGATTTGCGTAATTGCAAGTCGCATAATTGACATTTATTTCTGATAGTTTTATCATAACGAACAGAACTGAGTAAAGGCGCTCGTTTTATTTGAAGGCTTTGAGTCTTTGGGTAAGATGGGCGTCTTTTTTTTGGTCAAAATTGTTCAATGCGTCATGCTGAACTCGGGATGACGTGGAAGTTGTGATTCCGGAACGAGTCCGGACTGTATTTTGGAGGCTTTATGGCGTATCTAGTTCTTGCGGATGGGAGTGTTTTTCAGGGGAGACCTGTGGGAGCTTTGGGTACGACTATCGGGGAAACGGTTTTTACGACCGGAATGACTGGCTACCTGGAAACTTTGACTGATCCTAGTTATTTTGGGCAGATTGTGACTCAGACTTTTCCTCTGATTGGGAATTATGGGGTTATTCCACAGGATTTTGAAAGTAAAAAAAGCTGGGTTCGGGGATACATTGTCCGGGAAATTTGTGATTTGCCTTCCAATTTTCGCTGCCAGGGAGATTTGGATTCTTTTTTGAAGAGTCAAAATATTGTTGGGATTTGTGGACTTGACACCAGGGCTTTGACAAAAAAACTCCGAGAAGCTGGCGTTATGAATGGAATGATTACCAGCGATGAAAAATGTCCCAAAATTACAGAAAATCTTTTAAATAAAATCAAAAATTATAAAATTGAAAATGCGGTGGAAAGTGTAAGTTGCAAAAAAATTGAAGGCCAGGAAAAAACAGGGGCTGGCTTTTGTGATTTTGCTTGCCGGCAAAATTCTTCCGAAAAACCCCTTAATGTTCTTCTTTGGGATTTTGGAGCAAAGGCTAATATTAAAAGGGAACTGGAAAAGCGGGGAGTGAAAGTTACGGTTTTGCCATATTCTGCCAAGGCGGAAGAAATTCTGGCCCTTAAGCCAGATGGCCTTATGCTTTCTAACGGGCCTGGCGACCCTGCCGACAATACTGGGGTAATTTCTGAAATTGCGAAAATTTGTGATTATGACAAAAAAATCCTGGCACAAGCGAGCGGTGGTGAAAATTCCAAGCCCCTGGTGATTTTTGGGATATGCCTTGGCCACCAGATGCTGGCTCTTTCCCGCGGTGGAAAAACTTCTAAATTGAAGTACGGGCATAGGGGTGGGAACCACCCTGCAAAAGAATGCAAAACTGGTCGGGTTTTTATTACCAGCCAAAACCACGGTTATGCGGTGGAAAATGATTTTTTGCCCCAAAATGCGGAACTTTCTTTTGTGAATTGTAATGACGGCACTTGTGAAGGGCTTTTTTATGATGATATTCCGGCTTTTAGCGTTCAGTTTCATCCGGAGGCCTGTGGAGGCCCTCATGATACGAACTTTTTGTTTGATAAGTTTGTAGAGATGATGAAAAACCGGTAAAACTTGCGTGAGCGCTGGGAGCCCCTGCGTAGCAGTCGACCGCAACGAAGCGTAGCGGAGTGAGGACGACGAGCGTTAGCGAGGGGCGGACATAGCGACCCCGCCTGTGGCGGGGACACGCCAAAATTTGAAAAAATAATAGAAGGGAAAATATGCCATTAAATCCGAAAATCCACAAAGTTATGATAATTGGGTCTGGACCGATTGTGATTGGCCAGGCGGCGGAATTTGACTACGCGGGAAATCAGGCTTGCAAGGCGTTAAAACAACTGGGGCTGGAAGTTTGCCTGGTCAATTCTAACCCGGCCACGCTGATGACAGACCACGCTATGGCGGACGAAATCTACCTGGAACCTCTGAAAATGGAAACGCTTGAGCGGATTATCGAGCGGGAAAAACCGGATTCTCTGCTTTCGACTTTGGGAGGGCAGACCGGGCTGACTCTGAGTATGGAGCTGGCAAAATCGGGATTTTTGGAAAAGCACGGGGTTCAGCTTTTGGGAGCTAGGCCACTTACGATTGACAAGGCGGAAGACCGTCAAATGTTCAAGGACACGATGGAAGAAATTGGAGAGCCTTGCATTCCGTCAAAAGTTGTGACTGATTATGATGATGCCCTGGATTTTGCAAAAAATGTGATTGGATTTCCGGTTATAATAAGGCCGGCTTTTACTCTGGGCGGAACTGGGGGCGGAATTGCAAATAACGAGGCGGAATTTGACGAAATTGCCCACAACGGTTTGCACCGGTCTCCGATTGGCCAGATTTTGGTTGAAAAATGTATTTCTGGTTGGAAGGAAATTGAGTTTGAAGTTATGCGGGATTCGCATGGTAATGTTATTACTGTTTGTTCGATGGAAAACTTTGATCCGGTGGGCGTTCACACAGGGGACTCTATTGTAATTGCCCCGACGGTGACTTTGGCGGATAAAGAATATCAGATGCTCAGGTCGGCTGCTCTGAATATCATTTCGGCCCTGGAAATTGAAGGGGGCTGTAACTGCCAGTTTGCCTTGAACCCGGACACTTTTGAATATGCGGTGATTGAAGTAAATCCAAGAGTTTCTCGTTCTTCGGCCCTGGCTTCCAAAGCGACCGGTTACCCGATTGCAAAAGTCGCTGCTTTGATTGCGGTTGGCTTTACCTTGGACGAAATCCCGAATTTTATTACGAAAAAAACGGCGGCTGCTTTTGAGCCTGTTTTGGATTATGTTGTTGTAAAAATGCCGAAATTTCCTTTTGATAAATTTGTCTATGCGGCTAGAAAACTTGGCACTCAGATGAAGGCGACTGGCGAGGTTATGGCAATTGGTCAGAATTTTGAGGAAGCGATTTTGAAGGCGGTAAGGGGAGCTGAACTTGGCCTTACAGATTTGAATTTGCCGGCTTTTGCTTCTGAAAATGATGAAAAAATCTGCGAGAGGGTTGGGCAATGTACCGACCAGAGGATTTTTGCAATTTACCAGGCTATAAAAAGGGCCTGTATGTCCATTGATGAGATTCACGAAATTACAAAAATTGACAAGTGGTTTTTGTACAAATTGCAAAAAATTGCCAATGCGGAAAATTCTAGAGATATGCTGGATGATGATTTTGGCGAAATGGCTGGTGGAATGGCCGACAAGGGCGGGGGTGGCGAAAAAGTTGGCAAGAAAGGGGCTTTTGCTAAAGGCCTGCTTTACGAACCACGGTCTTTTAAGATGGTCGATACTTGTGCCGGCGAGTTCAATGCGGAAACCCCATATTTTTATTCGACGACCGGCGGCCAGGATGAAGCTGAAGAATATTTGAAAAAGTTGCACAAAGATGAAGCGGGCGTCGCGGGCCGGGCTTCAAAAGGTACTGTCCTAGTTCTTGGGTCTGGCCCTATTCGGATTGGGCAGGGAATTGAGTTTGATTATGCTTCGGTTCAGTGTGTACACGCCTTAAAAAAACTTGGCTACGAGGTGGCCATTATCAACAACAACCCGGAAACTGTTTCCACGGATTTTGACACGGCGGACAGACTTTACTTTGAACCGCTGACGCCTGATGATGTAATGAACGTTATCAGGGTGGAAAAACCGCTGGGCGTTGTTGTGGCTTTTGGCGGACAGACGGCCATCAAGCTGACGAAATTCTTAGATCAGCAGGGGATTTTGATTTTGGGTACCAGTGCCGATGGAATCGATCTTGCCGAAGACCGCGAACGTTTTGAAGAACTTTGCGAAAAACTTGGGGTAAACAGACCTAAGGGAATGACTGTTTTGACGGAAGTGGAAGCCCTGGAGGCGGCTGCAAGGCTTGGTTATCCTGTTTTGCTCAGACCTAGTTATGTTTTGGGCGGTCAAAATATGATTATCGCCCGAAATTCCGCTGACATCAAAGAATATATGAAGATTATTCTGGCTCAGAAAATTGAAAATCCGATTTTGATTGATAAATATATGGAAGGAACAGAACTGGAGATTGACTGCATTTGTGATGGCCAGGATGTTTTGATTCCGGGAATTATGGAACACATAGAAAGGACTGGTATTCATTCTGGAGACTCCATTGCGGTTTATCCTCCTTTTGATTTTACTGATCAGATGACTCAAACTGTTGTGGAAAAATCTACTGCTATGGCTCTTGCTTTGGGAACTAAGGGACTTGTGAATATCCAGTGGCTTTTTTACAAGGGAGAATTGAATATTATTGAAGCAAATCCTCGTTCTTCGAGAACGGTACCTTATTTGAGTAAGGTGACGGGAGTGCCGATGGTGGAACTTGCTACCAGGGCTATGCTTGGCGAGAAAGTTCGGGATATGGGTTTTGGAACAGGCTTGTACCGTAGGCCGAATTATTTTGCGGTCAAAGTGCCGGTTTTTAGTTTTGAAAAATTGATGGATGTTGATACCCACCTTGGGCCGGAAATGAAGTCTACCGGGGAAGTTTTGGGAATTGCCCCGACAAAAGAAGAGGCTGTTTTTAAGGGGATGTTGGCAGCTGGCTGGAAGATGGATTGCAGAGGGAACTCCAGGGCAGGCGAATCGGGCACCGAGAGGTGCGAAAAGAACACCGAGGAGCGGGCTGATTTTACCGCGACTTCTAGCCACCGCCCATCAATTCTCTTTAGCGTGCGAAAGTCCGACCTGCCGGAATTGCCGGCTCTGGCAAAAAAATTCTTTGATTTAGGATTTGAACTCTACGCAACCAGCGGAAATGCTTCGACCATCGAAAGGTCTGGTATGCCGGTTACTTACGTTGCCAAAGTTCACGAAAACTACAAGGAAAATGTGATGACATTGCTGGAAACTGGCAAAATTGACTACCTGGTGTCGACATCGGCAAAAGGTCGCGACCCGCTTTCAGAATCGGTAAAACTCCGCCGACTTGCCGTAGAACACGATATCGACTGTTTTACCGCAATGGACACCGCGAATGCCATGGCAGACTGCCTTGCAACAAACTTTTCTGCAAAAAATCTTTGCCTGGTGGATATTAATAGGAATATTTAAGGGCAGAGTTACCTCTAAAAATTGCAATTTTTAGAGGTTTTCTTAAAAGAACTGGCCTTTTGTCTGGGATATAGCATTATTTTTCGTTCCCCAGCTCCATAATTTTTTCTAATGGAAGATCAGTTGCTTCTGAAATTTTTTTTAAAGGCAAACTCATAGCAAGCAACTTCTTCGCCGTCTCCAAACTCTTGTTGTAAGCCCCCTGTTCAATACCTTTTGCAATTCCTTCCTCACGACCTTTTTCAATTCCTTTTTCTATCCCATCTTCGAACTTTTCTTCCATCAACATTTCAAAAGTCATAAGTCCTTTCCTCCATTCAGCATCATTGCTGCTGGCTTCTACCTCTTCTTCAATTTCCTTGGTAAAAGCATTTTCTGGGACGTTTGTAGAAATATACGAAAGCAATTTTTTTACTTCTTCGTTGTC
>CAZGDL010000091.1:0-8231 GCA_964525075.1 uncultured Treponema sp.
TCGCCGGCTCTCCATTGCCTAACGCAGGCAACTTTTCCACCTACTCCCTATACGGCTTAGTCCCGCTCGGTGAAAACTCGCCATTCAATGCGGCCAACATTGCCTTGAGCGAATAATCACACCGCCAACTGTAGCCCAGCAAAACAGTGTCCGCCCAGTCCATATTTTCGACCAGAGTCGGCGACATCGTACTCAAAATCACGACGCGTTTATTTGAACCTTTAAAATATTCTGCAATTTTTTTGTGATTTTCGCTGGAAACGCAGATAATCACGGTATCGTAGCCACCTGCCACGGCCGGCAAATTATCCAAAACCCACTGAGTTTCGTTTGGGCCTGTTTCGTAGGTAAAATGAAATTCCCCAGCATCAGGATACCGCTGTTTTGCAGCCTGGAAAAAACTTGTCAGAGAACCAAGCAGCAAAACCCGGCCGGCATTTTCTTTGGTCAGTGGCATAAGCCCTGATTTTTGAACTGTCACAGACCGGCAGGCTTGTTCCAGGAAAAATTTTTGACCTTCCGAGTCTGGAATGGCCGAGTCCACAGAATTTTCATCAGGATAGAGGGGAGCCGCATTCCCGGATTTAAAATATTCCAGTTTTGCTTTAATTACCCGGTAAGCCGCATCTTTTACCCGCTCCCGAAAATCCTGGTCGGTTGTCATCAGTTCCAGATTTTTTGTCCAAAGAGCTTCGTTCAAGCGAGCTGTCGTAGAAGACAGAATAATATCATTCCCGGCTTCCAGTGCCATTTTAAAAGCTTCCGACAAAGAACCCGCGTAGGAAGTTGCCCCAACCATCATCATATCATCAGTAATAATTAAGCCCTGATATCCCAGCTGATTGCGGAGCAGGTCTGTAAGAAAATATTTTGATAAAGAAGCCGGAGCTCCACTCGTTTCAATTTGAGGAAAACTCAGATGTCCAGACATAAGGGCCGGCACGTTTTCTTTTATAAGATAAAGATAAGGAACCAATTCGCGGTTTTTAAAAGTGTCAAAATCAATATTGATGATTGGGAGTTTTCCGTGGGAATCTATGCTGGTATCTCCATGCCCCGGAAAATGCTTTACAGTTGGAATTACGCCGGCAGCCGTCGAACCTGCAGCAAAAGCAGCCCCCAAAATTCCAGTATTGGCAGGATCATCAGAAAAAGCCCTTGTCCCGATAATCGTTGAATCGTGGTCTGTAAAAAGGTCGATTGTCGGGGCAAAATTCATATTTATCCCCAAATTTTTAATTTCCCTACAAATATAATAGGCAGAATACCAGGAATCAGCAGGATAGCCAGCCGCCCCAATTGCCATATTGCCAGGAGTGATAGAAGTGTCGCCCTTTACGTGACGAATCCAACCCCCTTCCTGGTCGGTCGCAACAAAAAGAGGGATTTTAAATCGCCCACCATTTGCTGTTTTCTGTAAAGATGTGATTGATTTTGCCACCAGGTGAATATCATCAGTATTCCAGCCAAAAACTTTTACAGAGCCCAGTCCCCTTTCCACCCACTGGTAAAGCAGTTCCGGAGGCTCTGCCCCAGCCCAGCCAAACATAAAAGTCTGAGACAAAAGTTCCGTGTCAGTCATCTGGTCGGTAATTTGCCTTGCAAGCTGGTCATTTGGCAAATCTGACCAAAAATCCAGGGTAAAAGAAAAATTTTCAAAAGCAAAGGCAAAAATGATGAGAAAAATGACTTTTTTACAATTTAATTTTTTAGTTTTCATTATTTTAATTTCAATTCGCAAGCCCGGTGAGCAGCAATCGCACCATCGCTAACAGCCGTCACAACCTGGCGGAAAGATTTACTTCTTACATCGCCAACGGCAAAAAGCCCCGGAATTGCGGTTTCCATAGTGTCCTTAGTTTTTATATAACCAGCCTGGTCTTTTTCAAGCATTTCGACAAGTTTTGTTTGAGGCAACATTCCTGCAAAAATAAAAATACCGTCCGCTGGCAAAGTCTGGTCCTGGCCAGTTTTTACATTTTGAATAGTGATTGATTGAACTTTTGTATTTCCATCAATTGATTTCACAACAGAATCATAAATGGGCTTAACCCCGCTAGCCAGCATTTTTTCGACAAGGGCTTTTTGCGCCCTAAAAGAATCCCGCCGATGAATTATAGAAACATCATCAGAAATTGTAGAAAGATAAATTGCTTCGGAACAGGCAGAATCTCCGCCCCCAATCACAAAAATCTTTTTGCCCCGGAAAAATGGCCCATCACAAACAGCACAATAAGAAACGCCCCGGCCTGTAAATTTCGCCTCGCCAGGAAGCCCCAAATTACGGTGAATTGCCCCAGTCGCAAGACAAAGATAAGATGATTGGAAAACCGCCTCTTTTGTTGTGACAAAAAAATCATCAGCCTTTTTATCTATGGCCGTAACCGCAAGCATTTTGATTTGAGCCCCAAAAGCTTCTGCCTGGGCCTGCATATTTGCCATAAAATCAGAACCATTTTGACTAGGATAGATTCCAGGATAATTTTCCAGTTCAGAAATCTGGGCAACCTGGCCACCAGAGCCTGCTAAATCCAAAACAAGAGTTTTTAAGCCACCCCGGGCAGCATACTGGGCACTCGCAAGCCCCGCAGGTCCCGCCCCAATAACAATGTAATCAAACTTTTCTGTATTTTCTGTATCCATTTTTTTTAGTATAGGAGATTTAACCACATTTTTCACCATCAAAATGCCAGCAGTAAAGGCTGTACTTTCAGTCGGGAAAAAATCAGTGAAAGTTCGGAGAGTTTCAAAGCCAGAAGTTTGATAAATATGCTTAGCCCCTTGCCAGACTTCGTTGACCAACAAAAGAAAATTGCAGGTCCGGAAATTTTCTTGAAAATATGCTAGCGACATATTCCACATTTTTTTGCCAAAACCGCCACCGCGAGCCTGGGGCAAAAGAGCAAATGACGAAATGTAAATATATGGTGATGATTTTGAGTTTGAGTTTAAGATTGAGGATTTTTCTATGGGGCTTGGTTTATGGCCCAGTTTTAATTCCCCTCTAGTTTCAGGGATTTTTTCCATGATTTCTGCTGATAAATAGCCTAGAACTTTTTCACCGCTCCCAGCCCCATCATCTTCAAAAACCAAAAATAAATCCGGGCAAAGCCTTATCCGCTCTTCAAAAACAGCCCTGTCTTCTTGAATAGGCAGAATAAATGAGGATTTTTCCACCTGCATAATATCATCTAAATCTGAAATCAAAGCTTTTCGTAAACGCATTTCCGCCCCAGTTTATTTTCCCAGCAAAAATATAGCCGGGATTTTTCCAAAATTTTCGATAATCGCGGTGTCGGAGGATTTTTCCTGCCCCCCAGCACTTGAAGTAGCCCCACCAGTTCCATTTCCAGCCCCGGCAGGCAATTTTCCAGCCCCGGAGTCCAAATGCCCTTTTCCAGCCCCGAAGCCCCGGCCCTCGGCATTCCCAGCCTTACCCTTCAACCCAGCCTTCCACTGAGCCACAGTCTTTGTCCTAATAAATTCTTCCGGGCAGGTAATGCCGGCCGCAATGCAAAGTTTTGTCTGAGGCTTTAAATTATTGATGATTGTTTCAAACATTTTTTCGTTGCGGTAGGGAGTTTCTATAAAAAGTTGGGTTTGATCCTCGTTCCAGACCTTATTTTCCAGTTTTTTAAGCATTTTTATTCGCTGGGGAACTTCGACAGGAAGATAGCCGTTAAAAGCAAAAGACTGGCCATTAAAACCGCTTCCCATCACAGACATGATGATTGATGACGGCCCAACAAGTGGCACAACTTTGTAGCCCCGCGACTGGGCAATAGCCACGACATCTGCACCAGGGTCAGCAATGGCAGGGCAGCCTGCTTCCGAAATAATTCCAACTGGCTGACCATTTTTTAAAGGTTCAAGATATTCCCCAATAAATTTGCGGTCTGTGTGACGGTTGAGTTCGTAAAATGTAAGCTGGTCAATATCTATTGATTTTTCGACTTTTTTCAAAAAGCGGCGGGCAGACCGGATATTTTCGACAATAAAATGTTTAATTTCTACAATAATGTCATGATTATATGATGGCAAAACCTGGTCCACCGACGTTTCGCCCAAAGTTACAGGAATTAAATATAATGCTTTTTCCATACAAAACCTTTTTTACACTTTTGCCTAGAGTTTTTCTGATGCTTCTTCCCAGGCTAAAGTTTTTTCGTCTATTTTTGCGACAATTTCTTCGATTTCTCGTTGGACGGCTTTGGCTTTTTCGCCGTTGGAATAAACTGCCGGGTCTGCCATTTTTGAGTCCAATTCTGATTTTTTTGCTTCCAGTTCCTCAATTTCTTTTTCGAGATTTTCTACCTGGCGTTCAATTTTTCGGCGTTCAGAATCACGCTTTTTTTGCTCTTCCCAGGAAAGTTTTGTCTGCGAAAGATTTTCCGGGGCGTTGCGGGGCGGTTCTGGAAGGTGATTTTGCCCCGCAGAGAGGGTAGCGGAAGACGCTTTAGCGGCTGGAGCGAGGGGGAGACCTCCCCCTCCTTCTCTTTTTTCCACCTGCTCCATGTAATACTGGTAATTTCCCGGATAATACATAAACTTTCCAGGTTCCAGGTGAAGAACTTTTGTTGCCAGTTGTTCGATAAAACCGCGGTCATGGCTTACAAAAACCACGGTCCCGCCAAAAGATTCCAGGGCTTTGAGAAGAACGTCTTTTGAATGAATATCCAGGTGGTTGGTTGGTTCGTCCAAAACCAAGAGATTTACCGGGCTGAGCAAAAGTTGCAGAAGGGCAATTCGGGATTTTTCACCCCCAGAAAGGACGTCCAGAGATTTATAAACGTCGTCGCCCCGGAAAAGAAAGGCTCCCAGCATATCGCGGAGTTTTGGAATCAGTTCCAGGGGGGCACGGGCTTCCAAATAGTCCAGTATTGTTTCTTTGCCCTTGATAGTTTCGGCGTTATCCTGGCTAAAGTAGCCGATTTGCACTCCCGCCCCAGGAATCACCTGGCCGGTAAAATCTTTGTCCCCCTCGGCAATAATTCTGAGCAGGGTGGATTTTCCTGCCCCGTTTCGACCTGCCACAACAAGGCGGTCGCCGTTTTCCAAGGTCAATTCCAAATTGTCCAAAACCTTGTGGCTACCGTCGTAAGATTTACAAATATCTTTCATCCGCAAAACTAGGCGACCTGAGTGTGGGGCCGGCGGAAATGAAAAATGGATTTTTTTCAAGCTTTCCGGAATTTCTATGCGGACCATTTTGTCCAGCCGTTTTTGATATTCCTGGGCCTGGGCTGCCTTTGTTGCTTTTGCCCCAAATCGGTTGATGTAATCTTCCAGTTTATTAATTTCCTGCTGTTGTTGTTCGTATTCGGCAATCAGAGTTTGAAGTTCCACTTCGCGGACTTTTTCGTAATGGGTGAAATTTCCAGGATATTTTTTGAGATCACCGTTAAAAAGTTCGTAAACTTCGTTGATTGTAACGTCCAAAAAATAACGGTCATGGCTGACCAGCAAAAATCCGCCCTTGTAATTTTGCAAAAATGATTCCAGCCAGCCGCGGGCTTCGATGTCCAGATAGTTGGTAGGTTCGTCCAAAAGGAGAATATCAGGATTTTGCATAAGGGATTTTGCCAGGGCAATTCTCATCTGCCACCCGCCAGAAAATTCTTCGGTATTGCGGTCAAAGTCCTGGCGGGAAAATCCCAGGCCCAGCAAAACAGACTCAGCCATGGCAGCCCGCCTATCCCATTGAGAATCCTGCAATTCCTGGATTAATTCTGATTGGCGGAGAACTAGGGAATCTGTATTCCCCTCCCCTTTTTGCAATTTTTCCCCAATTTCGTCAATCTGACGCTGGAGTTCGTAGCCAAATTCAAAAGCTTTGTCGGCTTCTTGCATAAGGGTACAACCGTGGTGGGTTAGACCAGACTGTGGCAGGTAAGCAATTCGGCAATCTTTTTGAACTGCCCGATTTCCAGAATCCGGCTTAATAAGACCTGCCAGAACTTTGATTAATGTTGATTTTCCAGCTCCATTTGCCCCGGTAAGGGCAACTTTTGAGCCAGTTTGAAGGTTGATTGTAACGTTTTTTAAGATGTCTCTGTCACCAAAAGCCAGAGAGACCTGCGAAAATTGAACAAATGACATACTATAACTTTTTCTTAAAATAAATGATTACAGGACTGACACTTCGACTGGTAATTTGATTTCCTTTGAATGAAGCCCCGCTTGTATCTTCCAGGCGCAAACCATCATCAGACATTTTGTAAAGGAAATTTACTTCCGAAGAAGAGCCTTCAAACTTAAAGGTGATAATTCCGTCATAATCTTCTTTTAAAGATTTTGAAAGCGAATATTTGATTGAAACTGAACCGTTACTTTTTGAGCCAGCAGGGATAATTGAAGGAACTAACAATTTGAAGCCAGTCCATTTTACAAGTCCGCCTTCCGAAATCTCCAGTTTTCCATAACTCTGACTTGAATATGGGCCTTTTGTCCACAAATCCAAAATTGCCTGGCTACGACGCTGTTTTTCTGCCGCAATAATTTCGTTCAAATCTTCTTTTATGATGACAAAATTTAAATCCTGAGGTTTTCCGCTAGAATCTGTGTAACGCAAAACAATATAGCCAGAATTTCTATAAATAACCTTCATCGGGATATTTTTGAGAGAATATTCTTTATCATCAGTTTTTGTATAACCATCATAAGTCCAGACTTCGTGAATTTCTGGCGTATTTAGGCTGACTTTTTTATTTTCTTCGTCAATTGTAAAGCAATATGATGTGTAAAGCCTTGTTAAATCGATATTGCCGGAATCGATAAGGGTCTGGAAATAATCAGGATACCAGATTTTGCCACAAACAGATTTGAAAAGTTCGTCTTCTTTTTCTTCTTCGACAATTTCCTGGCCACCAATTCTATTTCCTAGGGCGTCTGTTTCATAAAGATTAAGATTATAAGAAAAACACCAGCCCAGAGTGCCGTTATCTGTGAGGATTTTGTACCAATCACCTTCCAGGGCGGTCTTTCCAGCCATCGGCTTAGCCCCATTTCCTTTATAGAGGATTTTGATGATTTCGCCCTTACGCAAGCGGTAAACCTGTTTTGCAGTGTTCACCGGTTCTGCACGGCAAGGAAGTCCGTCCAATTTTACGGAAGCATAAGTGTGAGCATTTTCCAGATATTTTTCTGCCACCCCATTAATTTTGCTTTTTTTAACAGGCTCGGTAAGTTGCCAAAGTGGGACTTCAATTTTCTGCCCATCAGTTTTTCCCACAACATAAACATGGGAAATATTAGATTTAATATATACTGGGAGTATATCTCCAGCCGCAATTTCTTCCTGGGGGATATTCCAGAGAACTAGGGAATATCCCATAATTTTTTCGGAGCAGGAAGTCAAAAATAATGACAGGACAAGGGGCAGAGCAAAAAGTAAACGTTTCATCTAGTCATTACCATCATCAGATTTTGTTTCATCATCATCATCATTATCATCAGCTTTATCTGTAACTTCTGCATCAGAAACTTCAACATTTTCAGCAGAGATTACGATGTCTTTTTTAGATTTAGAATTCAAATCCAAAATAATCAAAAATGCCCCCAAAATAATAGCAGCAATTCCAATTAATTTTATGATAAAAGAACCAAGAGTTTTTGGAGAAAGGATGATTAAGATTACAGCCAGAGCCAGCAAGCCAAGATTTTCGAGAATATAACGTTTGCGGTCAATGCCAGTATCCTTCAATAAAGAAGCAGCAAAAAATCCCAAAACAGCTGATACAATCAGATATATGATTAAAATCCAAATCATAACATTCCAGGCTGCCTTGGCAACTGTAAGAGGAAAAATCACAACGATTATTCCGGCAACAATACTGACAATACTTTTGATAAGAATAGTTCTTTCGTAAACTGTATTTTCAAAAAGTGCCCTTGTATATTTGATAGTGTAAACACCGTAAACTATGGAAGCCAGGCCAAGTAAAATAACAACAAAATTTACCCAAAATGCAGGGAAAAGGAAGAGGAGCAATCCTATAACTGCCAATAAAATACCAGAAATCAAACACCCACGTTTCATACAAACCTCCGAAAAAGCTATTTTTCCTATATGATAATGTAAAAATGAATTATACTAAAGTCAATTATTAAAATTTTTGATTTTTTATATTTTTGCTATTGACAGAAGTTTTTAAAACCTATAAAGTAATAACACTTATTGGAGCGATACCAAAGCGGTCGTACTGGGGCGGTCTTGAAAACCGTTGATCTTC
>CAZGDL010000092.1:0-3739 GCA_964525075.1 uncultured Treponema sp.
TACCTAGAAATTTTACTAAATTTGCCTGTAAACCAGGGTTTTACATATTCATACATTTCTCCCCAAAACGAAAAAGCGGAATTAAAGCCCCAAATTGGCAAGCGGGCCGAAATCACTTTTGGAAATAAAAAAACTGAAGGATTTATCATAAATATTCTGGACCATCTTCCTCCAAACTGCCCTGTCGAAGAGGGAAAAATCAAACCTATAAAAAGGATTATTGATAAAGAGCCGCTTTTTGACCAGGAATTGATTGAAATGGCAAAATGGATTGCCCACTATTATCTTTGCACTCTGGGCGAGGCTGTTTTTTCTATGATTCCGTCTGGCAGGCGGGAAACGAGTGCCGGGGGATTTTCATTTGAAGAAGAAGTTGGAAATGCCCACAAAAATGAACTTTCTGGCGAACAGCAAAAAGCCGTTGATGATATTTTGGCAAAAAATGGGGATTTTCATTATCTTTACGGGCCGACGGGAACCGGCAAGACGGAAGTTTTTTTATCGCTGGCAGAAAAAATCCTGGAAAAAGGCAAAGGGGTAATCTACCTGGTACCAGAAATCGGGCTTACAGGCCAGGTCGCAAAATCCGTTGCCGAACGCTTTGGAAATACGGCTGCAATTTTACATTCAGGTTTGACGCCTTCCCAAAGGCTTGGCGAATGGCACAGAATTATGCACAAAGAAGCCAGAGTTGTTGTTGGAGCCAGGTCTGCAATTTTTGCCCCTGTTCCAGACTTGGGCCTTATCATCATAGACGAAGAACACGACGGATCTTATAAATCGGGAAATAATCCCCGCTACCACGCAAGGCAAGTTGCCATGCACCGGTGTGCAAATCTCAAAATCCCCCTGGTAATGGGGTCTGCAACTCCATCTGTAGAAGCCTGGCTTGGAATGAACAAGGGGACAATCATCCGTCACACTCTGACAAAACGCCTAGCTGGTGGGGAAATGCCTCATATTTCCTGCATTGATTTAAATTATTACCAAAATGACGGCTGTATTTCAAAACCGCTGGAAGAAAATATCAAAAAAACTCTGGACGAAAAACATCAGGCCATTTTGTTTTTGAACCGGCGGGGTTTTACTCATTTTTTTAGGTGTAATTCTTGTGGATATGAATTAGTCTGCAAAAACTGCTCCGTTCCCCTCACCTACCACCGAAAAGATAACCGTCTCCGCTGTCATTATTGTGGCTGGTCAACCATTCCGCCGGAGTCCTGCCCCCAGTGTGGTTCTATGGATATCGGCTCTTCGGGTTTTGGTACGGAATATATTGAAGCCGAGACCCGGGCAAAATTTCCAAATGCAAGGATTGTCCGCCTGGATACTGATGTTTTAAAAAACAAGGAAGAATTGCTGGCGACATTGGAAGATTTTCGCTCTGGCAAATACGACATTTTGCTGGGAACCCAGATGGTTGCAAAGGGATTGAATTTTCCAAATTTGCAACTGGTCGGGATAATTTTAGCAGATGCAGGCCTTCATATGCCGGATTTTCGAGCCAGCGAAAGGACTTTTTCTCTGATAACTCAAGTGGCTGGCCGGGCTGGCAGGTATTTTCCTGACGGCAAGGTTTTTGTGCAGACTTATTCACCAGGTCGGGAACCTGTTCTTTACGCCTGCCAGAACCGGGTTCAGGATTTTTACGAAAATGAACTAAGACAAAGAGAAATGCTGGATTTTCCACCTTACACAAGGCTACTTAGGCTAGTTTTTAGAAGTTTTGATAAAGGATTGGCAGCCACGACGGCAAGAGAAGCTGTAAAAATTCTTGAGGCAAATACTCCGAGAGGGGCCGAAATTATAGGGCCGGCAGAATGTCCTATCGAAAAAATCAATTCTTCCTGGCGCTATCAGATTTTGCTCAAAGGAACTTCCATTGTTCCCTTGCAGACCGCCGCCAGAAAACTGCTTTTTGATTACCGCCACGACAAAAATGTCTACATTGAATACGACGTTGACCCGGTTAGTTTGCTCTAGGATTTAGATCGGGGGTCAAACATGCCGCCGTACTCCGTCAAATTTTATTTCGTACAAAAAAAGCCCTGTCGGAGGGGCTGTCACCCCGGCTTTCGTTCTATCTTTTGCCTGTAGAATTTTTTCCATGGCGTCATCATCCGCCCCTCTTTTGTCCAAATCTACCAGAGTTCCGGTCAAAGTACGAACCATCTTCCACAAAAAAGCATTGGCCTCTATCTGAAAGACCAGCAAATCATTACCCCACAAATCCTTTTGCATAAAAAAATGGGCATCATCAATATAGCGATTATTGGAAATGGAATCGTCACCACTTGCCGCAAAAGAAGAACAGTCCAGTTCCCCCCTAAGGCAGGCTGATAATTTGTTCAGGCGGTCAAGATTTGGCTTGTAATTTTTGACAGACCAAGTGTAGCGGGAATTGTTGGCTGCTGTCGTCTCTGAAAACGAAATAAAATACCTGTAAACCCGGCTTGTTGCAGATTTTCGGGCAGAAAAATCTTCTGGAACGTCTTTTGCAGCCATAATTCTGACATCCTGGGGCAAAAAAGCGTTCAAAGCCCGGACATAATTTTCTGCCGGCATAGATTTTAATGGAGAATAAAAATTTGCCGCCTGGGCAAAAGCATGCACTCCGCTGTCCGTTCTGCCAGACCCGTAAAGCACAGTTTTTTCCTTGTGGATTTTTTCCAGGGCTTTTTCAATTTCCCCTTGAACCGTCCGCTGGGCTTCCTGGCCTTTTACATCGTCCTGCCTCTGCCAGCCACAAAAATCACTGCCGTCATAAGAAATAGTCAAAAGAATGTTGCGATTTTCACTCATTTAGAACTCATCATCACTTAGAACTCGTCATCGTTAACCAATTTAGACAGGTTATCATAAAGGTTGCGGGCGTGTTCCAGCAAAGGCCCAGGTTTATTTTTTGAAGATTTTCCCAAACCAAAAATACGGGCAATGGCAGTTTTAGATTCACTGAGTTTTTTGAGGCGGAGCTGAATATCATCTTTTTGGCCATATTTGTATTCGAGCAAGCCACACAAATAAATTACCCCGTCCCAACCATAATTTTTATCCATATCAGGGCCCATATTTGCCAGGGTGGAAGATTTTTCTACCCGGGAAGTTTCATTTATGACCGCCTGCTGATAAAAGAACAAGGCTTTACTGTAAAACATTTTTGAAACAAGGTCATAATTATGACCTGCACATCTGAGATTTATTTCGTTTGTGAGCCAGGCAAGTCGCAAAGAAATAATGGCTTTTTTCATTGTTGGCAGGGCGTAAACATCCATATCATCATAAGACATAAGGGCAAGATAATACATGGCAGCCCCATCAAACAGAGTTCTTTCTTTTTTAAGATTAAAATAAGGGAAAATTTCCTCGCAGGCTTTTTTACGTCTTTCGGAATGTTCAAAAAGTTTATCGCCATCATCACTTGTGATTTTTTCGGTAAAATCGTTCCAAAAAAAGGCCGTATAACAGAAAGGACAAGCCCCAACTTCGTAAATCAGAGGATAAACTCGCCCATATTTTGCAGACGGTTCAAAATTACGGTGCAATTCTTCGGTAAGGCTACCGGCAATCATACGACCGTTTCCAGACCGCATAATTTCCCGCTCAAAGGCTTTTTTGCAGACCGGACAGGTGCATTTATCTTTGGACCAGTACGAAATTGCAGGCTTTTTGTTTGGATCAGTTACCTTTTTTGATTTTGAAGTTGCCATATCTTCCCCTTTTTTTGACTACGAAATTTTTT
>CAZGDL010000092.1:3839-7952 GCA_964525075.1 uncultured Treponema sp.
TACGAAATTTTTTCAATAATCACAAATGCAGTTGCAAATTCTTTTTCGTGACTCAGCGAAACATGAATTTTATAATCTTCATATTTGCCGCAAAGTTTTTCAAAAAGAACCTTAGCCGAATTTTCTATCACAAGTTCAGGCTTTCCATCATCATTATTTATGATAAAAGAATCCTGTAAATCGTAAACAAGCCCAGTTCCCAGAGCTTTTGCAAAAGCTTCTTTAGCCGCAAACCTAGCCGCATAATGCTGACATTTTGCAGATAAAGTCCCATTTTCCATAATCTCCCGCTCATTAAAAAATCGGGAAATCATATCAGGATTTTTAATCCATTTTTCAAAACGTTTTACTTCTGTAATATCAGTTCCAATTCCGTAAATCATCAGACCCCTTCAGAAGTTTGGCCAGGATTTTGCCCTTCCCCGCCATTTCCATTGCCATCCCCAGTTCTTTCCCCATTTTCCGCGTTTTCTGCATTCTCCACATTTTCTGCATCATCATTATTTTCAATAATTTTTTCTGTGATGATAACGTCAACGCTATCCAATTCTTTTTCCACAAGGTCAAAACCGGCAGGCAGGTTATATTTTACCTTTACAGTGTATTGGCCAGGCTGATTAATTGCAGCCAAATCTACCTGGGCAAATTTTGATGTAATATTATAAGCTTCCAAAGCCAACATTGGACCTGAAATTTTTACAATAGTTTTTGGAAGTGGGGATTGCAATTCCAGATTTTCGCTTAAATTAAGAACCTGCAAAGTAACATCCGTAAATTCTCTTTCAAAAGGAAGCGTTTCTACAATTACAGTTGCCTTGTAAGGCCCTTTTTCTTCAACTTCATAAATTTTTGAAGTTTCTACATAACTTGCTTCGGTAGAAAAAGTTTTTTCGGCATTGGAAACATTGATTTTTGTAGTCGAAATAAAATCAACCGCCTTCAAAACTGATTCCGGCCCTGTAATCAAAACTACAGACGGATTTATTTCAACTTTTGAAATTTGATAGCCCCTGGCAACCTGGCCAGTAATAGACGCCTGCAAAGGAACGTATTTTGAAGTCCTTTTATCAACCTTGATTTTTACAGTTTTATCTTTCAGATTAATTTCCAGAGGGTCTAAAGCAAGCATTTTATCAGAAATTTCAACAAAAACAGGGACATCATAAGTACCAGGTTCGGTGATATCGTCAAGAGTGACAGAAGCAGACATATCAGACAGCGAAATAGAAGACATATCTTCACTTCCAGCCCTTATGACCACAGAAACAGAAGATGGAACCCGACCAATATGCTGAACTATTCCGTTTTCGACAATATTCAGTGGCAAAACAAAAGTTTTTTTATCGGTTATCGAAACCTGGTGAAAAATATAAAGAAAAATTGCGATTATCAGACAAATGACTTTTGCAGGCCATTTATCCAGGAGTTTATCAATTAATGTTTTTTTGTTCATCAACAGTATCCTCCATAACTTTTGCTTCCGGAGTAATTTCCAGAAGATTTTCCAAAACCTTACGCACTTCCGAAAGTGACAGGTCATAATTTAATTTTGAATCATAAGCAAGACTCAGAGCCCCAGTTTCCTCAGAAACGACAAGAACAACGGCATCTGAAACTTCGGAAAGGCCCAGGGCAGCCCGGTGGCGGGTACCAAAGGTCTTTTTGATAGTGTAGTTATCACTAGTCGGCAAAAAACAGCCAGCGGCAATAAGTTTGCCCCCCTGGATAAAACAGGCCCCATCGTGCAAGGAAGTATCTTTCCCAAAAATCGTCATTAAAAGACTGGAAGATAAATCCGCATTCAGCCTAGTTCCCGTCTGAATTATGTTTTCCATTTGAGTGTGCCGCATAAAAACTGCCAGCATACCACGCCGCTGTTTTGAAAGCATATCAGCAGCAATCAAAACCGCATCAACATAAGTGTGTTTTGAACGATTACCAAATGCAAACCAACCATTTTGCCCAATCCTGATAAAAAGTTTTCGAATTTCCGGCTGAAAAACCAGGGCAAAAGCGACCACAAGGGCCGGTGCTATAATATTCAAAAGCCAGAGCATAGTCTGCAAATCCAAAAGAACGGCAATAGCGTAGGCAACGGCAACAATCACCAGAGATTTAAGCATTTGCACGCCATTTGTTTTGGAAATAAAATCGTATGCTTTGTAGAGGATAAAAGTAAGGACAGCTATATCGAGTATTGGCCTTATAAAATCATAAATGTGTAATAGCCTTTCAAAACCAACCATAATTTGTATTTTACAACATTATTGAAGATATTTCATCACATTAAGGCAATCAATTGTTGGAGAAAGGTCATGAACGCGGATAATTTTTGCCCCTTTTTGAACACAAATCATATTCGCGGCCAAAGTGCCGGCTAGCCTTTCTTCCACAGGACGGCCGGTCATTTGGCCAATGCAGCGTTTTCTAGAAAGTGCCATCAAAAGAGGATATTTTCCCCCGCAAATTTTGTCTGTATTTTTGATTATGCTGATTGATTCTTCGTTGCTTTTTCCAAATCCAATTCCCGGGTCAATAATTATTTTGTTTTCCCCAACATGATGATTAAGTAAAAAGTTGATTTTTTCTTCAAAAAATTTGTTGAGATCTTCAAGAGAGCCGGCCTTATTGTGCATGAGTATATAAGAAAGTCCGCTTTTTGAGATAAAGTCAGCCGCCTGGCAGGCCCCTTCCACCCCCGAAACATCATTCCAAACGTCCACGCCATAATCAGAGAGAACCTTTATAACCCCTAGCTTTCTAGTATCAACAGAAATGGGAATATCAGAATGTTTACGGATTTCTTTGATTACAGGAATTACCCGAGCCAACTCATCATCATCACTAAGTGGAGAAAAACCAGGCCTTGTAGACTCCCCCCCCAGGTCAATAATATCGGCCCCCTGGTCTATAAGTTCCAGAGCCCGGTCTGAGCCGCCCCGACTTTCCGAATAAAAAGAGTCCGGAGTTGCATTCACAATCCCCATAACAAAAGCCGGCCTTTGAGTGCTGATGATTTTCGACCCCAAAACTATTTGCTGCATTCTTTTATCGCTTTTATTATATGGAAAGAATCCAAATCAGCAGCCTTCAAAACATCATCACGAGTACCGTGGCTGTAATATTTATCATCAAAACCAAGAACCTTTGTATTAGTAAAGCCATTTTCCGCCAAAAGCCCAGCCAGATATTGACCAATTCCGCCGGTAATCACGCCATCTTCAACAAAAACAATTCCATAATAATTTTTTGCCAAATCCAAAAAATAAGATTCATCAAAAGGCTTTATAAAACGCAGCAAATACAAATCAGCATAACCATTTTCGAGCAAAACCGCCCTAACCGCCTTCTGGGCTTCCGAATACATTCCGCCAGTCGCCACGACCAAAATCTTATTTTTATGATTATTCAAAGATTCTTCACTGATATTTTCGATAACAAATTCCGTGCAAGGAATAAAAATCCCCCGCCCCAATTCCACAGGACTTTCAAATTCCGGAATTTCAGTCGGACAAGAAAGTTTCGGATACCTGATTACAACACAAGTCCCATTTTCTACCGCCCAGTCAAAACACAGAGCCAGGTCTTTTGCACTCGAAGCAGTCAAAATTTCGATTTCGGGAATAGGCCTGAACAGGGCAATATCAAAAATCCCCTGGTGGGTCACCCCATCATTTGGAACCGCCCCAGCCCGGTCCAAAATAAAAATAGAATGGGCTTTTTGCAAGGTGATGTCATGAAAAATCTGATCAACCGCCCTCTGAATAAAAGTCGAATAAATACAAACAACAGGAATTTTGCCACCCTTAGCCAGGCCCCCAGCAAAAGTGACAGCGTGCTCTTCCGCAATCCCTACATCAAAAAACCTGGAAGGAAATTTGTGCGAAAAAGCCGACAAGCCAGTTCCCTTAGCCATAGCAGCCGTAATTGCCACAAGGTCTTTGTTCTTTTCGCCAGCCTGACAAATTATATTACTAAAAGCTTCAGTAAAACTCAAAGTATCAAATTTTTCGACAGTGCCATCGCTAGTCTGAAAAGGCCCAATCCCGTGAAAAAGTTCAGGATTATTTTCCGCAGGGCTATAGCCCTTCCCCTTTTTGGTGACAACGTGAA
>CAZGDL010000093.1:0-2993 GCA_964525075.1 uncultured Treponema sp.
CATTATTGAGAAAAAGGATTTTTTGTGATATAACTCCGATATGAAAGTTGCTATTTTCTTTGGTTCAAAATCAGACAAAGACACTATGAAAAAGGCTGCCGACGTTCTTACGGAATTCGGCGTGGATTACAAGGCTTATATCATTTCTGCCCACAGGGCTGGGGCTTTGTTAAAAGAAACTGTTAGCCAGGTTGAAAAAGATGGTTGCCAGGTGATTATCGCTGGGGCTGGCCTTGCGGCTGCCCTTCCTGGGGTGATTGCAGGGCTTACGACTTTGCCTGTTATTGGCGTTCCTCTTGAATGCGTGAGTGAAAAATCGAATGGTTTGGGGGGGATGGACGCCCTCCTTTCAATCGTTCAAATGCCTCCGCAAATCCCGGTTGCTACTGTTGGAATTAATAGTGCAAAAAATGCGGCTTATCTTGCTTTGCAGATTCTTGCTTTGCAGGATAAAGAATTATCAGAAAAATTAAAAGCTTTCAGGGCTAAGCTTGCAAGTGATGCGGCTGCTACTGGAATAGATATAAAATTTTAGGAGTTTTCCATGGCATCGTACAAAGAGTCAGGTGTTGATGTTGAAGAAGGTTACCGTGCGGTAAATATGTATAAGGAACACGCAAAGCGTACTGCAATTCCAGGGCTTTTGACTGGACTTGGAAGTTTTAATGGTATGTTTGAGGTTCCAAAGGGCTATAAAAATCCTGTAATTGTTAGTGGAACTGATGGAGTTGGTACAAAACTGGACATTGCCTTTAAGATGGGAAAATATGACACGGTTGGTATTGACTGTGTTGCCATGAGTGTAAACGACATTCTTTGTTCTGGAGTGCAGACTCTGTTCTTCCTGGACTATGTTGCTTGTGGAAAATTGGATGCTGCCGTTGCTGCTGACCTGGTAAAAGGGGTTGCAGACGGTTGTGTCGATACTGGTTGTGCCCTTTTGGGTGGCGAAACTGCCGAAATGCCTGATTTTTATGATGATGGCAAATATGATTTGGCAGGTTTTGGCGTTGGCGTTGGCGAAAAAAAGGATATGATTACCGGCCAGGATATAAAAGAAGGTGACGTTTTAATCGGACTTTCTTCTACAGGCGTTCATTCAAACGGTTTTAGCCTTGTCCGCAAACTGGTAAGTAATTTTGATGATCCTTTTGTTATTGATGGCAAAGATACTGGCAAGAAAATTGGAGAAGTTCTTCTTACTCCAACCCGCATTTATGTAAAACCTGTAATGGAAGTTTTGGGAAAATATCGCAAGGCTGTTCATGGTATGGTTCACGTAACTGGTGGCGGTTTTTACGAAAATATTCCTCGTATGTATCCAAAAGCTAAGGAAGGCAAAAAGCAGTTGATTTCGGTAATCAAGCGGGATTCTTGGGATATTCCTCCTGTTTTTGGCGAACTGATTAAACGCGGTGCCGACTTGAATACAATCTACAATACTTTCAATATGGGAATCGGTTTTGTTCTTGCTGTAAACGCAAAAGAAGCTGATGCTGTTTTGGAAATGTTCAATACGAATGCTTCTAAATATCACAAAGATTACTGTCCTGATATGAAAGCCTATAAAATTGGTCGTGTAGAATATGCCAAGGGCGAAGTAAATGGTCAGAAAGATTCTGTGATTTTTGAAGACTAAAGAATGAGTAAGTCTCCGGGGGCTTTTGACAGTCTCTCGGAGATTTTATATAAATTTCCTAATTCCTAAATAATTGTAAAATGATGAAATTAAAAACTGCTGTTTTGGTTAGTGGTGGTGGCACAAATCTTCAAGCTCTGATTGATTATGAGCAGAAAGAAGGTGAAAAGTGTCCATATCAGATTGTCATTGTAATTTCTGACCACAAAGATGCTTATGCTTTGGAAAGGGCCCATCTGGCAGGGATAAAAACTGCAATTACAAGTCCTTACTCTGTGATGGGAAAAGACGTAGCTATGGCTGCCAGCCGAGACGAAAAAAGACTGGCTGTTTCTGATGCTGTTTTGGCTCTTTGCAAAGAAAATGGGGTTCAGGCTATTGTCCAGGCAGGCTGGCTTACGGTTTTATCTGGTGACATAATTTCTAAATACCAGGATAAAATTATTAATCTGCATCCAGCTCTTTTGCCAAAATTTGGTGGGGTTGGAATGTGGGGACACCACGTTCACGAGGCTGTTCTGGCAGCTGGAGAAAAAGAGTCTGGCTGTACAATTCACCTTGTAAGTGGCCAATGCGACGGTGGCAAAATCCTGATTCAGAAAAAAGTTCCTGTAATGGTTGATGACACGCCTGATTCTTTGTATGCGAGAATTGCTCCCGAAGAACACAAAGCGATTGTGGAAGGTCTCTTGCTTTTGTGCCAGTCATGACAAAAACTTTAATCAACACGACTTTGTGCTATATCCAAAAAGATAATTCCTACCTCATGCTCCACCGGGTCAAAAAAGAAAATGATTACAACAAAGATAAGTGGATTGGAATTGGTGGAAAATTTGAAAATTCTGAAAGCCCGGAAGATTGTGTTTGCCGAGAAGTTTTAGAAGAAACCGGATTGAAACTTTCTTGCCAGGATTTGGAATACCGTGGAATTGTAACTTTTGTTTGTAATGATGAGTCTGCTCCCAATGGTATTTACACCGAGTTCATGCATATTTTCTGGTGTGATAAATTTTCTGGCAGGCTTTTTACCGCCGACCAGTGTGATGAAGGAACTTTGGAGTGGGTGGAAAAATCTAAATTGAATGATTTGCCCCATTGGAAAGGGGACGAAATATTTTTGGATTTGATTGAAAAAAAAGTCCCATTTTTTTCTTTGAAACTGCTTTATGATAATGGCATTTTGATGAAGGCGGTTTTGAATGGGAAGGAAATTAACTGGGAGTGATGTAATGTCATCCCGGGCTTGGTGGGATGTCCTTCCAGGTTTGATTGAACGTCTTTCCAGGGGTGATTTAACGTTATTCCGGGCTTGTCTCGGCCTCTCAGATATTTCGTCATTCCGGGCTTGACCCGG
>CAZGDL010000093.1:3093-7664 GCA_964525075.1 uncultured Treponema sp.
CGGCCTCTCAGATATTTCGTCATTCCGGGCTTGACCCGGAATCTCATGAACAAGCGATGTTGTCACCCCTTACAAACTAAAACTCAGGGGCAACAATTCTCCTAGCGAATAAACCTTGTAGTCATCCGGGCTTTTTGCCAAAATTATCTGAAAATCTTTATCGCAGAATTCTGAAAGAACCTGGCGGCAAACACCGCAGGGCGGACAATAATCTTTTATTACAACTTTTCCCAGGTCTTCTTCTGGGCCACCTACAATTGCGATTGCAGCAAAGTCTTTGTCGCCTTCGCTCACCGCTTTGAAAATGGCAGTTCTTTCGGCACAGTTGCTAGGGCCGTAGGCGGCGTTTTCTACATTGCAACCTGTGTATATGTTCCCATTTTTTGCAAGTAAGGCTGCCCCTACGTGGAAATGCGAATATGGAACGTAAGACCTGTCCTGCATTTTTATGGCAATTTCAATTAGTTCTTTGAATTTTTCTTTGGTATCCATATGTCACCTCCACAGGGGGTATTTTACAAGGGATTTTCATTTCACGCAAATTTACGCAAATTGTGCCTGTCTCAGAGCGTAGTATGCTCCTTTTTTCTCCATCAACTCTTGTGGACTGCCGCTTTCTACAATTCCGCCCTTGTCTATGACAAATATGCGGTCGGCATTTTGGATTGTGGAAAGTCTGTGGGCAATTACAAAACTTGTGCGACCTTTGAGCATATTGGCAATACCAGATTGAACTTGCAATTCTGTTTTTGTGTCTATGCTGGAAGTGGCTTCGTCCAAAATGAGGATGTGAGGATTTGACAGCATAGTTCTCGCAAATGCAACCAGCTGCCTTTGTCCGTTGCTCAGTTCTCCACCGCGGGCGGTCAACTTTGTGTCGTATCCATTTTCTAGTTCGCGGATAAAATCATCAGCATGAACGGCTTTGGCGGCGGCTATCATTTCTTCTTCTGTGGCATCCAGTTTTCCGTATAAAATATTTTCGCGGATTGTTCCACTGAAAATATAATTATCCTGGGTCATAATTCCCATCTGGGTGCGGAGACTTTCCAAATCAACCTGGCGAATATCCTTGCCGTCAATTGTGATGCAACCTGATTTTATATCATAAAAACGACTTATCAGATTTACGATTGTCGATTTTCCTGCCCCTGTCGGCCCAACAATAGCAATCGTTTCGCCAGACTTTACGCTAAAATCAACATTTTTCAGGACATCAACATCTGGTTCATAGCCGAATGTTACATTCCTAAAATCAACATCCCCTTTAATCACTGGCATTTTTTCTGCATTTTCGGGACTTGTGACCGTGGCTTTTTTATCAATAATTTCAAAAATACGTTCTGCACCAGAAGCAGCGTTTACAAACTGATTATAAAAATTGCTCAAATTCATAATCGGCTGCCAGAACATCCCAACATAGGAACCAAAAGCAATGTAAGTTCCGATTGAAACATTGTCAATTCCCAAAATCATAACGCCGGCAAGATAAAGAGCCATGGTTCCCACGCTCCAGCAGAGGTCGACCCAAGAACCAAAAGCATCACACCAGCGGACAGCCTTGATAAATTCCTTGCGGTCTGCCCAAACCAAATCCTGGAAAGTTTTATCGGTCTCTTTTTCTGCCCTAAAACTCTGGATAATTTTGATGCCGGACAAATCTTCATTTATAAAAGCATTCATATTTGAAGATTTTTGGCGTTTTGCCTTCCAGTGTTTTTCTGCCATTGCGGAAATCAGAAAAATTCCTGCAATCATAAAAGGCAGAGAGCAGAGGGCGGCCAGGGCCAGCTTCCAGTTTTTGGCAAACATAATTGCCATAACCGCAACTACTGTCACCATGTTTGGAATTAAAGTAGTGACGGCGTTTTCGATGATGTCTTTGAGAGAGTTTGTGTCGCCAATAATTCTAGCCAGGATTTTTCCAGACGGACGGGAATCAAAAAATGCCAAATCCAGGCTCTGAATATGGTCATAAAGTTGCTGCCTGAGTTCCTGAATAATTTTGTTGCTGGTTTTTGCCATCAAAAGCATACGGATTTTAATGGCAAGAACTGCCAGAATGTTTATGACCGCTCCGATAATCACAATTTTAACCAGGCCGGGAATGTTTGATTTTAAAATGTAGTCGTCAATGGCCTTTTCCTGCAAAAGAGGATTCACCAGATCGACAATAGTTCCCAAAGCCATGCAGGCAAAAACGCCAATTATTTTTCCCTTGTATTTTAAGAGATATTTGAAGAGGCGGGTCATTGTTTCAAAGTTTGATTTTTTTACTGTATCTTCATCTGTTTTGTAACTGTTCATAAATTTACCTCCGAAAGGTCATCCTAATACTGCGAATCATAAGTTTCTTTGTATAAACCATTTTTTGCCAGAAGTTCTTCGTGTGTTCCTTCCTCGGCAATGCGGCCTTTTTCCAGAACGATGATTTTGTCAGCCTTGCGAACCGCACTAATTCTGTGGGCGATGATGATTTTGGTCATGCCGGTCAAATCAGCCAAAACTTTTTGAATATCCTGCTCAGTTTCTGTGTCCAGGGCAGAAGTGGAATCGTCCAAAACCAAGACCGGCGTTTTGCGGGCCAGGGCTCTTGCAATCGTAATTCTCTGTTTTTGACCACCAGAAAGTCCGACCCCTCGTTCCCCAATGACCGTCTGTTCCTTATCTTCCATGCGGTCAACAAATTCTGCAGCGTGGGATTGAACCAGAGCCGCACGAACCTGGGCAGAAGTCATAGTTTCGCGAGCCCCCAGGCGGATATTTCCGTCAATCGTATCGCTAAAAAGGAAAATGTCTTGCATAACAGCCGCAATCGACCGCCTCAAAGTCGGAAGTGGCAATTCCCGAATATCAACCCCGTCAAGTTTTATAGAACCTTCCGTCACATCATACATTCGTTTCAAAAGATTGATGATTGTCGTTTTTCCAGAGCCAGTTGCCCCCATAATTCCAAGAGTTTGTCCGGCTTTAATTTCAAAACTTACATCATCAAGAATTTTCCTGTCCCCAGATTTATAGGTGACGTGGTCAAACGTAATAGTTCCAGAAATATCATCACTGGTAAAAATTGCGTCTTGCAGATCAGCTTCAAGGCTGGTTGTCTTGGCGGTGTTCTGGTCTTTAATATCAGGGATTTCGGCATAAATTTTGTTAAGCCTTTTTATACTCGCCTTGGCACTAGAAAGACCGTTCGTGAGCCAGCCCAGCATTTCCATTGGCCAAATCATATTTCCGACATAATTCAAAAGGGCAATTACCTGCCCGATTGTGAGCGTAGCCCCACCAGCAAAAGGATTTCCCTTAATCACCATCAAACCGCCCAAAAGCAGGGTGATTACAGACAAGGTTCTTGTGATAACCTGGATAAGAGGATTGTATTTTACAAAAACCCGGCTCAAATCAATGTTGAGTTCGTAGTATTTTTGATTATGCTTGTGGAATTTGGCAATTTCAAAACCTTCCCGGGCAAAGGCCTTCACAGTTCTGACCCCAGCCAGATTTTCGGCTGCCGTGTTGTTGAGTTCAGAGTTTTTCTGGGCCAGGTCGCCGTAAAGAGAATCCAGATTTCTCTCCATTTTGATGGCAATAAATCCCGAAAAAAACATCCCGATAATTGGGATAATCGAAAGCTGCCAGTTAATCTGCACCATAAAATAAATTGCAGCCACAGTCCTGACAAAAACTTCCGCTATCAAAATCCCCATAAAAGCGGCAACATCCCAAATACGGTCAACATCGTCTTTGACCCGGCTCATCAGCTCGCCACTGTTAATTCCGTCAAAAAAATTGGCACTCAAAGACTGGATTTTCTGAAAAAGATTAATTCTGACTTCGCTGGCAATTTTACTTCCGGCCCAATCACAAAGAAATTCGCGGGCATACTGAGTAATACAACGGCCAAGGCCAATCCCCAAAATCCCCAGCAGAAAAAATTTAAAAAGCTCAAGTTTTTTGCCAATCAAAACATCATCGACAATGTGCTGAACAATAATCGGAGCCGCCATATCCAAAAGAACAGCAATAATCATGCAAATAATGGCAATCGAATACAGTGGCATCTGCTTTCCAACGTAGTGTCCCAGGTTCAGTTTGTTCGTATTTTTCATAAAAATAAGTCTCCTACGCTAAAAATATCATAGGTTTTTAAAGGTAAATTGAAGAATTAGACGAAAAAATATAACAATTATAGTGATTTTAAAGTTCTTTTGGGCGGTCCGGCAGGCTCTATTCGCTTCGCTCATTCCGCCTGCCGTCGCTACGTCCGGGGTTCGCTAACGCTCATTCCTCCGCTCGTTTCACTCGCTCCGGAACGCCTTCGGCGCCCCTCCCATCGCTACCGCGTTGGATTTTACTCTTCCTTCCAGCCTAGCACGCCACTCGCGTCATCTGCAAAAACCAGTGCAATTTTATGCGTAGTTTTTCCACTAACAGAATAGCGTTCTGCGTAACCTTTCTTTTCAATTTGAGCTAAGGCTTCTTCCACGCCTTTTTCAAAATCAGTTGGTGGAACGGTTTTAAGCTCAAAAATGTAAACATCAGTTTGAGTTGTAACAATTATGTCACTTCTG
>CAZGDL010000094.1:0-7662 GCA_964525075.1 uncultured Treponema sp.
ACTGGTAAAAAAGTGGGATAGGGTCTGGGTTGTCGGACCTGTAATCCTGCAAATCGTCTTGAAATTCTGAGATTTTGTCTGTGGAAAATTTCTTTGGGTCAAAATCATTTTCTTTGAGTTTTTTTAAAAGGAATGTTGGGGTGCCAGTTGCAAACCAGTAATTTCCAAATTCCATTTTGAAAAAAGCATTTATCAGACTAAAAGGATTGTAAAGTCCCTCTGAATTCTGATGAAAACGGTAACCGTCATACATTAGTTTTAATTCTGCAAGGCATTCTTCGTAAGAAATGGAAAGTTTTTTTGCCATTTTGTTTATTTCTGGCTTAAATCTTTTTATCATTTCTTTTTGTGTGATACCGCAGATTATCGAATATTTTTCATCAAGCGAAATATCATTCAACTGGTTCAAGTCACTAAAAATTGACACCTTGCTAAACTTAGTAACACCGGTAATAAAAGTAAACTTTAAATGTTCGTCGCAAGATTTAAGGTTGCCAAAAAATCCTTTGAAAAGTTTTTTTGATTTTTCTAAGGCTTCCCCTTCGCTTTCCAGTAGGGATTTATCGTATTCGTCAACAAGAACTACAACTCCCAAGCCTGTTTTTTTGTGGGCAGCTTCAAGAAGGTAATTAAATCTTGTTGGAAGATTTTCTTTTGCAATGTCAGGATTTTTTCCATAGATTTCTTCCCATTTTGAAAGGTGAGTATCTAAAACAGTTGCAAGGTCGTTGGAGGATTCATATTTATTCTGGTTAAAATCAAAATAGAAGACAGGATACTTTATCCAGTCTTTTTCTAGTTCGGAAATTTTGAGTCCTGTAAAAACTTCTTTTTTGCCTTCAAAATATGCTCTCATTGTAGAAAGTAAAAGACTTTTCCCAAAACGGCGGGGACGGCTTAAAAAATACTGGCGGCCTTCGCTTGCGAGACGATAAACAAATTCTGTTTTGTCGACATACAAAAAGTTTTCTCTTCTAAGTGTTTCAAAACTTTGTACGCCGATTGGAAGTTTTCGGATGTTCATAGGGGGATTTTAACATAAAAACGTGGATAAATGAATGGTAACTTCTGAAAATTGTATTTTTTTGAAAAAGGTCTGTAGGTGTCCAATTTTTTTTTGCTAAACTTTGCTAAAAAACTAAAAAGTAAGAAAAATTAAGTAAAAAACTACAAAAAATTAGGTAAAAATGTGAAAAAAATTAAGTTTAAAGTTGCTTTAAAATTAATTTGTGCTAATATTAATTTAGTCTATAAATAAAGTTACTTTTTAGGAGGACTAATTATGAAAAAATCAATTAAAGTGATTGCATTTGCTGCAATTGTGGGTTCTTTGATGTCTTTTGCTGGATGTTCAAAGAAAGAAGGTTCTTCAAAGGCTGCTGCCGGAGATGTTTTGGGTTATGCTGATGTTGAGTTGGGAAAAACTTATACAGACGTTACTGCTACTATCAAACTGTTGTCACACCGTACTGATATGTTGCAGGAAACTTATTCTGGCGTTACTTTTGCTGAATATTTGAAGGAATTCAACAAGGTTTATCCAAATATCACTGTTGAAATTGAAGGTATTACTGACTACGCTTCTACTTCTTTGCTTCGTCTGCAGGGGGGCGATTGGGGGGATATTATGATGATTCCTGCAATCGATAAAAAAGAACTGGGAAATTATTTCTTGTCTTTTGGTTCTTTGGACGAAATGAACAAGGTTATTAAATTTGCTTCTCAGTGGGAATATGATGGCAATGTTTACGGTATTCCTTCAACTGGTAATGCTCAGGGCGTTCTTTATAACAAAAAAGTTTTCAAGGATGCTGGAATTACTCAGTTGCCAAAAACTCCTGATGAATTTATTGAAGATTTGAAATTAATCAAGGCTAATACTGACGCTATCCCTCTTTACACTAACTATGCTGCTGGCTGGACTATGGGTGCTTGGGATGCTTACCTGGGCGGTTCTGCTACTGGTGATGAAAATTATATGAACAATGTTTTGTTGCATACAAAAGATCCTTTCAAAAATTATGGTGATAATACTCACCCTTATGCTGTTTACAAGGTTCTTTATGATGCTGCTGCAAACAAACTTATTGAAGATGACTACACAACAACTGACTGGGAAGGTTGTAAGGGTATGATTAACCGTGGCGAAATTGGAACTATGGTTCTTGGTTCTTGGGCATTTACTCAGATGCAGGGAGCTGGTCCAAATCCTGATGATATTGGTTATATGTCTTTCCCTATCACTATCAACGGAAAACAGTATGCTTCTGCTGGTCCTGACTATTGTTTCGGTATCAACTCTAAGGCTTCTAGCGATAATCAGAAGGCTGCTATGGTTTTTGTAAAATGGTTTACAGAAAAATCTGGTTTTGCATTTAATGAAGGTGGTATTCCTATTGCTGCTAACGACAACAATTATCCTGATGCTTATGCAGCTTTCTCTGAAAACGATGTTGCTTTCGTTTCTGACGCTCCTGCTGCTGCCGGTGAATCTGATTTGTTGAACAGTCTTAACTCTGAATCTGAATTGAACATCAATGCTGGCGGTAACTTGAAGGTTCAGGAAATTATCGAACACGCTTCTAATGGAACTAAATCTTTTGATGACATTATGAGTGATTGGAATGCAGCTTGGACTGCTGCCCAGGAAAGTGAATCGGTAGAAATTAAGTACTAATTTTGATTTTGGGGACAGGTGGTTCTTTTTGGAACTGCCTGTCTATAGCAAAAAAAAGTTTTGTGAGGTTTACCCCTGATGAGTAAAGTTCTGATGAAAAATCCTTCTGCTGGTGAAAATACTATAAAATCCCGGGCAATAAAGTCACGGTCAATAAATAAAAGGCTTTTGCCTGTTTCGGCTCAAAAATGGCTGGTTATTGGGGCTTTTATCATTATCCCCCTTTTGCTTTTGTTTACTTTTACCTATCTGCCATTTGGTGAAATGGTAAGTTACAGTTTTTATAAAATGAAATATGTTGGCGAAAAAACTTTTGTCGGTTTGAAAAACTACAAAGATTTGTTTGCCCGTAAAGATATTTTTAATGCATTAAAGCTTTCTCTCTATTATATGGGTGGTTCGGTAGTTCAGCTGACTTTGGCTCTGCTACTTGCGACAATCCTGAGTTTTAAAACTAAATTTGGAAATTTGTTTAAGGGTGTTTTGTTTTTCCCTTTTTTGATAAATGGTATTGCGATTGGTTTTATCTTCAAGTTCTTTTTTACAAGAGGATTTGTTTTTGATACTGTTCTGGGCTGGTTGGGCATTCCTCTGGAAAAATTGCCTTACTGGTTAAAGACCCAGGGCTTGAACAATGTTTCTTTGGTTGGAACTTCTGTCTGGCGCTACCTTGGACAAAATATGGTTTTGTTTATTGGGGCTATTATGTCGGTTGACCCGGAATTGTACGAGGCAGCAGAACTGGACGGGGCCAATAAAGTGCAGCAATTCTTCCATATAATACTTCCGAGTATTAAGACGATTGTTACTTTGAATGTGATTTTGTCGATAACTGGTTCTTTGAGTGCTTTTGAACCGCCGTTTGTAATTACGAAGGGTGCTAATGGTACGGGAACTTACTTTATCATCATGGATCAGGTGGCTCATACCAGCCAGAAGGTCGGACTTGCTTCTGCTATGGCTGTATTCCTGCTTTGTCTGATTTTTATTGTTACTATTTTACAGAAGATTTTCTTTAAGTATGTTTTCAAAAATGCTGATTCTGGAAATTCAAATGGAGGTAGTATTTTATGACATTAAATAACAAGGCAAGAGTAAATGGCATTCTTACAACTTTTTTGAAATATTTTATTTTGTGCTTTTTTGCTTTCTGGACTTTGGTTCCTCTGTTTTCATGTTTTATTACTGCTTTTAAAAATGTTGAAGAATATCAGACAACTTCGGTAATGATGTTCCCAAAACACTGGAATTTTGAGAATTTCACCAAGGCTTTTAGTCTGGCCCACATGGGCAGGGCTTTTTTGAACTCGGCTGTGGTTTTGGTTTGTGTTCTTGCCGGTTCAATTTTTATAAGTTCACAGTTGGCTTATGTTTTGAATAGATTTAAGTTCCCTGGAAATGGCTTAATCAGAAGATTGTTCTTGTTTGCGACTTTGCTTCCTGGGGTTGCCATGCAGGTTGCAGTTTATTCGATTATGGGCAAGCTTGGTTTTATCAATCATCTTTATGGCTATATCATAATGATGATGGGAACGGACGTTATTTCGATTTATATTTTCATTCAATTTATGGAAAATATTTCGGTTTCGCTAGATGAGTCTGCAATTATTGATGGGGCAAATTATTTTACGATTTACTGGAAGATAATTTTGCCTTTGCTCAAACCCGCTACGGTTACAAGTATGATTTTGAAGGGCGTTAGCTGCTACAACGAATATTATTGTGCAAATCTCTACCTTCAAAATACAAATCTTAGGACTGTCGCAATTTCTTTGTACACATTTACTGGGCCTTTGGGAAGCCAGTATAACTTGATTTGTGCCGGGGTAATTATTTCTATGGTTCCGGCCTTTATCGTGTTCATTTTGTGTCAAAAGCAGATTTATTCTGGTATTACAAATGGGGCTGTAAAAGGTTAGTTCATACTTACCTCCTGTAAATATTTGGGCAGTTGGGCCGTTGGTTCAGCTGTCCTTTTTTTTATGGAGGATTTTTTTTCTAGTCTATGACATAATCCTTAAAACTAGGATTTTCTTTTACAAGATTAGGATAGAGTTCTTCTGTCCAGAATTTATCTTCAATCTTTCGCTGGCCGGTGGTGTGGCCAAGTTTGCGGTCCGGCCTGATTTTTTCACCATGAAAATCTGACCCTGCCGTTATAAAAAATCCAATTTTCCGCCCAATTTCTTCCAATCTGAAACATTCTGAAACTCTGGCTCCCGGGTGGAAGGCTTCCATTCCGCAGACCCCTTGCTCATAATATTTTTGCAACATTTCAGGAAGTTTTCCAAAAGATAAATACAAAGACATTGGGTGGGCTATGACTGGTAATCCCTTTGATTCTCTGATGGCTATAATTGCCTGGTCTAAATTTGTGCCCATTCTTTCTATGTACCAGGGCCTGCCTTTGCCCAGGTATTTGTCAAAAGCCTGCTGTCGGGTTTTGACTATTTCTTTTTCCACAAGGATTTGGGCAAAATGGGGGCGGCCTATCATTGTGTGGGGAAAACGCTTTATCATTTCTTCGTAAGTGATGTCTACGCCGGCGTAATGCATTCGCGAAACCATTTCTTTATTTCTGATTTTTCGGGTTTTGATGACGTTATCCAGTAATTCTTTCATTGATGGGGAAATTTCAGAAATCCCCAAGCCCAAAAGATGAAATTCGCCCCTTGGTGCGGTGATATTAATTTCTATTCCAGGGATAATTTTGACGCCGTATTGCTGGCCGGCAATTTTTGCTTCTTCCAGTCCGTTTATTGTATCGTGGTCGGTGATGGCCATAAGTTTAATGTTATGGTCGGCCGCTTTTTTGATTAGTTCTGTGGGAGTGTATTGCCCGTCCGATGCTGTTGTATGACAATGTAAATCAACCATAATTTAAGAATAGCATAAATAAAATAAATATGATATAATCTTAATTTAAGGTAGAAACGAAAGTAAAAATTAACTTAAAAACGTAAAGTTAGGGAGCAGTTAGCAGTATGCCAAAAGCAATGCAATACACAAAAGGATCCATAATTTATTTTGAAGGGGACAAGGACGAACGCATTTTTATTATGCAGTCTGGTCAGGTTCTTCTTACAAGTACAGATATTGAATCTGGGCAGCCTGTTGCAGAGCAGGTTAAAAGTGGTGAATTTTTTGGCGTAAAGTCTGCACTCGGTCATTTTGGGCGTGAAGAAACTGCTACTGCTTTGGTTCCTACAGTTGCAGTTTCTTTGACAGTTCAGGAATTTGAAATCCTTTTTAGTAACAACAAAGCTTTGATTATGAAAATGCTCCGTGTATTCTCTAATCAGTTGCGTCAAATCCATAGAAAAACTGAATCAATTTTGAATAACGTTACGGCAGATCAGCAGTCTGGAATGTTGGCTGTTGCAAAAAGTTTTTATGATGATGAACAGTATCGCTCTGCTTGTGATGTTTATTTGAAATTTTTGAAACGCTATCCTAATACTCCAAAAAAAGAAGAAGTTGCAAGACTTTATGCTGATGCTAAATTGCGAAAAGAAAAACTTGCGGTTCATAACAGAGGTGCAAGTTTGGATGATGATGATGGCTCTTCATCTTCTTTAAAACTTTTCCAGCTTCCGGCTTTTGAAAGATTTGCAAAAAATTATGAACCGGGCGAGGTTATTATTGCTGAATACGAACCTGGCGATTCTTTCTATTTAATTCAAAGTGGTCGAGTTCAACTTGTAAAATGTGTAAATGGAACTAAGAAAAATCTGGATATTTTGAAAGCCGGTGAATTTTTTGGTGAAATGGCCATTTTGGATAATTCCCCTCGTTCTGCTACTTGTATGGCTGTGGGAAATGTAAAATGTCTGGAATTCAACAAAGAAAATTTTGAACTTTTGATTACAGGAAACCCTCAGATGGCTTTGCTTTTGCTCAAGCTTTTCTGTAAACGTATTTATGATCAGAAGCGAAGATTTAGAATCCTGGTTGTAAAAGATTTGCAGGCTCGTCTTGCTGATGTATTTATGATGCTTGACGAAATGAATCCTGTTTCAAATGTGGCTGAAAAACAGCGTCGCTTTAATGTGACAATTTCTGATATTTCGCACTGGGCTGGTTTAAGTCCGGAAGTTACAAGAGACGAAATTAATAAACTTGTAGAAAAGCGAAAGATTGAAGTTTATGATAATTATATTATCGTAAGCAACATTAACGACTTGAAACGTCTGTACGAAACAAGAAGTCAGGCAGGATCTCGTTAGTTTTATTAAATTGTAATTATTGCCGACTTAGCTCATCTGGTAGAGCAGCACCCTCGTAACGTGCAGGTGGTTGGTTCAAGTCCGACAGTCGGCTTTTATAGTTACCCTCGCAGGTTGTCTGTGGGGGTATTTTTTTTGTAGGCTTAGTTCGGGGCGTTGCGGGGCTGTTCTGGAGTGTGATGCTGCCCCGCAGAGGGGGTAGCGTAAGACCGTGAAGCGGGCTGGAGCGAGGGGGAGGCTTCCCCCTCCTTATTATCTATTAGTCCACCCTAACAAAATTTCATTTTTCTGTTTTTAAAAACTTATTTTCTATTGAAAGCCCCCCCATTTTTCATTATATTTAACCTCGGTATACTAGGGTCTCTTGGAGAGGCTCATGAGTGTATCAAAGGAGTTCATAAATGACTGTTAATGACATTAAAAATGCCAAGATTAAGGCTTGGGTTGAAGAATGTGTTAAAATGTGTGAACCAGACAATGTTGTAGTTTGTGATGGTTCTCAGAAAGAGTATGACGAATTAATGCAGAAATGTGTTAAAGAAGGTCTTGCTACTCCATTAGCTAAAAAGCCTAATAGTTTCCTTTTCCGTTCTGATCCTTCAGACGTTGCTCGTGTTGAAAAGAGAACTTTCATTGCATCTAAAAAACAGGAAGATGCAGGTCCTACAAATAACTGGATTGATCCTGTAGAACTTAAAGCAACTATGAAAGGACTTTATACAGGTTGTATGCACGGTCGTACAATGTATGTTCTTCCAT
>CAZGDL010000095.1:0-1881 GCA_964525075.1 uncultured Treponema sp.
TCAGCAAATCAGGATAACTTGTAAACCAGTAATTAGAAAAATCTTTTTTAGCCAAAGCCAACAAAATTCCAAAAGAATTATAAACGCATTCTCCACGTTCGGAAAATTTATAACCAAAGTATTACCGGGTATTTTATCCAGTCTTTTTCAAGTTCAGAAATTTTGAGGCCTGTAAAAAGCTCTTTGCGTCCTTCAAAATATGCACGCATTGTAGAAAGCAGAAGGCTCTTTCCAAAACGGCGTGGACGGCTTAAGAAATAAGTTGAGCCTTCGGAGGCTAAGCGCTAAATAAATTCTGTTTTATCGACATACAGATAATTTTCTGTACGAAGTTTTTCAAAACTCTGTACGCCGACTGGAAGTTTTCGGATATTCATACACTCATCATAACATAAAGGAGCGAATAAAAGTACTTTTTTTTGTATTTAATTTTTCCCAGCTTTTTCCCCTCCCATTGCCTATAAAAACAAATATGAATATAATAGAAGAACTATATTTATAATTATAAGAGGTAAAAAAATGACTGCTTATTTAGCTGGCCTTGTACAATCGGGGCTGTCATTTATTTTCGTTGTTTTTGCGATTGGTACAATCGGTTATCTTATCGGTTCAATCAAAATTAAAGGTATCGATCTTGGTACAGCCGGGGTTCTTCTTGTTGCCCTTATCTGGGGTGTGATTATTAATTTTATCCCTGATTTTTCAATTGGAGACACAACAATTAAACTTTGGTCTCCAGATATCAAAACAAGTTTTGGTCTTGTTTCAAAAATTGGAACTGCTCTGTTCGTAACTGCCGTTGGTCTTATTGCTGGTCCTAAATTCTTCCGTTCTTTTAATAAATCAACACTTGCTTACATTCTCCTGGGAGTAATCATCATTGCTGTAGGTGCTGGAACTGCCGTTTTGTTCATTCTTCTTGATAAAAACCTTACACCTTCTATGGCCGTTGGTCTTTTGACAGGTGGACTTACTTCTACTCCAGGTTTTTCTGCCGGAAAAGAAGTTGCAAAGGCAATTGAAGAAGATGTTACAGCCGGTTACGGAATTGCCTACCTTTACGGTGTTCTTGGTGTAGTTCTTTTTGTTCAGCTTGTTCCAAAAATCCTTAAAGTAGATATGGAAGCAGAAGTTAAAAACTTCACTGCTGCTAACCAGATTCAGATTCCAGAACCAAAAGGACAGCTTATTAATGTTGATCCTTTCGGATTTTTCCCATTTACTCTTGCCGTTGCTCTTGGTTGTTTGATTGGTGCAATCAAAATTCCTGGAATCAACTTTTCTTTGGGTAATTCTGGCGGTTGTTTGATTGGTGGTTTGATTGTTGGACATTTTGGTCATGTCGGTAAAATTGACTGGCGTGTTTCAAAACAGACTTTAAACTTTATGCGCGAACTTGGCCTTGTTCTCTTCTTGATTGGTGCCGGAGTTCCAGGTGGCGTAAACTTTATTAATAAATTCAAGTGGACATACTTCCTTTACGGTGCAGTTATGACAACTCTTCCTATGATTGTTGGATACATTATTGCTCGTTATGTTTTCAAATTGAGTCTTTTGAACAATTTGGGTTCTATCACTGGTGGTATGACTTCAACTCCAGCTTTGGGAACTTTGATTTCTACAGCAGGTACAGACGAAGTTTCTGCCGCTTATGCTGCAACTTACCCATTCGCCTTGGTTTCTGTAGTTTTGGCTGCTAAAATCTTGATTATGGTATTCTAAAAAAGATATTGCACAAAAAAATCCCCTGGACTCAAACTCCAGGGGATTTTTTTAACGGTTCTTCGATTATAGGGCTCGATGAATCTCGCCTGAGCCGTTCTTTCGATGAACCTAAAGCGACCCTGTCGGCTCGCTTTTTAACGGTTCTTCGATTTTAGG
>CAZGDL010000095.1:1981-7635 GCA_964525075.1 uncultured Treponema sp.
GATGAACCTAAAGCGACCCTGTCGGCTCGCTTTTTAACGGTTCTTCGATTTTAGGCTACTTACTAGTCATATTTACAACGCCGTCCCAGTCTTCTGGAACTCCGTTTTCTATAAAATTCTTACATCTTTCTGCAAAAACGAGGGCGGTCGGGTCGCCTTCTCCAATAGAATTTGACTGCAAGAACAATTTGCCAGCATTCGTAAAATCTCGGTCAAGATATTTTGTCAGGGCTGTTTCAAAAATTTCAATCTGTTGACTTTGCTCATTTGTCAGTTCATTTGCAAAACCTATAATGTTATACAATTGAACCGGGGTTGAACGCCCAACTACCCTAACCTTATCCAATCTTCTTGCCACAATTTTGCCTGCATTTTCGCCAGTATTTGCAAGGTTCCAGGTGGCATCCGAACACATAATCCACGAAGAATATGCCTTGTTTACCCCTTCCAGGCGGCTTGCCAGGTTTACTGTATCACCAATCATCGTATAATTTAATTTACTGAAAGATTCTGTTTTACTTCCCATCAATCCTACAAAGGCTTCCCCAGAGTTTATACCAATTCGAGTCTGCAGAGGACTTAATTTGATTATTTCTGTTTTGCCTTCCGCATTTGTGATTTCGGTCGGTTTAAACAAATCTTCGTGAATCAGATTAAATTCTTTTTCGACTTTTTTCATGTGGATTGCGGAATCCAAACAACGGTAGGCCCATTCTTCTTTGGTGTGAGAATTCATCGGGTCTGGAGCACCGAACATTGAAATTATGGCATCACCTTCATATTTATCAATATTTCCATTATTTTTCAAAATCTCGTTGGACATATCTCCCAAATAGGCGTTCAAAATTTCAATCAGCTTATTTGGACCTTCATCACCATAACGTTTACTGATTAATTCGCTAAGGGTCGAGAATTTTTGAATATCAGAGAACAAAGCTGTAATACATTTTTTCTGACCTTCAGTTTTAAAAGCTTCCGGATTTCGTCTTAATTCTTCAACTGTATCTTTATTTGCAAATGAAGCGGCAATCTGGGTAATAAATTTCTTTTCTTTAACGCTCTGATAGAATCTGTAGGCAACTCCCGAAACATAATCAACCAGCAAAAACAAAATTGTTCCCACAAACTGAATGTAATATTTTGAAAAAACAAACAATCCACCAAAAACAAGGCAAAAAATCAGATAACAAACAAAAGTTATGATGTTTTGCATGGTATTAGATTTTTTTGTAAAAAACAGCATCAAAAATGACAAAACTGTTGCTAAAATAAATCCCCAGTACCATCTTATATTGATAACAAAATCCTGATTTAAAAGCGTATTCAAAATGTTGGCGTGGATTCCCACATTCATATATTTTTTTTCAAAAGGAGTAGCCCCGGTATCGAATGTTGATACGGCAGTTGTTCCAATAATACAGTAAGCCCCCTTATACAAAGGCTTCATTTCCGTCAAAAATGACTGGTAATTTTCGTATTGTTCAGTTAAATCACCAATATCCATAGGCAGATATTCTGCATACTGTTCTACAAGGCCAGAATCATCATATTGAGAAAGTTCTTCCAGTCTTTCCAAAATTCCCGGCAGGTAATCACTATTTATAAAATCATAAATACTTAAATAGAAAGCATCTCGCAAATTAAAATATTGCTTATATTCATCCTCATCTATGCCATCAATAACCTGGTTATTTTCATCATAGCCGGTACATTTTGAAAGCATATACTCTTTCATCGCTTTTATTGTACTGTACTGGTCCAGCAAATCTTCGACTTTCTGGGAATATTCCATCAAATAGCCTTGGTCATCCATAATTTGCTGTTCGTTGATATTTTTTAAATCTGTGACGATGGCTTCTTCTATCCAATCCAATTTTATTAAATTAATCAAAGAATCGTGATTAAATGATTCGTCCGAAGAACCTTTTCGCCAGTTTATTAACAAACGTCCATAAGGGTCCAAAGGGATTTTTATATCTTCCACAGCTCCAGTCTGAGGATTTGTTGCATTCTTTACTATTATATTATCCCCTTTTCTTTCTATCTGATGAGATTTTACAATTTCCAAAAATGGACCAAAAGCCAGCTGCATTTCGTATTTATCATCAAATTCGTGCAAAAGTTCCATTCGGCGTCTTACCCCGTCACTATCAACAACGGAGTTTGTAAAATTCGCACCATAAGCTCTTGAAATTAATTTGTGGAGGGCCGGGGCAAAACCTTTTGTTTCTCCAGATTCTTTTCTTGTTACGTTATTTCCAAAAAAGATTAATTTATCATCATCTTCAACATCGTTTATCAAAAATCTTTTTTTTACGTAATTCAATTCATCATCAGTAACAGGATAGCCCAAATCTTCATGATTGATTGTTAAATATGCTTTTCCAAAAAATTGTAAAGCCTGGCCAAAATATTCATCATTATCTCGGGACATATTATTGTTGATGTATTCGTCCAACTGGTCAAAACTAGGATTAATCTGCTGCTGAATCAGCTGGTCGGTAAGTTCCGGAATTTCATCATCCCGGTAATAGCCCAAAGTGACTGCTTTTGAAAACTGATTGATTAATTCGTTGATATTATCATTTGTAGCATAAAGATTATCAGCAATTTTTTCTTCTGCTGACGGCGAAATTCCGTTTTTGGATGGCGAAATGTACTCAATATCGAATATTGTTGTATCGGCCCCAAGTTCCCGCATTCTAAGCAGGGCATCGGCAATAACATCGCGGCTCCAAGGCCATTCACCCAGAGCCAAAATTGACGGGTCATCAATATTTACCAGTAAAATTTTCTCATTTTTGACAGGTTCTTTTCTAAGATGAAACAAAGCATCATAAAGTCGGTAATCAAGTTTTTCAAATAAATTGATAAATAAAAAAACGCCAAAAACAATTACAACTGTAATTTTAATAATAAATGTAACAAGTAAACTCTTCTTTTTCATTCTGATATTATATCAGAAAAGACTTAAAAAGGGTAATTTTCTAGAGCGATTTTTGCAGCAAGCTGTTCGGCTTCTTTTTTGGATTTTCCGCTGGCAGGGCCAAAAACTTTATCTCCCAAATGTACATTTACATTAAAAAGCTGGTCATGTTCAGGGCCGGTTTTGGACAAAAGTTCATATCTAGGGCATTCTTTATAGATTTTCTGATATTTTTCCTGGAGCAAAGTTTTGTAATCTTTTAAGCCACTTGTGTAAACTTTTTTTATTTCGTCTATGATAAATGATAGGACATATTCTTCTGCAGCCTTATAACCACTATCCAAATAATATGCACCGATAATAGCTTCCATGCAGTCTGCCAAAATTGCAGGCTTTTCCCTGCCCCCGCTCATTTCTTCTCCATGCCCCAAAATTAAAAGTTTATCAATTCCCAGGCGGTGGGCAACTTCGCAGAGAGTTTTTTCAGAAACAACTGATGATTTTATTTTGGCTAAATCCCCTTCCGGGTTATCAAAGTTTCTATATAAATATGATGCAGTTACAAGGCCCAAAACTGAATCGCCCAAAAACTCCAGGCGTTCGTTATTTTTTATATGCTTAATTTCGTTTGTGATAGAACGATGATGAAAAGCCTGGTCCAACAATTCCAGATTTTTGAATCTTATATTCACACTTTTGCAAAAACTAATGAGTGCGTTTTTTCTTTCTGATGATAATGATAAGTCTGTTCTCATAGTAAAATATAAAACTATTCAAAAGGCTAATTTTTGTCTCAGCCCCAAAATACGTCATGCTGAACTCGTTTCAGCATCTCATGAGATTCCGGGTCAAGCCCGGAATGACGTTTCTCCTTAAACCTCGGGTCAAGCCCGAAATGACGGTACTGAATGATTAAAAAAAAAGCACAAGTCCCAAAACTTGTGCTTTTTCGTAGTTTCTGATTAAAATGATTTATTTGCTCTGTTCAGATTTAATAAAATCATAAGCATCACGAACTGTTTCAAATTCATTAGCTTTTTCATCAGGGATACTAACACCCAATTCTTCTTCGATAGCGTATACTAATTCGTATGTATCAAGGCTATCAGCTCCAAGATCATTTCTGAAAGAAGAATCTAATGTAATCTTGCTTTCATCGATTTCCAATTTGTCAGCAATAAGCTTCTGGATTTTTTCAAACAATTCGTCCATTCTTTTTTTTCTCCTAAGAATTATGCTTTTGTTTCAGGTGTAATAACCTGACGTCCGCGGTAGAATCCGCATTTTGGACATACATGATGTGACTGAACAAGGTTTCCGCAGTTGTTACATTCTACCAACTGTGGAGCTGTAAGTTTCATGTTAATGCTCTGACGTCTTTTTGTTACGGCCTTAGATGTTTTACTTCTTGGTACTGCCATTTGTATATAACCTCACTATATAAATTCTGATATAACTGAGAAATATATTACAACAGTTCCAATCAGAGTGTCAATCCATTATAGCAAAAAACTGGACTTTGTCAAACAAAATTTCAAAATTTGTCATTTTGGTTGATACTTTTCCCTCAAGGCGTCTTCCACGATTTTTGGAACCATTCTAGAAATATCACCGCCAAATTTTGCCAATTCTTTTATTGATGATGATTTTACAATCGTAAATTGTCCTTTTGACTGCAAAAAAACAGTTTCAATTCCAGGATTTAAATTCTGATTCATCTGGGCCAGTTCAAATTCATATCCAAAATCATTTGAAGACCGTACTCCCCTGACCAGAACTTTTGCATCAACTTTTTTGGCATAATTTACGATTAAACCTTCGTAAGCGTGAACTGAAACATTTTTATAATCTTTTGTCAGTTCTTTTAGCATTGCAAGGCGCTGATCCTGGGTAAACATATAATTTTTATCAGGATTTACCGAAACAACGACATCTATTGTATCAAAAAGCAGGGCTGCTCTTTTTATAATATCTAAGTGACCATTTGTGGGAGGATCAAAAGATCCAGCAAATACAGCTTTTACCATAGACAGAAATCTATCTTATTTGACGAAAACTAACAATAGATATAAAATTACAGCCATGAGAAATTTTATTTACTTAACTTTTATTTGCATTCTCGGATTGATTTTTATCTCTTGTGGCTCTGTTCCAAAAAATGAAACAACAGTAGAAAATGAAGATGCTGTTGAAGTTGTTGAGGAAACAGTTGTTGAAGAACCTCAGAATTTTGATGATGAAGTTGTGGATGTTGATGAAGAAGTTATCGATGTAAAATCTGAAGCTGAACTTGAAGATGAAGAATATATTCGTTCTACCAACAATCTTTCATCAGAAGAAACCGTTACCAAGGAAGAATTTGCTGATGATAAGGCTGAAATTTTAAGAATAATTTCGGAACTCCAGGAAATTATGGACGAAGAAGATACAGAAGCCTGGCTCACCTACATTGCCCCTGAATCCATCAAATATTATTCTACCCCAGCAAATATCAGGAAGGCCCAGAAAAAATTGCCAAATAAGGCAATTATTTTGAACGGAATTGGGGATTATTTTAAGTATGTTTTTATTCCGTCAAGAAAACGCAGCAAGGTTGAAGAAATCAGATATATTTCCAAAACAAATATTAAGGCTGTTGATGTAAAAGATGATGGTAGCATTATTGTTTATTACCAGTTTGTAAAAATTAATAATAAATGGTTAGTCCACATTCCAAAGCTTTAGTTTG
>CAZGDL010000096.1:0-2821 GCA_964525075.1 uncultured Treponema sp.
GTAAAAAATCTAAAATTTAAATATCCTCAGGCTAGTAAAAATGCTGTTGATGACCTTTCTTTCGTCATAGAAAAAGGTTCTTACACTGCAATTGTTGGCTATAACGGTAGCGGAAAAAGTAGTCTGGCCCGTCTCCTTTGTGGCCTAGAAAATCCTGATTCTGGCAAAATCGAAATTGAAAAAAATCAGCAGATTGGAATTGTTTTTCAAAGTCCAAAAGACCAGCTTGTGAGTGGAATTGTTTCTAGGGATACGGCATTTGGTCCGCAAAATCTAGGGCTAAAAAAAAGTGAAGTTGAATTAAGAACGATAGAGTCTTTGAATATTGTTGATATGTTGGATAGGGCTTCGTCATCTTCCACCGCCCTGTCTTTGGGCCAGACCCAGAAAGTTGCCCTTAGCGGTGTGATTGCCCTGCGTCCCGAAATCCTGATTTTGGACGAAGCAATTTCAATGCTGGATCCTTTTTCGCGACAGGAAATCCTTGAATTTGTTCGTTACTGGCACAAGTGCGGAAATACCATAATACAAATTACCCATGACATGGAAGTTGTAAACGAAGCGGATTCTGTGATTGGAATGGAAGATGGAAAAATCTTTTTTTACGGAACTAAGCGGGCCTTTTTGGAAAATCCGGAAAATGCAAAGAGGATAATGGGTCAGTCGCTTGCAAAAACTGACAAGTCTCTTTTTAATGCGAAGAAAAATAAGGAAGTTAGCCTGAGTGTCCGGAATTTGACTTTTTCGTATGAGAAAATTGAGAAAAAGCCTAGCGGGGCTAATGCCGACATTGCCAAAAGGGGCGTTGAGAAGATTTCTTTTGATTTGTACAAGGGATCTTTGACCGCTTTGACCGGGCCGTCTGGGGCTGGAAAATCAACGATTTTGGAATTGTGTTCTGGGCTGTTGAAAGGGGAGGGGGCCACCGCGGGGGCTGTTGTTTCCACCGGAATTTTTTCAAAAAGTCGGCCGGTTTTGGCCCAACAGAATGCTAAAGCCGCCCTGTTTGAGGCTTTTGCAGCTGATGACGTAGCTTTTGGGCCCCGCAACCAGGGAAAATCTGGGGCAGAGCTAAAAGAAATTGTAAAAAAAGCCATGAATGCAGCCTACCTTCCATTTGATGATTTTGCGGAGCGAAAAACTTTTGCCCTTTCTGGGGGCGAGCAGAGGCGGCTTTCGATTGCCGGGATTTTGGCTTTGAATTCTGATGTGCTTTTGTTTGATGAGCCGACGGCAGGGTTAGACAGTAAAGCCCGCTTTGAAGTTATGCAGATGTTTCGAAAACTGGCAGATGAAGGGAAAACGGTTTTGTTTTCGACCCACAAAGTTGATGAGGCGGCTTTTGCAGACCGAGAAATTAAAATAGAAAAGGGAAATCTGGTTTTTGATTCCTGCCGGGAAGGTGGAAATGGTAGTCTGGGGGGACGAACCCGTCGTGCTGAACTTCAAATCCGTCATGCTGAACTTGTTTCAGCATCTCCAGCCACAATGAGATTCCGGAACGAGTCCGGAATGACGTCGGACACCGAGAAAATTACACTGGACGCCACCGGAATGACGCAAACTCCTGACCTCCCACCAATTGTTTCTTCGCCTTCTTCGGGGCTTTTGGAAAGCCTGCGAAATCTTTCGCTGGGATTGTCTGGGGCAAATCATCACAAAAAATCACTGGTAGAAAAATTGCCGGCCAGTCTGCGGATTTTGCTTTTTCTGGCACTTTTTGCGACTTCTCTTGCGGTGCGGCCTACTTGGCTTTGTGGTCTGCTACTTTTGGCTGGCGTTTTTTATTGTCTTTTTGCGGGATTTTCTTTCAAAAAACTTTGCATTGCTTGGCTAAAAATTCTGCCATTTTTGCTCATTTTTACGGTTTTTCAGCTGATTTTCCATGCGGCCCTGCCTGATGAGCCTCATTTTACCCCATGGAAATATTTTTTGATAACTCCATCAAAAATATTATTTTGTTTATCGACTCTTTTACGGACTTATTCGGCTTTGGCTTGCATTTCGGCATTTTTTGTTTCGACTCCGGAACACGATTTAATTGACGGCCTGAATATTTTACTGACGCCTTTACGCTTGATAAAAATTCCTGTTCGCTATTTAATTTTGATTATTGAAATAATTTTCAGATTTATTCCTTTGCTGGTGGACGAAGCTTCTTCTATCATAAAAACTCAGATAATTCGGGGTGGACTTGGAAAAGTTTCGGGAAAAATGGCAAAAATCAAGGCGGTAATCCCTTTGATTGTTCCGCTGATTATTCAGACGATAAAAAAATCGGAAGCCCTGGCAGATGCGATTACGATGAGGTGTTTTAAATAATGGCTAATAATTTTAATATGTGCCCAATGTGTGGCAGTAAAAAAATCCAAAATCCTGAAATGCGAAAATGGATTTGCCCAGATTGTGGTTTTGATTTGTACAATAATGTGGCGGCAGCTGTCGGAATTATTATTTATGATAAGGATAATAATCTGCTTTTTGAAGTTCGGGCAAAAGAACCGCGAAAAGGTTTTATTGCCCTGCCGGGTGGTTTTGTAGATTTTGCCGAAAGTGCAGAAAAAGCGGTTGTCCGGGAGTGTCGCGAAGAAATTGGTGTGGAGATTGACGAAAAGGACCTTGTTTTTTTGTGTTCTAATCCGAATGTTTACCCATACAAGGGGATTGAGTACAAAACTTGTGATATTTTTTTTATGATTCCCCTGCCAGGGCGTTTTAATTCTATTGAAGATTTTATAGGTTCTTTGAAGGCGGAAGAGTCGGAAGTGGCTGGGCTTTGTTCTTACAAGGTTCAAAGTGAAGATGATGTTGAAAAATTGCC
>CAZGDL010000096.1:2921-7598 GCA_964525075.1 uncultured Treponema sp.
AAAATGCATGGTTTTAGGCCGGCTGAAAAAATTACGAAATATGACATTGTGAAAAAGTCTATTACTTATTTGCTGGCGGCTGCGGTGATTGGGATTTCTTGGTTTAGGGAATATGGTCTTGCCGGCGATATTGCGGTTTGTGGGGCTGGGGTGCTGGCTTTTGAGGTTACTAATCGGTATTTTTTGACGGACAAATAATTGACACAAAATATAGTTTCTGATATATTTGAACAACATTTTGGAGTGGTACCCAAGCGGTAAGGGACTGGTCTGCAAAACCATCATTGGTAGGTTCGACTCCTATCCACTCCTTGTAGAGGCTGAAATCTGAGAAGGTTTCAGCCTTTTTTTTGCCCTGGTGGGCTTGCGGTAGGCAATGGAGCACCGGCGATGGCTGTTTCAACAGCCGAAGCCGAAGACCGCAACGGCACAAATTGTGCCGTGAGGACTTAGAGCGTTAGCGAAGTGCGGAACTGCCGACGGCGGGCGGAATGAGCGAAGCGAATGGAGCCTGCCGGACCGCCCAAAAAATCAAATATAACTTATTTTTTTTGCAAATTGAAACATATTGAAGTAGAATAGGTTGAATTAAGGTAAAGGAGATGCTGAAACGAGTTCAGCATGACGGGCCGAAGGGATGCTGAAACGAGTTCAGCATGACGGGCCGAAGGGATGCTGAAACGAGTTCAGCATGACGGGCCGAAGGGATGCTGAAATAAATTCAGTATGGCGGTCTGAAGTCCTGCTGAAATAAATTCAGCATGATGGTCTGAAGTCCTGCTCCCAACCTTTTCTGAATTAAAGTAATTTAAATAACTTGCCGAAAATATTAAATCCAAAAAAGTAAAATCTGAAAAGTAAAACGGAAGAGTTTTTCTTGCCCCCCCCCACTACACATAAGAATAGTGGAGGAGGCAATAGTCCTTTGTAATAAAAAAAAGGGGTTGGTGTCATGAAAAAACATTCTTTTTTATTAACAGTATTGGCTGTTTTTAGCCTTATTTTTGCAATTCTTATTTCTTGTGAAATTGGTTTGGGAGGAGCGGTAGATACTGAGCCTCCAACGGTTGAAATCACATATCCACAAAAGAACGTAATTATCAAAGACTCTTTTTTAATGAGTGGAACTTGTGATGATGAAACTGGGGTTGCGTCTGTCACTCTCGTTTTTGAAAACAACAACACAAAGCAACAATATACTTATCAGGCAAAAATTGGCGAGGACAAGAAAACTTGGTCTTGCGAGATAAATAAATTCGATGACACCACGAAAAATTATCCCCTTCCTGATGGAAAATATAACGTTACTGCGACTGCCCAGGATACGGCTGAACGAACTAGCCAGGCAAGTGTAACTTACACAATCGATAACACGGCTCCTCTTTTGGTTTTGGAAAATCCTAGTACTGTTTTAAATGAAGCTGGTACAAATCTTTCGGATGCTGGTGCTTTTGGTGCGACTATAAAAATTAAGGGTAAGGTTGTTGATGCTGGTACGGATGACGAAAACAACTTTGCCAACGGAAGCCGTCTTGTTTTTACGGTTTTTGACGAAAACAACAACTTTTTGGCAGCCAGAACTTTGGATTATGTTCCTGACTCTTTGGGTGTGACTGTTGCTGAATATGCTGGGGAAAATTCTTCATCAGATTTAACTGAAGCTCAGAAATTCTATAGTGATATTTATGGCGAAAAAACTGAGGGTGATGAAACAAAATATCGTAAATTTAAGATTTCTGTTTCTGATGCGGCTCGTACTTATAAGGGAGATGGTACTGTAGGTTCTGAGAGGGGAAATACTTCTGATTGTTATTATCTGCAGGATGAAATTTATGCGGATGTAAACTATAAATACACAAAAACTCTGGTTGATGTATTTACTATTTTAAAAAAAGAAAATGCAAATTACGAAAGTCTTACATCTCAAGAAAACGAGATTTTGACGGCTCTCGAAAAATATAAACATTTAACTGATGATTTTAAAACAGAAAGTGAAGTAACTGAGGGGGCTACATGGAATGCTCCTGTGGGAACTTTCTCTGTAAACCCAAGCGATAGCCCAAGTTATGAAGTAACAAGTTTGGAACCTTTTGATTCGTCTGCCGAAAGTTTGTGGACTGGAAGAAAAGTTTCGTCAAGTGGTTCTATCACTTTGCTTGCAAAATGTGGGCCAAATGATGTTCCTTTGAAATCAACTTCTTTTGAACTTGCAGTTTATGAATTGGACGAAAAAGGCAACAAAATTTCTGAAGAAAGTAAAACTATCCTTCCTTGCGAATGGACTAAAAACGGTTCTAGTTATTCTGGAAAAACAACTCTTTCTAGTTCGCTTGTCGGCGTTACAAAACATTACGAAATTGTTCTTTCTGGTTCTGATGAAGCCGAAAATGCTTTCTACAACGGTTCAACCAGGTACTGTTTTGAAGTGCAGGCTGGGGTGACTCCGCCAACTTTTGAAGTTTCAGATTTCTTGGTTTTGAAAAATGAAGCTCTTTCTTCTGAGGGAACTGTGGCAGCTCCAAAATCTGGGTCAAGTATTTTCTTGAAAAAGAGTACAAAAGACGCAAGTAAGGGAATTGACTTAATCGTAAAGGGTAGTGCAAAAAATAACTCTGGTGCTGCCGGGGCTGGGGTGAGAGTTTTTGCCCAAATAAATGGCGAAATTGTTGATGAAAAAACTATTGGTGGTAGTAGTTCTAGCAGTGATAGTGATGATGGCGACTCCTGGACTCTGACAATTTCTGGCGAAAAGTTAAAAGTTGGAAATAATAACGTAACTTTCGTTGCGGAAGATGATGTATTAAATCAGACGACAAAAGAATACACCATCGTTTTGGATACAGAAGATCCTGTAATCTTAATTAGTAATGTAAATAATGTTGTAACTTTTGATAAAGATGCAAAACTGACTGTTGGAAGCGAAACTTTTGATGTAAAAGCTGGTCGTGGTTATGTAAACGACATTGTAACTTTCAAGGGAAGTATTAGTGATAATGACGCTTTTAGCGATGGTAGCTGGAAAGCCACTTATATAAATGCAAGTGGCGAAACAAAAGAACTTGCTAGTGGCGAGTTTACAAGTACAACTTTAAATATTTCGGTAAATACTGCAAAAGATGATTATGCTGCCGATGGAAGAGAACTTAAACTTGAAATTACGGCAAATGACCGAGCGGGAAATGCTACAACATATTCTTATTCTTATGATGATGGAAATCAGCTTATAATCAGCAAATTGACGGATTATCCTAGAATTACCCTCTCAAATGCTGATAATTCAATCACAGAAAAAACTGGCGTAAAAGTTGGGCAGAACCTTTTTGACCAGACTGGAAATAATAAAATTTCTGGTTCGGTAATTGATGATGATGGCCTTGATACTATAGTAATGCAGTATCAGGATAGTAGCGAAAACTGGCAAGATGTTGCGACTTTGTCTGCCGGTGAAAAATCCTCATACTCATTTAGCCAGGCTCTTGTAGACAATACCAGCAAGGCTAAACTTGCCGAAGGTTTTTATAAAATCCGCTTTGTTGCAACAGATACAGCCGGAAATACCTTAACTACAGAAGCATTTGAAATTTGTATCAGTAATAGTGCTCCTTCAATCACATTTACAAATCCTGTAAAAAATACGGAAGACTACAAGGGTGATAGTTTTAATGCAACTGGTTCTTTGACAGGTATGTTTGATACCACAAATTCCAGTGCTACAATCCTCAAACGTGGAAATAAAGTAATAACTGTGGGTGAAAATCTCACCTGGACAGACAAAATCACTTATAAAGATGATTTGAGTGATAATGGAACTCCTGCCGAAGGTTCTGGAATTACTAAGGCAGAAGGAAGTTCTGTTTACACAGTTGAATATACGGTAACTGATATTTTTGGTCGTGAAACAACTGATAGCGTAAAATTCAAAGTTGATAAAACTGCCCCTGTCGTAGAGGTAACAGATGCAGCTGATATGGCTTATCTTGGAAAGACAAAATCTTCGATTTATTCCTTTACCGGAACTGTAACCGAAGAAGATGTTTTGAAAACTCTTGAATATTCAACAGACGGCAAAGAGTGGTCTGCAAGCGATAAGGTTTGGACATCTATCACTGCACAAAAATCTTGGAGTGCAAATATTGACTTTAGTAGTTTTGGTGATGGAGATGTAACTGTTTGTTTCCGTGCAAAAGACGAAGCTGGAAATACTTCTGCAGAAAGTGATAGTGCGAAGAGAACAATAAAAGTAATTTCGGTTGCTCCGGTGGTTACTATAACTGGGGTAGAAGCAAACGGCTCTGCTATCACAAAAAATGCTGATGATGGCGTTTATTATGTAAATAAAACTTATTCAATCGGCGGAAATGTTGCGTCAAGTGCATTTGATTCTTTGAAATATGGTTCAAATAGCGTAAATATCGATGATTCTGGTAATTTCAAAGTAGAAAATTTGGCTGCTAGCGGAAGTTATTCTTTTGTAGTAACTGATAAAGCTGGTCAGACTGCTACAACAAGTATTTCTGTAGTATATGATAGTGAAAATCCAAAACCTGAAGTTTCACAGGTAAGTCCTCTTGTAACAAGCTCTACAATTGCAGATGCGGTTGAAGCCCTTAAGACTTACAAAAATGGTGCAGTAAATGGCACAATCACCTTGCAGGGAACTGCCAGCGATAACGACAA
>CAZGDL010000097.1:0-7567 GCA_964525075.1 uncultured Treponema sp.
GCAAATTTTATTATTTAAGAGGTTAAATATATGGCTTTTGTTGATGAATTATTGAAAAAAGCAAAATCTGCCAACAAAACTATCGTTCTTTGCGAAGGCGAAGACAAACGTGTTGTTGAAGCAGCTGCTAAAATCGTAAAAGATGGAATCGCAAAAATTATTTTGATTGGATCCCAAAAAGATATTCAAGCTAGTGGCTCGAATGCTGATTTATCTGGCGTTACTGTTATTGACCCGGCTACAGATTCCAATGCTGATAAATATGCTGAACTTTTGTACAAGGCTCGCGAAGGAAAAATCAACAAAAAAACTGGTGCTCCAGAATATGCTGACGTTGCCGAAGCTAAGGCTGCAATTTTGAAAGACCACACAATGTATGGTGCTTTGATTCTTAAAGCCGGTGATGCTGATGGTTTTGTTTCTGGTGCCTGCCATTCTACTGCAAACACCTTGCGACCTGGCTTGCAGGTTATCAAAACTGCTCCTGGTTATAACACTGTTTCTTCTTGTTTTATTATGGTTGCCCCAGAGGGCGGAAATAAATATATTCCAGAAGGCGTTGCTGTTTTTGGTGATTGTGCCATCAACATCGAACCTTCTGCAGAACAGCTTGCCGACATCGCCATTGCCTCTGCCGAAACTGCAAAAAAAATTGCCGGAATCGAACCACGCGTTGCAATGCTTTCATTCTCAACAAAAGGTTCTGGAAACGATGCAAAATTCTACGACACTGTAACAAAAGTTCAGAAAGCCACAGAATTGGCAAAGGCTGCCACCCCAGATTTAGCTTTGGACGGAGAATTCCAGTTTGATGCCGCAGTTGCCCCGGAAGTTGGAGAACTCAAGGCTCCAGGTTCTAAAGTTGCAGGCCACGCAAACACATTCATTTTCCCAAATATCAATGCAGGAAATATTGGCTACAAGATTTGTCAGCGAATGGGTGGCTGGATGGCAATTGGCCCTGTTTGCCAGGGATTTGCAAAACCGCTCAACGATTTGAGCCGCGGTTGCTCTGTTGAAGACATCGTTGCAACAGTTGCAGTAACAGCTTTGCAGGCCTAAGGTCATTTTCATCTCTAAAAACCGTCATTCCGGACTTGTTCCGGAATCTCTGGAGATGCTGACCCCTGAACTTGATTCAGGGGCAGCATGACGTATGTTTTTTTTTAAGTTTTTTTCAAAACTACCAGGGTAATATCATCTTTTATCGGGCATTCCCCTCTAAACTCCCGAACTTTTTCCTTTATCAGTTTTACAATATCTTCCGAACCAGACTGGCAGACTTCTTTTACAATTTCTTCCAATCTGAATCTTCCGAATTCTTCTTTATCTTCATTTTCAACTTCTGTAATTCCGTCAGTAAAGCAGACCAAAATGTCATCTTTTTTCATCACAAAAGAAAGGTCGGCGTAATCTACCATCATTTCTGCCATACCGACAGCCCCGTAGTGCAAGCCCTGAACTAAATCCTTCAAACTGACAATGTCACCAGCCTCGGCAGAATAAAAAATAGGATAAGGATGACCTGCCACCGACATTTCCACGTTGCATTGGTCTTCATTAATATCATTCAGGCGAATCATAAGCCCGGTAAGGTAATTTTCAACTTCGCCTTTTTCGTCAATAAATGTGTCGTTAACTTCTTCCATAGCCCTGGAAAGTGGGGACAAATTCACCAGGGAATTATAAAAAGCCTGCTGGATAATATTTTTAGAAAGCATTGTTACCAGTGCGGCCGCAACTCCATGTCCAGAAGCATCAAAAACTGCCAGGCCGGACAATCTTTCTCCGGAAGTGTAAAAATCATACAAGTCACCAGAAACTTTGCTCAAAGGACTGTAACCAAGAGCAAGATCCCAGCCCTGGAAAACCGCTTCCTGCTTAGGGAAAAATTTCTGCTGAACAATCGAAGCCATGGTCAAATCTGTATCTGCCCGCTCCAACTCGTTCACAAGCCTGTTATTTGCATCACGGAAACTTGCAGTCTGCTTTTTTACTTCCAGCCGCAAATCACGATTCAATCTTTCATTCTGCAAATAAGTTTTATTGTATTGCAGCGAAAGATAAATAATGAAAAAGGCAATCGTCAACTGCCAGCCAAAAATCCCAAAATAAGGATAATCGATATTTTTGTGCAAAAAACGGACAATTAAATCAGTTATTATCGTAATCGCCATAGGCAAAAAACCTATGATGATGATAAGAGCCTTTTTTCTGGTCTCTTTTGAAAAAAGTGCCAGGAAAACAAAAAGTTCACCAAGCAAAAAGTGGGCAAAATAAACCAAAATCATAGGACGACAAAGTGCCATAAGGGCTTCATAATCTGGAGCGGCCAGCGTAATCACAATTGTCATATAAAAAACACTGTGCTTAAAAATCAAAAACCACTTAGGCTGCTTAATCTCTATAAAACTGAGCATAAAAGCTACAATGGCAAAAACGGAAGCGTATAAACAAATACACAAAAATATCTTTGAAAAAACTATATGGCTCAATTTTCCGCTGACATAACTCGGCAGTTCATTTCCATAAAAGTACACAATCAAAAATGATGTAAAACCACAAATCAAAGAAAAGTTAAAAACGCCCATATCTTTGCGGTTTGCAAAATACAAAATCAGGAAAAATACAAAAGCACAAAGAAGAACACCTTCAAAAAGCAGGTAAATTCTAGAGTGGAGAAAATCCATCCAAGTTACAAATTCTTGTGTATGAGAATAATAATCAATAAAAATATTATCAGACAGAGACCCAAGCCCTTTTGACAAAATTTTCAGATAAATGACGTTTTCGGAATCTTTGTTCAAAAAATCATCTGGAAGAAAATAATAAACCGACGAATAAAGTGGAGAATTTGCATTTTCCCCAAACTGGCCTGCTTGCCCTAAAAAAGAACCATTCAGCCAGGTCTTTTCCGCAAAATGAACATAAGGAATTACAAAACCAAGGGGCTGGTCTTTCAAATCATCAGTTAAATTAAAAGTGATTTTTACCCAAATATAATGCTCGCTCCAACCAAAAAGGTCGTACAAATTAAGATAACCAAGTTTTAACCCCTGATAGTCATAATTTAAGGCATTTTCCAGGCTGTCATCTTCGCTTCCGTGGGCCCACGAAACGTTATCGTCCAAATAAATGCGGTTAGAACATTCTTCATCAGCACAAGAAACAAACAAAAGAGATAATAAAAGTATGATGAGTACAGGAAAAGAATGTTTCACAAGTAGATTATAGCACGATTTTCTAGTTTTTTCATTAAAAAAGAGGAAAAGACACCTTTTTACAAAAGGTTTCTTTTCCTCTTTCGAACTCTTTTTTTTCCAAAACTAAAGAAAATCTCTAAAAACTAAAGCAAACTCCTACAGCGTTGCCAAAGTTCTTTCGATTCTTGCCAAAGATTTATCTTTACCCAAAACCAAAATTGAACCGATAAGTGGTGGCGAAACTCGGCTTCCGGTAACTGCCATTCGGATTGGCATCATAAAATCACCAAGTTTAATTCCCAGGGCTTCGGCTTTTGCTTTTGCAAGGTTTTCTGCACCTTCGTGGTCAAGATCAAAACATTTTACAACAAAATCTTTTGCTTCTTCCAAAACAGCCTTAGTCTTTTCGGCATCCAGTCTTTTTGGAATAATCTGATCAGAAGGCGGAACTGCAGGTTCTGTGAACATAAAATGAACCATTTCTGCAGCTTCTGTCAAAAACTTCAATCTTTCCTGAATAAGTGGCATAAGTCCCATCAAAGTTTTCTTAACATCGGCAGAAGTCATATTCATAGATTTGTCTACGCAATAAGGTTCGCCGTCTTCACCCAGGGCAACGCCAGAAAATTCAGGGCCAACATTTGGTTTTGGCTGAGGATTTTCAGGATTAATTTCCAACAAGGCATCCCCAGTTCCTGTAATAAATGGCAAGGTCCATTTGTAAAGGTCTTCAATAGAAAGCTGACGGATATAATTTGCGTTGTAATATTCAAGTTTTTTGTAGTCGAAAACAGCCGGAGCCTTGTTCAAATGTTCCAATTTGAAAGATTTTGCAAGTTCTTCCAGGGTGTAAAATTCTTTGCCCTCTTCGTAAGAACAACCCAACATTGCAACGTAATTTACGATAGCCTGTGGCAAATATCCGCGGGCACGGAATTCGTTGAGCGATGTAGAACCGTGGCGTTTTGAAAGTTTTTTACCATCAGCACCATTTACCATAGGAAGATGGCAGAATTCCGGGTGTTCCCAGCCAAAAGAACGGTACATCTGCACGTGGAGAGGAGTTGAAGGAATCCATTCCTGGGCACGCATTACGTGGGTAATTTTCATAAAATGGTCATCAACAATATTTGCAAGATGATAAGTTGGGAAACCATCAGATTTGAGCAAAACAGGATCTGGGGAAATATCCTCATTATTCCATTCAATATCACCCAAAATGTGGTCATGAAATTTTGTTTTGCCTTCCATTGGAACTTTCAGGCGGATAACGTGAGGCAGGCCGGCAGCCAGTTTTTCCTGAACTTCTTCCGGAGTAAGGTGACGGCAGTTGCGGTCATAGCCAGGAGCCATTTTATTTTCTGTCTGGATTTTTCGGATGCGTTCAAGGCGTTCTGCATCACAGAAACAATAATAAGCCTCGCCATTTTTGATTAATTCTTCGGCATATTTTTTGTAAAGGTCAAAACGTTCAGACTGAACATAAGGACCGTATTCACCGCCTTTATCACCACCTTCGTCCCAGTCAATGCCCAGCCAGGCCATTGTGTCGTAAAGATTTTTTACATATTTTTCGTCATAACGGGTACGGTCGGTGTCTTCCAGACGGAGGATAAATTTTCCGCCATTTGCACGTGCATAAAGATAATTAAAAAGTGCAGTTCTAACTCCGCCAATATGCTGCATTCCAGTTGGAGATGGGGCATATCTTACGCGAACTTCTTTAATATTTTCCATAGTTTCCTCGATATTAATGAGATAATTTTATTCCGCAGAGCACGGAAAGCGATTTTTTATTTTAATGAAATGGGTGAAATTGTACAATTATGAGAGTTTTAAATGGCGTTTTTTAGATTTTCCAGCATCCCCTTACATCCTTCCACCACATCCAAATAAGTCTGGTCAAAATTTCCAGTGTACCAGGGGTCGGCAATTTCGCGATTTTTCCCGGCAAATTCTAGCAGTAGGCGGATTTTGCCATCAGGGTCATTATTCCACCGCCTGTTCATATAAAAAAGATTTTCCTGATCCATTGCAACCAGGTAATCATAATTATCATAATCTCTAGTTGTAATCTGACGGGCAGCCCTTTTGGTAAAAGGAATTCCTTCCCGGCGGAGTTTTTCCTTAGACCCGTAGTGCATATCATTCCCGATTTCTTCTGTACTTGTTGCAGCAGATTCAATCAAAAATTCAGAATCAAGGCCTGCTTTATGAACCATATCTTTAAAAACAAATTCTGCCATAGGAGACCGGCAGATATTTCCGTGACAAACAAATAAAACCCTAGTCATAAAACGATTATATTTTTTCACTAGGATTTTTTCAATTATGAGGTTATAATAGCCCTTATATTTAATTACCTAGGAGTGTTTATGAGTGACAACTCAACAATTCAGAATTCAAAAGAAAAAGTTTTTCCCTCTTCAGTTTATTTACTGCTTTTTTTACTCTACGCCCTGCCTCTCTTCTTTTTTGCAATTATAGGATTGGTTGCAAATATTTTTACCCTCGAAGAGTATGTACAACTTTCTAGTACCCCTCTCACCCTCATTTATTATCTTGTAGTTTTTGGAACTCCGATTTTTGCTGCAAATAAAATCAACCAGATTATCAGAAATTACCGTAATCAGACTGTTGATTTGGAAACGACAAACAAGCAACTCCACATTATGGCTATGGTAAATATCGTTATGCCGATTATTTCAGGCCTTTTGAAGGCACTTTTTGTTTGTATTCAGGCAGCAAAGGGAGAAGGCCTTTCTAAATTTGAAGACACCCCACCTTATCTTGCACTTTCCCTCTTTATTATTTCGGTTGTTTTTGAATTTACACTTTTAATATATGTAATTTATATCCGCGTAATGGAACAAAATATTTATGACATTCCTTTTGATAAAAAAGGTATGACGCTGGACATTAAACAGAGAAATATTTTGACTCTGATTTTTGCCCTCCTGGGCGTTCTCATGCTTTTGATGTCTGTAATCCTCGTTCCAGCAAACCTGGAAGGCGGAGTTTTTAATCTTGCTAGAAGAATTATCCCATTTTCAGTTTTTGCCTTAATCTACTTTCTTGTTATCGAAATCTTCCTTATTGGTGATGTTACGAATTGTTTGAGGGCTATTTCTGAAATTTCCGGCTCACTTGCCAAAAAAGATTATTCTATTGCTGATGGAAAACCGACAAACCGAAGTGAACTGGGAATCATCGTTCAGGATATTAATATGCTCAAGGCCGAAACTTCCCAGGTTCTTTCTTCTATCACAAATTCTACAGATGCAACCGTAAAACAGTCTGATGATTTGGTTGCAAATATGACTACAACAAAAGAAAATATTTCAAATATCACAAAAGCCCTTGCTTCTGTTCAGGAAGAAATTGCAAGCCAAACAACTGGCGTTGAAGAATCTAGTGCTTCTGCAGAACAGATTATGGGAACAATCCGAAATCTTAATCAGGCTATTGAAAACCAGGCTACCGGGGTAACGGAATCTTCGGCTGCCGTAGAAGAAATGGTTGCAAATATTGCCAGCGTTACAGAAATCCTTTCAAAAAATAACGAAGCTGTAGACCAACTTACAGAAGCATCTAACGAAGGTCAAAACAAAGTTCAAGTTGCTGTAAAAGCCGCCGAAGAAATTTTGCAACAGTCGGCTGGCATTTTGCAGGCTTCTAGCGTTATTCAAAATATTTCTAGCCAGACAAACCTGCTGGCTATGAACGCTGCAATCGAATCTGCCCATGCGGGCGAAGCCGGAAAGGGATTTGCCGTTGTTGCTGATGAAATCAGAAAACTGGCAGAACAGTCTGGAGCTCAGTCAAAGGTGATTGACGGAAATCTAAAATCTCTGTCAGAATCCATTTCAAAAATCACTGCAGACATCAAACACGTTCAAATTGCCTTTGGTAACATTTTTGATATTTCACAGAAAGTTCGCGAACAGGAAACAGTTATTTCCAACGCAATGGCAGAACAGAACGCCGGAAACCAACAGGTTCTTGAAGCAATGCGGGCCATCAGCGATTCAACTTCGACCGTAAAATCTGGTTCAACAGATATGCTTACAGGTGGATGGAAAGTTGTAAAAGAAATGAAGCATCTTAAAGAAATCACAAATAAAATCAACGAGAGTATGACAAAAATGACCGATTACTCGACAGTTATTTCCGATGCCGTTACAATTACGACCGCATCCACAAACTCTACAAAAGACAGTTTAACAAAACTGATGGGAGAGATGTCGGAGTTTAAACTTTAAGCGCTATCCACGTCACCCTGAACTGTGACCGTCACCCTGAACTTGTTTCAGGGTCTCTTATCTAGAGATTCCGGAATAAATCCGGAATGACGTCAGTTTTGA
>CAZGDL010000098.1:0-1697 GCA_964525075.1 uncultured Treponema sp.
CAATAAATCTATCTATTTCTTTCTACAGGCTTATAATTGCGGATTGCATTCTGGATAAATGGAATTAAATTATCCAAAGCAACCCTTTCCTGCTTCATAGAATCACGGAAACGAACTGTAACTGTGTTGTACAATTCATTTTTAGAACCGTCATCTTTAGTTTCCTGAATTGTGTCATAATCAACAGTAACACAATAAGGAGTTCCAACTTCATCCTGACGGCGGTAACGCTTTCCTACAGTTCCAGAAAGATCATAATCAGTTACGAAATCCTCTTTCAGAACGTGCTGAATTTCTTTTGCTTTTTCTGCAAGACCATCTTTTTTCATCAAAGGCAAAACTGCAACAGTGATTGGGGCCAGACGAGGGTCAAGGTGCAAAACTGTTCTGTAATCATCTTTTCCATCTGTACCAACATTTTCTTCTTCGTATGCTTCGCAAAGGAACATGAGGAAGTTGCGGTTCAAACCGGCAGAAGTTTCTACAACGTAAGGAACATATTTTTTATTTCCATCTTCCTGGTCGATGTAGTGCATATCTTTTTTAGAATAAAGTTCATGCTGAGAAAGGTCAAAATCAGTTCGGCTATGAATTCCTTCAACTTCTTCAAATCCGATTGGGAAATTGTAAGTAATATCATAGGCGTCTTTAGCATAATGAGCCAGTTTATCGTGATGATGCCACTTGAGCTGTTTTTCTGGAATACCATATTTGAGATAGAAAGCCCAACGCTCTTTTCGCCAGCGGTCAAAAGTTTCGTCTTCTGTACCAGGCTTACAGAAATATTCCATTTCCATCTGTTCAAATTCGCAGGTACGGAAAATAAAGTTTTTGAAGATGATTTCGTTACGGAATGATTTTCCAACCTGAGCTACACCAAATGGAACTTTCATACGATTTGACTGAACAATGTTTTTGAAATCGGTGAAAATTCCCTGGCAGGTTTCTGGGCGCAGGTAAATAAGGTGGGCGTCATCAGCAATTGGTCCCTGGTATGTTTTGAACATAAGGTTGAATTCACGAACTGCTGTGTATTTTCTATTTTTTGAGCCACAAGTAGGACAGTTGATATTTGCATCGATATAAGCCTTCATTTCATCGTGAGTCATTGTATCAACAGGTTTTCCAGGATTTTTATCTGGATTTGCAGCAACAAAATCTTCTATTAATTTATCTGCACGGTGGCGAGCATTACATTCAAGACAGTCAACCATTGGGTCAGAAAAGTGATCAACGTGACCAGAAGCCTTCCAGGTTGTGTGATGCTGGAAGATTGCAGAATCAAGACCTACAACATCATCATGAAGCTGGGTCATATAATGCCACCAAGCATTCTGAATGTTTCTCTTAAAATCTACTCCGAGTGGACCATAATCCCAGGCTCCTGCCTGTCCACCATAAATTTCTGAAGCCTGATAAACAAAGCCCCTTCTCTTACAAAGACTGATAATCTTGTCCAAGGTACATGCGTGTGTATCTTTTTCGTTTGCCATTTTTTACTCCTTTTTTTCGACTCTGGCGTGGGTCGTTTTAAGTTTATTTTAAAAAGCAGCACTGGTTTGCACTACTAGTTAATTTTCTCATCATTCTGACTTGCAGGTTCAACACTTTGCCCTGCAGTTTCATTACTTTGCCCTGCAGTCCCGTCATTCTGACTTGCCACCCCGTCATTCTGACTTGCCACCCCGTCATTCTGA
>CAZGDL010000098.1:1797-5775 GCA_964525075.1 uncultured Treponema sp.
CCCGTCATTCTGACTTGCCACCCCGTCATTCTGACTTGCCACCCCGTCATTCTGAACTTGTTTCAGAATCTCCCCATCATTATTTTCCGACTTTGCAGCATCATCATTCTTCGAAGCATCATCATCTTTCACAGTCTCATCATCCACAACTTCTTCCGCCTCTTCTACATCTTCCACTTCATCAACATCAGGCTTGTACCTTATGCTGTAATCCGTAAAGTCGTGGGGAAGTTTTGACATTATAATCTTCATTCTAGTCTGCAGATGGTCAAAAACAAAATTGTGGATTTTCACTTTTACTTCTTTGGAAGTTCCGTCCACCAATGTCGCAAGCAGCAGACACTGACCGTTTTGAACTTTTGCCCCGTAAATATTAATTGCACAGACAAAAGAATATCGCCCCATCGTAATGGAAACATTTTTCAAAACATAACCTTTTTTAAAAAGCCCTGCCATATTCGCAGGCATAACGGCGGCAAATCCCATAGGACTAATATCCACCAGCTTGAACAAATAAAGTTGACTTCCCTGGGCAAAATATCCGTTTACATCTTTACTATCACTCAGTTCCAGGCGGACACACTGCCTCACACCCCTGGCCCCGTTGATATTCAAAATACCTTCCAACTGACTTCTGGTTTCATCAACTTTTTTATCCAGCATCACAAAACCGCCAGGCAATTTCAAATTCATCAAAAAACGTTCCTGGTCTTTTGGCTTTGTTTTTACAGAAATTACCCCCAAAAAAATGCTTGAAAGCGAAGGGTCATCTTCAAAAGATTTAATAAAATTATACCAGCCGTCCAGCGTCAAAACATCATCAATAAAAATAAAACAAATGGCATTTTCATAAAGCCGCAAAAGTGGCTTGGCAAGTCCCAAATCCCCGATTGTATAAACTTCAAATTCGTCGTTTTTCAAAGATTCGACCACGGCGTTTTCGATAGACATAGGAGGATTTAGAAAAAAAACTTTACGCCCCAGCAAGGGATTTTCGCGAAATACCATATTTTAGTTGGAAAGTTTATCATAAAGTAAAGATTTTATAAAGAGATTTGGCTCTTCCTGATTTGGGCGTTCCCCTCCGTTCGCTTCGCTCACTCCGGGTCGGCTGTTCCGCACTTCGCTAACGCTCTAAATCCTCGCGGCACAGATAGTGCCGCTCCGGTTTTCTCAAGCCTTTTGTTGAAACAAAAGGCTTTCGGTGCTCCATAGCCTAACGCAAGCCCCAGCGTCAATCCCTAAAACTTTTCTCTAAACCGCTCTTCCGGACACTTTTGGAAAAAATCTCCAATCCGTAGACTTAAATCTTCATTATCCTTGGCATTCAAAAACTGGGTCTGAGCATAATGCGAAAACTTAAAATTAAGCGAGAAATAGGTGAAAAATCTTTGCAAACGGCTTTTCCAAAATTCCTTTGGCTGGTAGATTTCTATATCAGATATGTAGTCGTAAGCAAGTTGCTGCATGTCGATGGGGAAGACAAAGTCCCCGCCCTGGTGGACCAAATCCGCAAAAATCCAGGGCTTTTGAACCGCCGCCCGGGAAATCATCACACCATCAATATCCGGACAAGTTTTGACGGCGTAATCAAAAGTCGCCTGATCCTTCACATTTCCATTCAAATAAACTTCCACCCCAGAAGCCTTATATCTTTCCTTCAATTTCTGACAATAAAAATACCTGGGCGGCCTTATAAGTTTTTCTTTTTTGGTACGAGGATGCAGGGTCAAAAGATTTACCCCATTTTCGACCAGCATATCGCAAAAGGCAAAAAATTTATCATCCGTAAAATCATCATCCCCTAGCCGGAGTTTTACACTAAACCTCTTACTTTCCCCAGTCTCCCGGTTATGGCTCAAAACCCTATCTCCCACCGCCCTGACCATTTCCTGAGTTTGGGAAATGGGCTTTAACATCCAGGCAATTCCAGCCCCAAACCGGTAAATATCCGGAGCAGAACAGCCCATGTTTAGATCAAGGCCAATTCCCGACAGTTTTAAAAGAGTTTCCGCAGCCTCGGCCATATTTTTTGTGTCGTGGCCGGTAAGCTGCCAGACAATTTTAGAAGGATTAGGGGCAGGATTCACATAAAACTTTTCAAAAGGCCCGCCTGTCAGCAAAGTGCCGGCGTTTATCATTTCGGTAAAATATTCATCACAGCCACCAAAGTTTTCCAGCAAAATTCTAAATGCCGGATGAGAAATTGTAGCCATAGGTCCACAAACAAGTTTCATACAAAAAGTATATCAAAAAAACCGTTGAAATATCACAATTTTAGTATTAAGTTTAAAAGCAAATCTAGAAAAACTTTTGGAGAAGTTATGTTTGAACGAAAAAAATACAAGTCTTTTGCTAAACAACAGCTAAAAGGCAGGTGGACAGTTCCAGTTCTTATCACCCTGGTATCTTCATTTATTATGTTTCTGTTTGATATTCCAGATACAATCAGATTATTCAACAATCCAGATTTTTGGGATTTAATTTATTATGATGGTTCAGATTTTCTTCTATTTTCAACAAAGCTGACTGAAGTTTCTGATGCGTCATCTTCATTATTATCCACACTTCTAAAAATCGTAGCTCAGGCAATTTTGACAGTGGCAGCCATCAACACCTGGTTAAAAATGTCCCGCTCGCCAGAAAAAGTTTCTTTCAAAAGCTTTATTGAAGGATTTAACGACTGGGGCCGGGCAGCCCTGGGAGCTTTGTGGCAATATCTTTGGGTAATGATTTGGACTATGCTTTTTATCATTCCTGGAATTGTCAAATCTTTTGCCTACTCACAAATGTTTTTTATTTTGAGTGAATACGAAAATGTTTCTGTAACAAAATCCATGAAAATAAGTATGATTATAACCCACGGACACAAGGGAGATTTATTTGTCACCTATTTAAGTTTCCTGGGCTGGGCAATTTTGTGTACACTTTCACTTGGAATCGGATTTTTATGGCTTGAACCTTACATGAATATGACTTTGACAAACGCATATCATGCAATGCTCAAAGAAGCAATCGAAACTGGAAAAATTAAACCAGAGGATTTAACAGAATAATGAAGAAAAATTTTAAATCAGGATTAATTGTCCTTATAGTTATGCTAGTGGTAGTTACAGGCTTATCAGTTTTTTCTGCCCTGGGGCCTGGATCAAAAATTCGCGTTACGGTAAAAACAAAGGGGCCTAAAACTTCTGAACAATCGACCGTAAAAACTTCCCCGGATTTTGACAAAAAAGAAGCAAAATCCTACAAAAAAGATTTTATTGCAGCCTTATATATTGAAGGAACAATTGCCGAAGCCAACAATGACTACAACCAGGAATGGCTCATGTCCACAATCCAGGAGTTGAAGGAAGATAAGCACAATTCAGCCCTGGCAATTTTCATAAATTCTCCAGGCGGAACAGTTTACCAGGCAGACGAAGTTTATTTAGCCCTGCAAGATTATAGAACTACCGGCAGACCAATTTACGTCTACCAGGGTTCAATGGCAGCTTCCGGTGGATATTATATTTCTTGTGCCGCAGACAAAATTTATGCAAACCGCAACACGCTCACAGGTTGCATTGGTGTGCTGATGGGGACAACTTTTGACCTGACAGGGCTTTTTGAAGGATTGGGAATAAAATCAGAAACAATTCATTCGGGCAAAAACAAAAATATGATGAACTACAACGAGCCTTTTACCGACGAACAACGCGAAATCATGCAGTCAATGTGCGATGAATGTTATGACCAGTTTGTTGGGATTGTCGCAAAAAGCCGTGGAATGCAATTTGAAAAGGCCCAGGAACTTTCTGATGGCCGTCTTTACACAGCCAACCAGGCCCTTGAAAACGGCCTTATTGACCACATAGATTCTTGGGATAATATGCTCAAAGACCTTTCCGAAAATGAATTGAAAAAGCCTGGCATAAAAGTAAATACCTACAAATATCAGAAAAAATCCAACTTTATGGATATGATGATGGGAAAAGC
>CAZGDL010000098.1:5875-7454 GCA_964525075.1 uncultured Treponema sp.
TTCCCCAACGACCGCCTTCAATTCATCTTTTCTGGCAGACAAAATCACCATTTTGCCACTATCTTTCAAAATCCGCAAAAAAGAGGCAAATGTTTTCTTGTAAAAAACTTTAACATCCCCAATATCTTCGTAAAAGCCCCAAGGCGGATCAGTAATCACCAGGTCCACAGATTTATCAGCAATATGAGAAAGGTCAAAAGCGTCCGCCGTCCGTAAATCCACGAGGGGATTATCTTTCAACTGCTTTTTCTCTCCGTCCTCTTTAATTTTTTCTGCATCAATATCAGAGGCAAAAAGTTTTCCAAAACGAAATTTTTTAACCAGCTGAACTGGAATAGAAGCATAACCACAAAAAGGCTCAACAATCAGGTCATTTTCCCCAATATCCGAAAAAGCACAAATCAGATAGGCAATTTCCGGTCGTAATTCCCCTTTATTCAGATTTTTTTCAGTAAATTCCCGCTTTGAAAGCAGTTGCCCGCAAAAAGCAAAACCTTCCCGCCGAATGGAATACCAAATTTCGGTCGTCGGAGAAAGCCTGTCCAACTGCAATTTGGATTTTCGCAAAACATCTTCTTCCGCCCGCCTGACAATATTTTTATCAACTTTTGCAAACTGATTTTCCTGAACAAAGCGAACCCGAAAAGTCCCCTTATTGATTAAAAAATATTTTTTTTCACTAGCGACAGAGCCCACCATCGAAGGAAAATTCAGAGCCCTGCCAGAAGAGTTGCCAGTCCTACCCCCAGTTGTTCCACCCCAGGTCTTCAAAACAAAAAAAGTATTATTAAAATAAATGATTTTTTCCAGATCCCGCGAGTTCCCATCATATTGATAATGAACCAGCCCATCAAAAATCGAAAGAATTTTGACCCCCGAAAGCCGGCCAGGCAAATCCTTAGCCACAATATTTTGAAAACCCGTAATAAAAGTCGAAACAAATTCCGCCATAAAAAAGCCTTGTATGATTTTTCGGAGATTATAATAGGAAGTTTTGGAAATTGCAATTTTAGGGATTTTCTCAAAGATATTCATTTATGGGAGCCTCTAAAAATTGCAATTTTTAGAGGCAACTTTGAAAATGCGACGTTTTAATTCGTGCTATATCAACGAATTAAAACTCGCGGACATCGCTAAAAAAGCATTGAAAATGATTTTTTAGCGATGTCATTATCCATATTTTTATGTTAAAATCCCCCTATGAATATTCGAAAACTTCCAATCGGTGTACAAAGTTTTGAAACACTTAGAAAAGAAAACTTTTTGTATGTCGACAAAACAGAATTTATTTATCGTCTCGCAAATGAAGGCCGCCAGTATTTTTTGAGTCGCCCTCGCCGTTTTGGTAAAAGCCTTTTGCTTTCTACAATGAGAGCATATTTTGAAGGCAAAAAAGAACTTTTTTCAGGACTCAAAATCAGCGAGCTAGAAAAAGACTGGATAAAATATCCGGTGTTTTATTTTGACTTTAATGGGAATAAATATGAATCTTCCAGCGACCTTGCAACTGTTTTAGATACTCATCTTTCAAAGTGGGAAGAAATCTATGGAAAAAATCCTGACATTGCAGAAGAAAATC
>CAZGDL010000099.1:0-4626 GCA_964525075.1 uncultured Treponema sp.
GCTCCGACAGGAGCCCGAGAAGGCCGAGTGTTAGGGAGCCGCGGAAGGTGACTAGGTGGCTAAATTTCCCTGAATTTGTTAAAATATTCTTATGAACTCAGACAACAAATTTGACGACAAAACAGTTTATATTTTGGACAGCTACGGGCTTATTTTCCGCTGCTATTTTGCTTTTATTAATCGGCCGCTGACAAACTCCAAGGGCGAAAATATTTCGGGGCTTTTCGGATTTTTTAGAAATCTTCACTATATTTTTCAGCATTACAAACCTGGCTGCCTGCTTGCCGCCATGGATTCCAAAACTAAAACTTTCCGCCATCAGATGTATGAGGATTACAAGGCTACCCGCAACAAAACTCCGGACGATTTGCACGCTCAAATTCCCTGGATTTGTGATATTTTGACTGCCCTGGGCGTTCCGGTTTTGCAGTGTGATGGTTATGAAGCTGATGATATTATCGCGACTGTTGCAAAAAAATGTCAGGAAGAGGGCCGGACTTGCCGGATTCTTTCTGGTGATAAGGATTTGATGCAGCTTGTGAGCCAGTCTACCCAAATTTTAAAGCCTGAAACTGGGGCTTCTACCTGGAAGGTTACTGGTTCTGATGGGGTAAAGGCTGAATGGGGGGTTGAACCGGCCCAGCTTTTGGACTTACTTTCGCTTTGTGGTGATACTGCTGATAATATTCCTGGGGTCGCTGGAATTGGTGCGAAAACTGCGGCTAAACTTCTGGGTGATTATGGGGATTTGGACGGAATTTACGCCCACATTGATGAAATAAAAGGGGCTATGCAAAAAAAACTGATTGACGGCAAGGAAAATGCTTATTTTAGCCAAAAACTTGTTCGGCTTTGTGATTCTGTTCCCTGCCAGGAAATTGACTCTGCCCTTAATGCCAGTCGCGACGGTCAGCCTAGTCGGTCTGTTTACAATTTTGCTTCCGCTGCCGATTTACTCAAAGGCTTTGAAGCCTTTGCGGTTGCGAAATCTTATGCGGAACTAGGGCTTGGGGGGGCTTCTGTCTCCGCTGGGGAGGCTGTTTCCGACACCGGGGCTTCCGCTTCCACTGAGGGGGTTGCTTCCACCGAGTCAAATTCTGCCACCGACCATCCCCTTCTCGAAGTCAAAGAAAACGACCGGTCAAACTACCGCCCAATCACAAATCTTTCTGAACTCAAAACTTACATTGACCAGGCTATTGCAGCAAAAACCGTCGCTTACGATTCCGAAACTGACGGCCTGGACACAATTTCCGCAAATATGCTTGGTTTTAGTCTTTGTTATGAAGATGGCAAGGCGGTTTATGTTCCGATTCAAAAAGAGGCAACCGATCTCTTTAATCAGACTGACTATATAGAAGAAGCTGACGCTTTATCTGAACTTATCAGGCTTTTTACTGCCCCAGGTGTCAAAATCATCATGCACAATGCAAAGTTCGATTTAAAGATTTTCTTAAATCAGCTTAAAAAAATCCGTCATACATCAGATTTTGATTATTCACTTTTAAATCTTAATCTGGTAGATACGATGATTTTGGCCTGGCTTTTAAATCCTGAAGGACAGGGCAAAAAATCCTACAGTCTTGAATATCTTGGCGAAACTTTGCTGGGACTCAAAGGTCTTGAATTTAAGGATATTGTTCCAAAAGGTCAGACTTTTGCTGATATTCCGCTCGAAACTGCTTATCCTTATGCAGCCGAAGATGCTGATTTTACCTTCCAGCTTTACAAAAAGTTGCAAGAAAAGTGGGATGCAGAATCTCAAAACCGTGACAAGTCTCAGATGGAAGGTCTTTTATCCCTTGAAATGAAGATTTTGCCGATTTTGACAAAAATGGAACTCACCGGAATCCACTTGGACACTGCAAATTTGCAAGCGTATAGCAAAGAACTGAGCCAGGGGCTGGAAACTGCCGAAAAAGCCATTTACCAGGAAGTTGGCCACGAATTCAATATCGATTCTCCAAAACAACTGCAGACAGTTTTATTTGAAGAAAGAGGATTAAAACCCGGCAAAAAAACAAAAACCGGCTACTCGACAGATACTTCGGTGCTGGAAGAACTTTCGCTTTTGGACGCTGTTCCAAAAATGATTTTGGAATACCGGGAAATGGCAAAACTCCAGTCAACTTATGTAGAAAGTCTTCCAAAACTGGTTGATTCTCAGGGGCGAATTCACACCGATTTTGTCCAAACTGGCACTGCAACCGGCCGTCTTTCCTGCCGAGAGCCAAATCTGCAAAATATTCCTGTCCGGTCGGAAGCTGGCCGTCGCATTCGTGGGGCTTTTACCGCCCCGCAAGGCAAAGTTTTGATTTCTGCCGATTATTCCCAGATTGAACTCGTCGTTCTGGCCCATTTATCTGGCGACCAGAATATGTGCCAGGCCTTTATTGACGGGCGGGACGTTCACAAGGCAACTGCCGCTCTGATTTACGGAGTTGCTCCCGAAGCCGTTACCGCAGAAATGAGGCGAACCGCCAAAACAATCAATTTTGGGGTAATTTACGGAATGTCGGCTTTCAGTCTTGCAAAAGACCTTGGGATTTCCAGAACCCAGGCTCAAAATTTTATAGAAATGTATTTTAAGACCTATTCTTCGGTGTCGGCTTTTATGGCAGGGGTTATCACCCAGGCGGAAGAAAAGGGATATGCCCAGACAATTTTGGGCCGTCGTCGTCCAATTTTGAACATCAACAGCAGAAATAAGATTGAAAAATCGGCCGCAGAAAGGGTTGCAAAAAACACTCCTATTCAAGGTTCTGCTGCAGACATCGTAAAAATGGCTATGGTTGGCGTTGCCGAAGAACTGAAAGCCAAAAACAGTCCTGCAAAACTTTTGCTCCAGGTTCACGATGAGCTGATTTTTGAGTGTCCTGATGATGGTAAAATAATAGAAGAAACCATCGCATTGATTAAGGATAAAATGGAAAATGCGGTAAAACTTACCGTGCCTCTCAGAGTCAGCGTAGAATACGGCAAAAACTGGGGAGAATTTCATTAAAAAATGAACAAGGTGATTTCAAAAATCCAGGATATTTCTTCCAGTCATCAGCTTGATGGCCTGAATGTCATTGCCGTTACTGGCAAAATGGCTTCTGGCAAAAATTATGTCAGCTCCCAGTTTGAAAAACTTGGCTGGGCTTCTGTTGACGCAGATCTCCTAGTCCACGTTGCCATAGACCAGGCCGCCGAAAAAATTACCCAGACCTTCTCGGGCTTTGCGGCGGAGGTGGGGATTTTGCTCACAAAGCCCCAGGGCAAAATTGATCGCCGGGCTTTGGGCCAACTTCTTTTTGCCCGCCCGGATTTAATGAAAAAGCAGGAAGAAATTGTCTATCCTATCATCACAAAAATGGTAGAGGACTTTATTGCGGAGAATAAAAAAGTCATCATAAATGCGACTGTTCTTTACAAGACCCCAGAAATCCTGGCCAAATGTCAAAAAATCATTTACGTAAAAGCCCCGACTTTAAAACGATTTTTCAGGGCAAAAAAAAGAGATGGGTTGCCAGTAAAACAAATCATCCGCCGTTTTATGAGCCAAAAAAATCTTTACCGCGAATATAAAATCACAAAAATCCCCATTATCATCATCAAAAATTGAAGAAAAAACTGACTCACCTTCAAACTTCCCCCTTAAATCCTGCAATTTTTAGAAGATTTTAAAAGTTTTTAGAACTTCTCTAAAAAAATACTAAAGGATTTTTCCCAGGTTCCGATATTTTGAATAAGGTGGCCGATAAAATTGCAAAAATCGGTGCAAAGAGGAATATTTTATGGAACAGAAGAAAACTTTATGGATTATCGCCGCAGTTGGCGCTTTCTTGTTAGTTGTGCTGGGAGCAGCCGGAATTATGTATTCTCCAGCAAAAAATCCTAACCCTGCAGTTGCAAGTGTTTCGCCTGTTGATAAAAACACAAATAATGGTTGGATTAATCCTCCTGCAGAAAATAACGTAAATAATCCTGGTGATAAAGGGACTTTTGCTTTGCCTCCAGAAAACGGAGTAAAAACTAACGACCTGGTAGTTCTTGCTGATAACGCTACAGTTTACGAAATGCCAAAATCAGATTCTTCGACTGGCACTACAATCGATATGAATTCTCTTAAACAGGAAATCCTGAAAGAAAGCCAGCCACAGAATATTAATATTACGGTAAATGTTCCAACTTCTACTCCAGAAGCAAGCATTGAAGCTAAAGGAGTTCAGAGCCCGGCTTCTGTTAAAACTGAAATTAAAGCTCCAGATCAGGAAACAAAGGCTCCTGCACAAAGTCAGGTAAAAAAGCAGACTACAGTTCAGACAAAATCTACAAGCACAAAAACTGCTACAAAATCGGCTCCAAAAACCGAAGCTAAAAAAACTCAATTCTGGGTACAAGTTGCAGCTTACGGAAACAAAAAAACTGCCGAAAATGCCCGCTCAATTCTTGATGAAAACAAAATCCCGGCTGATATTTTCACTTTCAAGGATAATAAAGGTAGACTTTTCTACAGGGTTCGAGTTGGACCTTACACAACAAAAAGCGAAGCCGAATACTGGCGAACAAGAATTATCAAAATTGATGATTTTGCCAAGGCCGAAAGTTTTGTGACAAGTACAACAAATTAAAAATTAAAAA
>CAZGDL010000099.1:4726-7374 GCA_964525075.1 uncultured Treponema sp.
GATTTTGCCAAGGCCGAAAGTTTTGTGACAAGTACAACAAATTAAAAATTAAAAACCACAGGGAAAAGTCTTAGAACTTTTCCCTTTTTTTTCCCCTTTTGCAATCATTTTTGCTATATTTAAATTATGCGTAATAAAAAATTATTTTTGACTCTGGTCCTTGCTCTTTTGCTTGTGGCCACAGGTTATTTTGCTTATGATTCTTTTGCTTCTAAAGCCCAAGTTGTTTCTTATTCTGATTTTTATGATGATGTTGCCGGCGGAAATATTGCTACTGCAACTTTTTCTGATGATAAAATCGTTTTTACAAAAAATGGTGATGATAAAACCCGTTATGAGACGGTAAATCCTGATTCCCCGACACTTAAAGAAGAACTTTTGAAAAATGACGTTACTGTGAAAGTAAATAAAGATGGAGGAGAAATCCTTTCCACAATTTTTGATGTAATTTTTTATGTCATTTTTATTGGGATTATCCTTTTTGCCTTCCGCAAATTTATTGGGCCCAATTCTTTTAAGGTTATGCACAAAACCGGCGTTAAGTTTGATGACATTGTCGGTATGGAAAATCTGAAAAAAGATATGACCCAGGTGATGAAGATTATGAAAAATCCTGAGGACTACGCAAAAAAAGGCTTGCGTATGCCAAAGGGGATTTTGCTGGAAGGGGCTCCTGGTAATGGTAAAACTCTTTTTGCCAAGGCTTTGGCTGGCGAAGCTAAGGTGAATTTTATTCCTGCCAAGGCAACGGATTTTGAATCTATGTTTATGGCTATTGGCCCTATGAAAGTAAAACTTTTGTTTAAAAAAGCCCGACGAAAAGCCCCTTGTATTGTTTTTATTGATGAGTTTGATGGAATTGGAACTACAAGAAATTATTCTGGCTCTGCCTTGGAAACCGAAAATACCCGAATTGTTACCGCTCTTTTGAATGAGTTGGATGGTTTTGAACCTACCAAAGGGGTTTTGGTGATTGCAGCTACAAACTCAATCAAGGCTCTGGACCCTGCTTTGATTCGGCCAGGTCGTTTTGATGCAAAACTTACAGTGCCTTATCCAAATGCTGATGACAGAGCAAAACTTGTAGAAATGTATTGTCGGGGAAAAAGTCCAGCCCAGGATTGTACAAATTCCCTGCTTGTAAAAACTTTTGACGGATTTTCTTGTGCAAAAATCGAAAGCGTTTTAAACCGAGCGGCCCTGATTGCAAGCCAGGAAGGGCGGCCAGACTTTACTTTTGATGATGTAAAGCGGGCAATCAGAGAGAACTAGGATTTTCCTTAAACTCAGGCTCTTTCCGCCAGTTCTTCCCAACGAGGATATTTTTCTTCCAAAAGTTTTGTGATTTCTTTGTAGCGGTTACCAGCTTTTTGTACCGTTGCAAAGTCCGATGACGACATTTGATTTTCCAGGTCTTTTTGTTCAGCTTCCAATTGTGGGATTTCTGCGTCCAGGGCTTCAAATTCTTTTTGCTCTTTGTAGGTGAGCCTTTGTTTTTTGCCAGGCTGATTAGCAGAACTTGTTTCGGGGGCGTTGCGGGGGCCGGGGTCAGAGGAATTAAAGGCGTCTTTGCTAGTTGTATTTTTTTCTGATGGCGGATTTTTTGCCCCTGCAGAGGGGGTAGCGGAAGACCGCGAAGCGCTCTGGAGCGAGGAGGGAAATACGTGAGCTTTGCTCACTCCCGAGTTTTGTCCTCGATTAGACAATGGAGGACAAAACGTCGCTTCACCCTCCTTATTCTCCCCCTCCTTCTTCATTTCTTCTCGTAACTCAATATATTCGCTGCATTTTCCAACGAAGCCCGAAATGTTGCCGTCTTCTTCCAAAATGAAAAGGCTGTCGACGGTTTTGTCCATAAAATAGCGGTCGTGGCTGACCAAAAGCAGGCAGCCCTGGTAGTTCATGAGGAATTGTTCCAGAATATTCATCGTGAAAATGTCAAAATCGTTGGTTGGCTCGTCCAAAATCAGAAAATTTGGATTTTCCAAGAGCAGGCGGACCAAAAAAAGGCGTTTTCGCTCGCCACCGCTCAGTGTGGAAACCGGCGAATGTTGAATTTTGCCTTCAAAACCGAATTCTTCCAGGAATTTTGCGGCAGAAACTTCTGTGCCACCTTGGCCCATTTTCATGTGCTCGGCTGTTTCTTTGATGTATTCCAAAACGGTCAGGCTGGTGTCTTTGAAAACCGGATTTTGGGTGTAGTAGCCAAATTTTGTGTTGAGGCCGACTTCGACCGTGCCGGTGTCCGGCTTGAGATTTCCTGTAACAATGTTCAAAAATGTCGATTTTCCCGACCCGTTGTCGCCAAAAATCCCGATTTTCTGGCCTTTTGTAAAGACGTAGGAAAAATTGCGGATAACAGGGACGAAGAATGTGGATTGCGGTGGGGTATGGGGATTGCCCTGGGAGGCTGGGGATTTTCCTTGGGTGGTGGGGAAATTGCCCTGGGTGGTGGAAAAATCACCTTGAGGGGCGGTTCCATCACCTGGGAGGGCGCGGTCATCACCTTGCCCTTCTTTTTCCGTCGCCTCGGCCCCGACATATCCCTTTGGAAAATTCTTACTGATATTGTGCAATTCCAGAACTTTTCCGCCCAGCCTCTGGCCTTTGACCTCAAAAGAAAAAGCCTTGTCTGCCTGAAATTTTTC
>CAZGDL010000100.1:0-7288 GCA_964525075.1 uncultured Treponema sp.
TACAGACAACTACTAATTGCAAATGTTTTTTACCAAAAAGGGCGGGTTAGCAAAAATTTCGGTTTGTATTCCGGTTTACCATACAGAGGAATTTTTGCTCTCCTGCCTGGATTCTGTAGCAAATCAAACTTTTTCTGATTACGAAATTATCCTTGTGGATGATGGTAGTAATAATCCTGCGACAAAAAAAATAATCCACGACTTTAAGAAAGGCAAAAAAATCCCACTTGAATTTATCCAGCACCAGGAAAATAAGGGGCTGGTAGAAGCTCGTCGTACCGCCGTTTATGCGGCCCGCGGGGAGTTTATTACTATTTTGGATAGTGATGATTTACTGCTTCCCGACGCTTTGGAAAATCTCTGGCAAAAACAAGTTGAAAGTGGGGCGGACATTGTTCACGGTAAGGCGGATGTCTTTTTTTGGGGCGAAAATTCTGGCCAGAGTGGCCAATCTGACCAGGAAAAGCAGAAAAATCAAAGGCTGGCGGACGCAATCCTTAAAAAAGTAAATGATGTTTACCAGGGCCAGCTTTTTGCCAGCGAGGACGAAAATCAGATTTTGGACGGTTTTCTTCTTCCGGATAGCCCTTATCATCATATGGGCTATTTGTGGGGCAAATTAATCAGGCGGGAAACTTATCTGGAAGCCCTTTCTCATATTCCGCCAATTTGGTGCACCCGCAACGAAGAACTTTTGCAGTATATTTACATTGCAAAATCTGCAAAAAAATATGTCGGTTTTGACTCCAAAGTTTATAAATATGCGATTGACAGTGGAATAACTTCTCACGCCCAGATTAAGGATTTGGCTCAGTGGGAAAAGGTCTGTTCCGTTTCCGGCGTTTTTGTTACGCTTTTTACCCAGTACCAGGAAGATCCTTCGCTTTTTACCCAGGTTCAGTATAAATCGCTGCTTGCTAAGTGCCGTTTTCATCTGGAAAATAATTTTTCTCAGTTGAAGGCGGTCGTTCTGCCACAATTGCAGGCGGAGGCTTTTGACATTTTGTGCGACTACTGGGGGAAAGACCTGGTCGGCAAGGTGATTGGGGAAAATCCTTTCAGGGGGAAGTAACTGGGGGTGGGTTTGCGTGAGGGATTGTAGCCACGCCGTAGGCGGCCACCGCAACACAGCACGCCAGGGGCGGGCTGTGTGAGGAGGCTGGAGCGATAGCGGAATGGCGAAAAGCCCGACCCGGAGCAACTGCCGCCAGGCAGAGGCGGAGGGGCACGCCATAAAAATTACTGTCTAAAAATTTACACACTTCTAACTTTTTCTTTACAAAATCCAAATTAAAAATTAATGTCTGTCCCTTATGGTTGAGCCATAAAAAATCGTCGTAGAAAGGCGGTGGCTTATAAGGAGTTTTTATGAAAAAAGCGACAAAAAAATTGTGTTCGGCAGCGGTAGTATTGGCTTTTGGAGTAGCAAGTTTTGCTCAGTCGATTTCGGTAACAAACATTTTTGGTGGAAATGCGGATAATACGCCAGCTTCGGATTTGCTTAGTTTTGATAAGGATTTTAACAGGGCAGAAATGAATGTGGGCGACCGGGTGCAGCTGGACGTTTCTTCTGAAAAACTGGAGTCGCGGGTTCGTCTGGATTTTTCGATTCCAAAAACTGATGGAAAAAATGCCAGTGTGCGACTTCGTGGTTATGTTGGCTATAAGCCTTTTGATTTTGTGACAATTGCGGTTGGAAATAACTTTTTTTCAAAATATGGAATTTCTGCTGCAAGGCTTTGTGCGGCCGATGATTACACTCAGTATGGAAAACTCATTGATAATGATGGGGCTGGCGTGATTTTTAATGTGGCTGGGGTGAAAGTGGCTGGAGCTTTGGCTTCGGAAAGTCGTATGAACTTGAACTTTGGGGTTTCTTACGAGATTGAGAACGTGGCTGGTTTTGGGATTACTGCCCAGGACGTTACCGAGGATTCAAGAAGTTTGTCTGCTTTTGCTTCTCTTTTGGCTGTGGAAAATCTTTCTTTGAATGCTGGCTATACTTACAATTATGCAAATACTTCTTATCTGGGGTCTACTCAGCAGGCTGTTCAGGTTTCTGGTGGTTACAATTTTGCAGATCTAGGTTTGGGGCTTTATGGTGATGTCCAGCTTGGCTTGAACAAGGTCAAAGGGGACGGCTCTAAGGCTGAATATGTTTTGGACGAGGGGGCAAATGGTCTGGCACTTCCTCTTTATGTCGGTTTGCGAGCTTCTTACAAGGCTTCGGATGTGGTTTCGGCAACTCTTTCAACTTCTGTAAAAAGTATTCCAGAGGGAAAAGGCAGCCTGGCTGTAAATGTTTATCCTTATGTTGATTTGGATACTGGAGTGGGAACTTTTAGAAGTGGGGTGAGGGCAAACTTTAATGAAGATGGTTTTGCGGGTCTTTCGATTCCGGTTTCTTGGCAGTACAAGATGAAGTTTTAGGAAGATGTGGAATCAGAGTCGGGGAGAGTTTTTTGGGCTTTGGGGGAGTTTTGAAGGCGGTCTGTCGAGGGGCTTTGTCTTAAGGCAAGGTTGTGGCAGTCCGTCGATTTATTTTAGGTTGCCTCTAAAAATTGCAATTTTCAGAGATGCCCTTTACCCATTTGTCCGGTGATATGCAGCTTTGGCGGCGTACATTAGTTTATCGGCTTTGGTGATAAGTTCGTCGATTGTTGAAGAGTCTGACGAAGATGCGTGGCCGTAGGAAATGGAAAGTTTTGGAATCAGCTGGCCTCGCCAATCGTGAGTGAGGGTCTGGAAGGTTGAAAGAAGTAGGTCTCTGGATGGTGCATTTTTTTCGGAAAATTCGAATGGGAGAATGGCGATAAATTCGTCGCCTCCGGTGCGGAAGCATTTTCCGTAAGGGGAAAAGGCCTGAGAAATGCAGTCGGCAGCTCCTTTTATAACTTCGTCGCCGGCTTTGTGGCCGTAAAGGTCGTTGATATTTTTAAGGCCGTTTATGTCAAAGGCAAAAATTGTTACTGGGGATTTTTCGTTGCGGAATTCTTCCAAAGTTTCTTCGTAACTGCGACGGTTTCCCAGGTTGGTCATTTGGTCTGTAACCAGCAAAATCCTGTTCAGGCGTTCGCTATTGAATTTTCCGGTTCTGGTTGCCATGTAGTAGGTGCCGGCAATGATGCTTGCAAATCCGAATGTAAGAACGTTTATAAGGTTTGTCTGAAAAATGGCAGGGGATTGGACTTTGTGGGCCCAGCAAATATAAATGGTGTTAAAAATTGAAACGGTTAGGAAAAGTCCTATCGGTTTGACGTAAAACATGATTGGCAGGGCCATCAAAATGCCCAGGTAAACGGTTGTCCTTTCGGTGGGATTTTTGACCAGGGCCAGGTAAAGTCCCAAAGACAAAATGCTGAATTCCAGCATATAAACAAAAATATTGATTAAAATTGTGCATTTCTGGGAAAAAGCCAGTGCTGTCGCGAAAATAAAAATCAGGGCAACTAGATAGTAAATGTAGAGACTTACGTTTTTGGAGATTTTTGTTTGGGTGATAAGTCCTATGATGATTAAAAAAGAAAAAGTCACAATTTCGACTATGGAAAATACAATTATATTTTTTCTGTTTCCTTCATTAATATCATCTCTGATTAGCTTGAATGATTTTTTGTCTAAGCCTGAATACAAAATCAGATTTATGATTTTTTCCAACATAAATACTCCCATAAAAACGCCGCGTTAGCGGTAGCACAGGAGGTGCTGAATAAGCAGTTTTGCAAACAATGTTTGGAAAACTGCTGTGATAAAAATTACATGGACGTAATTTTTATCACACCTCCTATGTGAAGCCTTACGATTATAACATGAAAATCTTTTGTTTTCTACATAGCCAGGATTTGCAGATTGTCGGCTTGAATGGGGACAGGGCAGACGGCGTTGCCGGATTTTAGGAAGGCGGCGAGGGTGGAGAGCTTTTTTTGGAGATGGAGGTGGAGGGATTGGGGGAACGTGTTTGCCGGGGCGGGGGATTTGGCTTCTGCGGTGGCGGATTTCCCCACTGGGGCGTTCGTTTTGCCTGCTGGGGCGGGGGATTTGGACACCGGGGCGTCCCCCTGGTTGGCGTCCCCGAACACCTTTTTCATCTTCTCTATATCCTCCAGGTCTATTTGGCAAATGGCTTTCTGGCCTTGAATTATGGAGAAAAGGTCAAAGGTCTGCTTTGGCATAAAAAAAATGGCCATGGAAGTTTTGTTTTGGGCTAAGGCGGATTTTAATTTTTCGATTTTGTCGAGGAGGAGCTGGCTGTTGGTTGAGGGGGCGGATTTGGTCACCAGGTCGGTGGAGTTCGCTGTGATTGTGGCTGTTGGAATTGAATTTGCCGTTGGGGCGTGGACTTTTCTGTTGGGGGTGGAGTTCGTCTGGAGGTGGGGCTGGTCGCCGTTTGGGGATTTTCCTCCATTTTTCAAAATCATCTGGCTGATAAAATCCAGTTCGTCGTAAGTGTAGGCTTCTTCCTTATTTATGATGTAAATTTGTTTTTTGGTCATTTCTTCGGTTTCGTGGTTGGTCATTTTTTAATCCTTTTTTTTTATTTCAGCATCTCTCGTTCATAAGATCCCGGATCAAGTCCGGGATGACGGGGTTTCTGAGATTCCAGAACGTGTCCGGGATGACGGGGTTTCTGAGATTCCAGAACGTGTCCGGGATGACGGGGGTGCTGAGATTTCGGAACGTGCCTGGGATGACGTTTTTTTTCATCATACCTGCTTTTTTCTTTTTACAAAATACCATTGTTAAGCAATAATAGAGCGTGTTTTTTTTGGGAAATCCCAAAATCACAAATTTAAAATCCTAAATGCCTAAGGAGGAAAAACTATGGCAAACAAGTATGCAGGAACTAAAACTGAGAAAAATTTACAGACGGCTTTCGCTGGTGAAAGTCAGGCCAGAAACAAATACACTTATTTTGCATCTGTCGCCAAAAAAGAAGGTTTTGAGCAGATTGCTGAAATCTTTTTGAAGACGGCTGATAACGAAAAAGAACACGCAAAAATGTGGTTCAAAGAATTGGACGGAATTGGCGATACCAAGGCTAATCTTGCGGCAGCAGCTGATGGCGAAAATTACGAATGGACTGATATGTACGAGGAATTTGCAAAAACAGCTGAAGAAGAAGGATTTAAGGCTTTGGCTGCAAAATTCAAGGCTGTTGGGGCAATTGAAAAACGCCACGAAGAACGTTACCGGGCTCTTCTAAAAAATGTTGAAATGCAGGCGGTTTTTGAAAAGAGTGAAGTGAAAGTTTGGGAATGTCGCAACTGTGGCCACATTGTTGTGGGAACAAAGGCTCCGGAAGTTTGTCCTGTTTGTGCCCACCCAAAAAGTTATTTTGAAATTTCGGCAGAAAATTATTAGTTTTTGCTGAGGGATATGAGATTCCGGAACGAGTCCGGAATGACGTGGAACTTGAGATTCCGGAACGAGTCCGGAATGACGCGAAAGCCTGACCCCTGGATTAAGTCCGGGGTGATGGCAAATCTAAGTCCCCGGGGCAAGTCCGGGGAGTGACGAATCTACGAACTGAGTTCCGCTTGAACAATATCATAAACGCAGTCGCCGGCGCGTTCGATTTTGCGAACCATATCGATGTATTGGAGTTCGGCTTTTGCGTCCCCACCATTTTCCAGGCGTTTTCGTGACGCTTTTTTGAGTTCCTTCTTTTTTGAATCAATTTGCTGTTCCAAAAGTTCGCTTTGTTCTTTCTGGTCGTTTGAAATGCCCAGGGCAAAAAATGTACAAACCTGTTCATAGAAAATCCTAACCGACTCAACATAATCAGAAATTTCTTTGAGGCGTTTTTGGCTCAGATTTTCGTCGCTAACGTATTTTTGCAGGGTGTGCATGAGAGAGCAACATTCGTCGCTAAGGTTTTCCAGAGAATCGGTGATATTTGTAAGTCGCAAAAATGTGTGGCGATCCTGTTGGTTGGCGGTTGGCAGTCGGTAACAATGCTGCAAAAAGTGGGTGATTGCTATATTCATTTCGTCAATGTAAGATTCGGTTTTTTGGGTATTTTGCATGGCGTCATCAACAACTTTTTCTTTTGTGTTGATGATGGAATTACAAATGTCGTCCAGCATTTCCATAATCTTGGCAGACATTTTGGAAATTTCTTTTTGAATCTGGAAAATGTAAACATCGGCAGAAACGTGAGAATTTGGAAGAATGGCTGGCAGGGTGTAGTGTTCTGTGTCTTTATCATTATTTTTGATGATTTTTGTAGTCAAAGTTGCAATCTGATTGATAAATGGCAGGAAGATTATTGTTGCACACAAGTTAAAAACTGTGTGGAGCATGGAAATATGGGTAGTAGGATCTTCGGCTGGAGTTCCTGGAACGATTAAATCTATGAGGCTTAGGAACGGATGGAAGCAGAGGAGGGCCAGCAGGGTTCCGGTTACGTTGAACATGACGTGAACTAGGGCGGTGCGGCGGGCGTTTGCGGAGGCTCCGAATGCCGACATTACGGCGTCGATTGTAGAACCGATGTTGCTACCCAGGACGATGGCTGCACTGAGTTCCCAGCTTAAAGAACCGTTGGCCGCCATGGTAAGGACTATTGCGGTCATAGCTGATGAAGAATGGATTAAAGCGGTAATCACAATGCCGATTAGAACGCCAAGTAAAAGTCCCCAGACTCCCAGGTTGGCAATTTTCATCATAGCGGTGGTGGCAATTTCGCCCAGGTCAAGGCTTTCTTTGAGCAAGTCCAGGCCCATAAAAAGGATGGCAAATCCCATAAAACAGTCTGCAAAGTTGTGGATTTTGAACTGCTTAAAATGTCTGATGATGTAGCCGAAGCCGAAAATTGGAATGGCTATGGCTGAGATGGAAAAACTGAATCCGAAGAGAGAAACAATCCAGGCGGTAGCGGTTGTTCCGATGTTTGCCCCAAAAATTACGCCGATGGCCTGTTGCAAGGTCATAATTTCGGCATTTACAAAGCTGACTACCATTACGGTTGTAGCTCCGGAGGACTGGATGATGGCGGTAATGCCAAGTCCGGTCAAAACGGCCTTGAAGCGGTTTCCGGTAATTTTTCCTAAAAGTTTCTGCAATCCGCTGCCGGCCCCTTTTTGGATACCGTTGGAAAGCATATTCATTCCAAATAATAAAAGACAAAGTGCGCCGATAAAACCACAAATCTGGGCAATTATATTCAAAATCATACATATAATATGACGGTTACTTGGATTTTTGAATATGAAGTTTATGTTAAATCTTTGTTAAATATTTTTGATAAGTGGAGTGTTTGATAAGCGGGCGTTGCGGGCCGGCGTTT
>CAZGDL010000101.1:0-7274 GCA_964525075.1 uncultured Treponema sp.
ACGATTATATTCATGCCTGGTATTTTATAGAATTTTAAGAGGAGGGGGAAGTCTCCTACTATTTATTCCTCCACTCAGAGCCATTCTTGATGGCTTTTTTTCCTCTTTGTACTATACTAAAACTATGATTAAAATTACGATTTACAACGAATTTTTTCACGAGCAGGAATACGAGGGAATCCGTAAAATCTACCCTCAGGGCATTCACAATTGTCTCAAGTCTATTTTTTCTCCGGCCGAATACAGCGTTAAAACTGCCACTTTTTTTGATAAAGACCACGGGCTTTCCGAGCAAGTTCTTTGCGACACCGATGTTTTGATTTTTTGGAGTCATGCCAAGCAGGATGATTTTTCTGATGATGTCGCCAAAAAAATTCAAAACCACGTTTTAGCCGGTATGGGATTTATTGGCCTGCATTCTGCTCATTTTTCTAAACCAATGAAATTGCTGCTGGGAACTAGCATGAGTCTGAAATGGCAACACGGACAATCTGAAAAACTCTGGTGCACGGCTCCCACCCACCCCATCGCCAAAAATATTCCGGAATGTATAAATATCCCAGCCGAAGAAATGTACGGCGAATTTTTTGATATTCCAAAACCCGATGATGTAATTTTTACAGGCTGGTTTTCTGGAGGCCAGGTTTTCCGCTCAGGCTGTACTTGGACTCGTGGACTTGGCAAAATCTTTTATTTTCAGCCGGGACACGAAGAATATCCGGTTTACTACATGGACGAAATCCGCCAAATAATTAAAAATGGGGCTGACTGGTGTTATAATCCCGACCGCAAAAAAATCCCTCTAAACTGCATTGAGGTCAAATAAATATGGCAAACAAAAATATCTCGCTTTCAGTTTTTTTTGATCACATTCTCCAGGCTCAGGAACAGACTGGGAAATCTCTTTCGGAAATTCTCGCCCATATTTCTCAAATTGGGGTCAAAGCCGTCGAAATCAATCTTTCATATTTACTGCAACATCCAGAAACTTTGGATTTGTTGCAGGCTTCCGACCTAAAAATCTCCTGCATTTACGAAACCCACTATTTTGTCAAAAATGCTGATGAAAAATCCAACTCTACGCGAACCGTCCCAAGTGTGGCTGATAATTTTTCTGATGATTTTGATGATGATTTTTCTGATGATTTTGCAAAAGCCCGCCTCCACGTCGACACTGCCTGCAAAGTTGCTGCAAAAAAAATCCTCGTTATTCCAGGTTTTTTATCTGAAAAGGAAGCACAGAATTTTTCTGATTGCAAGGATTATCAAAAAGTAGCCAAACTGATGGACGAAAGTCCCGCAATTCAAAATGCAAAATCTCAAATGAAAAATCTTTGTGATTACGCTGTTCAAAAAAATGTCGCGGTCACTTTTGAAGATTATGATTTTTGGACTTCCCCTTGTTCTCATGCAAATCAACTTTTGTGGTGGTTCAAAAATATTCCCGGCCTGAAACTCACTTTTGACACAGGAAATTTTCTTTATTCCAAAGAAGATGTTTTTCAGGCTTATGATTTGCTAAAACCTTACATAGCCCACGTTCACTGTAAAGACCGCGAAGGCGATTTTAGATGTCCGCCTGTAGGACAAGGGATTTTTGCTGATTTTATAGCAAAACTGATAAAAGACCTGACCGCACAAAATTATCCCGGCTATTTTGCAATTGAACATTTTGACGCCCCAGACCAGTGGAAATTCATCGAAAAATCGGTAGACTTTTTGACCAGGTGAAGACATTTAGGAGAGGGAAGCCTCCCCCTCCTAAATCACCTAGCCCTTGGCCTGTGGCAATTTGAACAGCCCACCACATGAACGTGCTTTCTTCCAAGGTTTTTATTAAAAAGTCTGGCTGTCAAACTTTGGTCTTGAGCCACTTCCTTATGGCAAACAGGACAAATCCGCTTTAACCCCGCTTCTTTTTTTGGAAAACAATGAGGGCAGCCCCAAATTGTCATCAACTGGTCCGGAACATTCATTGGACGGTAAACTTTCGACACCAATTTTTCGCCAACAAAAAGGCTGGAATCGCAGAGAGGGCATTTTACCGCCTGCATCTGTTTTTTTGTTGTTTTTGATGATTTTTTTTCGCCGGATTTTTGACTATATCTTACATACCAGCAAATTAAAGCCACAATCACGCAAACTGCAGCCCCCAACAGTAAATAATCCATATCTTCATTATATCCACATTGTCATCATCTTAAAATATAAAAAAACTTGCCCCATAATTCCCCCATCCCCCAAAAAAAACAATTTTTTTTTCAAAAAGTTCTAAACAATTTTTCCCAAATTCCGATTTATTAAATATAAGGGTGGTGGAAACCCAAAAGATAAACCACGTCGTGGTTTTAAAGCCCACCATGTGTTTTATCTTAATTACTAACCAATTTTAAGGAGATTATTATGGTTATTAATCACAATATGAGTGCTATGTTCGCTCAGCGTTCCCAGGGAATTCAGGACCTCAGCCAGCAGAAATCAATGGAAAAACTTTCTTCTGGAATGAGAATTAATCGTGCTGGTGATGATGCATCTGGACTCGCAGTTTCTGAAAAAATGCGTGCACAGATTCGCGGTTTGAACCAGGCTTCTACAAACGCTCAGAATGGTATTTCTTTTATCCAGACAACAGAAGGCTATTTGCAGGAAACAACTGACATCGTTCAGCGTATCCGTGAATTGGCTGTTCAGTCTTCAAACGGTATTTATTCTTCAGAAGACCGTATGCAGATTCAGGTTGAAGTTTCATCTTTGATTGCTGAAGTTGACCGCATTGCTTCTTCTGCTCAGTTCAACGGTATGAATATGTTGACAGGACGTTTTGCTCGTCCAACAGGCGACAACGTTGTTACAGGTTCTATGTGGTTCCATATCGGTGCAAACATGGATCAGAGAACACAGGTTTACATTGGAACAATGTCTGCTACAGCTCTCGGTCTCCGCAACATTGGTGATGAATCAATTATGTCTTTGGAAACTCCAGACGAAGCTAACCGTGCAATCGGAACTTTGGATGAAGCTTTGATGAAGATTAACAAGCAGCGTGCTGACCTCGGTGCATACCAGAATCGCCTCGAAAAGACAGTTACAGGTCTTGATATTGGTGCAGAAAATCTCCAGGCTTCTGAATCTCGCATCCGTGATACAGACATGGCTGAAGAAATGGTTAAATTCACAAGTGCAAACGTACTTTCTCAGGCAGGTACAGCAATGCTTTCACAGGCAAATCAGTCTAGCCAGAATGTACTTTCTTTGCTCCGCTAGTAAAATGTGTCGATGCATTGCAGTAAGCAGTGCATCACAGGCATAAAAAAAAGCTCTTCGCAATGAAGAGCTTTTTTTATTTCCCAACAAAATCACAGTTTGATAAGTCTAGCCTAAGAAAATATCACCCTGCTCACTGATTGTGATAATTGCTTTACAATTTGTACAGCGGAAACGTCCAGCTCTAGAAGCCTGAACTGTTTTTCCACAAGAAGGACATGTCAGCAATTTAGGGAAAACATTTTCTGTAGATTTATCGCTGTCATGACGCAAGTACTCAATTGCTTCTTCAGTAGTTTCTTTTAAATTAAAGAACTGTGAAAATCCCAAAATCTGGAATACTTCTGCAACCTTTTCTTGTACTTCAGAAAGAACAATGTCTCCGCCCTTAACTTTTACCATCTTAAGCAAGATTGTAAATGAACCAAGACCTGTAGAAGAAACATAAGAAAGTGCACCGCAGTTAAACAGTAAATTAAAATAACCAGCTCCAATTACTTTTGTAAGCTGTTTCTGAAAGAAGGACGAATTGTAAGTGTCTATATAGCCTTCAAGTACGACCATACAACTATTTTCGACACCAGGAATCTTGTGTAAAGTAATCTTTAAAGAATCATCTTTGTCGTTATCAAATCCAGTCACAATCGAATTGTTAGATTCCATTTCGTTATACCTCTTACAAGTTATTTTCTTTTATTACCAATGTTAATGATAACTAAGAAAATCAAATTTGTCCACGTTTTTTTTGATATTGCGTGGATATAAGGGATTTTGCCTTAAAAATTAAGGTATTTCCCCTATTACATTGAAGCTCTTCCTCTGAAACTTAAACTCAAAGTCCGTTTGTCAATGTATTCAAGATCTCCACCAACAGGAATTCCTGTAGCGAGCCTTGTAACTTTTGGTAATGAAATAAACTGTAACTCCGAAATCACTTTGTTTAAATATAAGGCAGTTGTATCACCTTCAACAGTTGGGTTTGTTGCAAGGATGATTTCTTTTATATCACCATTTTTAATTCTATTTAATAAAGGCTGAATTGAAAGTTGGACAGGACCAATGCCTTCCAGGGGCTTAATCAATCCTCCGAGAACGTGATAAAGTCCCTTGTATTCGCCATAGGCTTCGATTGTGGAAACATCCTGGGGCTGCTCCACAACACAAATCTGAGATTTATCACGCAAAGGGTCGGAACAAATTGGGCAGGGGTCAATTTCCGTCCAATTTCCGCAAATTGAGCAAGGCTTTATTTTTTCTTGCAAAGTTCCAAGGTTCTGGGCAAATCTTTTTACGTAAGATTGGTCTTGTTTTAAAAGCCAGTTGACCATTCTCACCGCAGATTTTTTTCCAATTCCTGGAAGTCGCGAAAAATTAGCTGTCAATTCATCAAAAGCATTCATCTGTCAAAGTCCACTATTAAAGACCAAGTTTTCCTAAATCCAATCCGCCCAAAAGAGATTGTGATTTTGACTTCATCAGTTCCTGCACATTATCCATGGCATTTTTATGGGCAGCAACAATCAAATCTTCCAACATCTGAACATCACGATTATCAACACAAATAGGATCAAGTTTGATTTTTAGAAGTTCAAATTTTCCGTTCAAAGTTACTGTCACCATTTTTCCGCCAGAAGAACCTTCAGCAGTAATTTCTGCAAGTTCTTTCTGAAGTTTTTCAGACTGTTCCTTTATAGCCTGAGTGTTTTTTAATAAATCAAAAGGATTCATTTTACATCTTCCCGGCAACAATTGTGCCTTTAAAAGTATTTACCAGAATTTCCACTTGGTGTGGTATTTTTACTGGTTCTTTATTTATCTGCTGATTATTTTCTTTCAAGCTGACACTGAATTTCATATCTTTGCCACAAACAGCCGAAATCTCTCTTTCTATCACAGGGAGTTTTCTTTGTATCAGCTGCAAATCATAAGAATCTTCAACAGTTGTGGCAACTGCATCAGAAGTTACGGTCCAAATTCCTGTTTCTTCCAGATTTGCGGCCGCAAAACCATCATTTATAGACAGAGAGGCCATCACACTGCCCCTAAGCTGGGCCACAGTTAAAACCTGACCACTGGCAGTCGTAAAAGTGTCGTTCAGTTGGACTGGGGCTTCATTCTTATCATTTTGATTTGCAGCTTCATAGGCATTTTCTGCCTGCTCGGCAAAATCACTTTCATCAGGATAATAATCGTCATCTGGGGGGGCGTCCATATTGGACCAGCCGTCGCCACCGGCATCAAAATCATCATTATCCGGATTAAAAGTATAACCAGTTGACGATTTTGGAATAATTACAGTCGGCACAGCACCTTCCGAAGTCATATTTGTCTGAGGAATATGGATTTTTAATGCTTCGTTTACTTCTGCCGGCCGAACATTTTTTTCTGCCTCGTTTGAAAGCCCCGCTGCAAGATTTGCAGCCACTGTTTGTTCAGGCGGCAGTGAACCGCCATCAGAAAAAGGGTTTGCGTCCCCCTCTCCTGTCGAACCATCACTCAAGTCTTCTTCCAGTTCCGCATCGGTTTTGTCTAACATGGAAAGACGGGGAAGTCCGTTTGGAATTGGAATTGAAGTTCTGCCATCAGTAGGATTTTGTAATGTTTGTGATGATGGAGAAAATCCTCCTGCCGGGGAAGATGAAAGGCCCGCCTGGATGGCTGAACCACCTGTCGGGCTAGAAAATGCCCCTGCCGGAGTGCCAGCGGCCTGCCCTGGAGTTTGCCCAGCACTTGGAGGAGTAAATCCTCCTGCTGGAGTTCCACCACCTGCTGGGCTTCCGTTTGCCGGGCTTCCAAGTGCCTGCTCTGGAGCCTTCACGCTCGCCCCGGAAAGCAAAGCCTGGGCGGCGTCAATTGCCTTTTTAACTTCAACATTTGAAACATACTGACCAATCCAGCAAAGTCTGCTAAAAGCAAGTTCCAGTTCATATCTTGGAGACAGAGAATATCGAATATCCCGATAAAGTTGCAAATAAATAGAAAGAGCCCTTTCAATTTGCACAGGATTCCATGCTCCCAAAACCATGCTGCTGTAACGTTCCGGAGAATTTCCCAAAAGTGATTCTTTTTTGATTCCAGCCTTAATCAAAAGCAGGCTACGCAAATAATCAGCAGTGTTGGAAATTAACTGTTCAATTGAAATTCCACCCTGCAAAAATTCATCCAAAAGATTTATGACATCATCAGTTTTACTCTGAACACAGGCTTCAAAAATTGCATTTAAACGATCAATTCCAACCAAGCCAAGTTTATCGCGGATTTTGTCATAAGTAATGTGACCATCAGAAAAAGCTACAACCTGATCAAAAAGCGTGTAAGCGTCGCGCATTGAGCCGGTAGATTCGCGGGCAATCCAGAACAAAGCTTCATCATCAGCCTGAACATTCAACTCGGCAGCGGCATCAGCCAAACACTGTTTTACCTTATCAATAGAAACAAGTCTAAAATTATACTGCTGACAGCGAGATTTGATTGTCGCCGGAACTTTCTGCAATTCTGTTGTAGCAAAAATAAAGATGACGTGTGGAGGCGGCTCTTCAATAGTTTTCAGCAGGGCATTAAAAGCCTGAGTCGAAAGCATATGAACTTCGTCAATTATATAAACTTTGTATTTTGAATTGCTTGGAGGAAAAAGAATTTCATCTTTTATCTGGCGGATATTATCAACACTGTTATTTGAAGCTCCATCAATTTCAATTACATCGAGAGAAGTACCTTTTGTAATTTCCTGACAGTTGGAACACTGGCCACAAGGGTTGTCCGTAGGGCCATGCTGACAGTTCAAGGCTTTTGCCAAAATCCTTGCGGTCGAAGTTTTTCCACAACCACGAGGACCTGCAAACAGGTAGGCGTGGGCGATTTTTCCGGATTTTATCGAATTTTTGAGAGTCTCTGCAACAAATTCCTGACCAACTAAATCATCAAATTGTTGAGGACGTCTTCTGGTAGCTGTTACTTCGTAAGACATAAGGTAAATTATAGTGTGAAAAAGTGAAAGTTGAAAGGTGTAC
>CAZGDL010000102.1:0-6024 GCA_964525075.1 uncultured Treponema sp.
AATTTTTGAAAAATGGGGTGAAAAATCGTCCGCCCCGTAAGAAAAACGGCCACCAGGCGTGGAGCCCCTGCGTAGCAGTCGACCGCAGGCGGAGAACTGGGATGACTTGGGGGGCGATAAATTTGACACCAGGGGGCGGGCGAAGCCCGCCCCCTCCAGAACTAAGCAAGCCCAAAATGACGGCAAGCCAGTCGCCGAGGACGATGAGCGTTAGCGAAGGGCGGAAGGCTTGTAGGTACCATTTTGTTGCTCAAATTCCCTAACAAACCTCCCTCCACCTCACCAATTGACACACCACCGGCCCCGTGGTATAACTGATATACCTACAAACTTAATAGGTAAAAAACATTTTTGGGGGCAAACTTATGTCAAAAATTTACACTTCTATTGATCAGCTGATTGGTCACACTCCGCTGCTGGAGCTTACTCACATCGAAAAGGAATATGGTCTTAAGGCAAAAATCCTGGCAAAACTGGAATATTTTAATCCGGCTGGAAGTGTAAAAGACCGTATCGCCAAAAATATGATTGATCAGGCCGAAAAATCTGGGAAATTGAAGCCGGGTGCTACGATTATCGAGCCGACTTCTGGAAATACTGGAATTGGGCTTGCTTCTGTAGCTGCTGCCCGTGGTTATAAAGTTGTGATTGTTATGCCGGAAACTATGTCTGTTGAACGTCGGCAGATTATGAAGGGGTATGGGGCAGAAGTCGTTTTAACTGAAGGTTCAAAGGGGATGAAAGGTGCTATCGACAGGGCTGATGAACTGGCAAAAGAAATCCCGGGTTCTTGGATTGCTGGTCAATTTGTGAATCCTGATAATTCTGCCACCCACATTGCAACGACTGGCCCTGAGATTTGGGAAGATACTGATGGCAAGGTTGATTATTTTGTTGCTGGGGTTGGAACTGGCGGTACAATCACAGGAATTGGAAAATATCTTAAATCTAAAAATCCTGGGGTAAAAATTGTTGCGGTTGAACCTGCCACTTCCCCAGTTCTTTCTAAAGGAACCGCTGGCCCTCATAAAATCCAGGGAATTGGGGCTGGTTTTGTGCCGGAAGTTTTGGATACCAAGGTTTATGATGAAGTTATCGCGGTAGAAAATGAGGATGCTTTTGAATTTGGCAAGTTGACTGGTCATAAGGAAGGTTTTTTGGTCGGAATTTCGTCGGGAGCAGCTATAAAGGCAGCTATTGATGTGGCTAAACGACCGGAAAGTGAGGGGAAAAATATTGTTGTGCTTTTGCCGGATAATGGTGATAAATATCTTTCTACCCCGCTTTTTGCTGATTAAAAGACAGATTTTTTATTTTTGAAAAGAGATTCCGGAACAAGGCCGGAATGACGATTTTGAATAGTTACTTTTAATTAAAACCTCCGGAAGTGAAAATTTCCGGAGGTTTTAATTTTTTTCGAGAAATTTCTTTGTTTCTATTGACAGAAACAAAACTTAACTGTATACCTGTTACTACAAATAGAAACAAAGCTTTGTAAAAACAAAATCTCGCTAACGCGGTGTTTTTTAAGGAGTTCTTATGAAAAAAATAATCACAATCACTTTGGCTGTAGTTCTCTGCCTTTCGTCGGTTTTTGCTGCTAAAAAGCCAAAATCAAAAAAAATTAAAATCGGAATTGCAAAAATTACCCAGCACGTCGCTCTTGACGATGTTGAACGTGGCGTCATGGATGCAATTAACGATGCAGGCTTCAAGGTTTCTTATGATTTACAAAATGCCAACGGTGATGTAAACACTGCCAACCAGATTGCAAGTCAGTTCAAAGATGAAAAAGTTGATGTTGCTGTCGGAATTGCCACCCCAATCGCTATTGCCCTAGCAAACACTCTCAAAACAACGCCGGTAGTTTTTGGAACTGTAACAGACCCTCTCGGTGCCGGCCTTGTAACGACTTTGGATCACGGCCAGGGAAATGTGACAGGTATGTCTGATGAATTGCCTTCCAACGAGCATATCAAATTGTTCAAGGAAATCGCAGGGATTAAAACTCTGGGCTATATCTACACAGCCAGCGAAGATAATTCGGTTTCGGCTTTAAATCTTGTGGAAAAAGGCTGCCAGGAAGCTGGATTAAAGTTGGTTACTCAGTCTATTTCCAATTCTTCGGAAGTAAAGCAGGCTGCCGAGGCGATTGTTGACCGGGTTGACGGAATTTATCTTTCCACTGATAACACGGTTTTTTCGGCTCTGCCAAGTTTGGTTTCGGTTTTCAACAAGGCTAAAAAGCCGATTTTTTCTGGTGATGTTACTGGGGCAAAAGATGGAGGCTGCTTTATGGCTTCCGGCTTCAATTATTACAAGGCAGGCTATGCAACTGGCCAGATGGTTGTAGAAATCTTAAATGGCAAAAAGCCTGCCGAAATCCCAGTTCGTTTTATGACAAAGCCAGAAGATTCTGACCTTTTGTTTGACCTGGACGCTGCCAAAAACTGCGGAATCACAATCCCAGAAAAATATTTGGCCCAGGCGACCTACATCATCGAAAACGGAAAACTCCGAGAAGGAAAATAGTCATGATTGAAACAATTCTGATAGAAGGTTTGATATACGGCATTATGGTTTTGGGGCTTTTTGTAAGCTACCGAACCTTGAACTTTTGCGATATGACAGTAGACGGTGCATTTCCCATGGGTGGCTGCATCTTAGCCGCCTGCCTAACCAAGGGTTTAACGCCAGTTGCCGGAATTTTTATTGCATTTGCAGGTGGGTGCTTAGCCGGCTTAATGGCAACTTTGCTTTACACAAAACTCCGCGTCCCAGACCTTTTAGCAGGAATTTTGATGATGACAATGCTCTACTCGGTAAATCTTAGGATTATGTCCAACAGGGCAAACATTTCTTTTCTTCGCCTGGAAACGACTTTTTCTAAAATTACGAATTATTTTCAAGGGCATTTCCAGGCTATTCCTTCGGAAACAGGGATTTTGATTTTCCTGGTAATTTTTATCATCATTTTGAAGGCTCTTTTGGACTTGTTTTTTCACACTGATTTGGGACTTACCATGGGGGCTCTTGGAGCAAACGAGCAGATGATAATTTCGCAGGGGGTTAATCCTCAGATTGTCCGCGGAATTGGGATTTGTTTTGCTGATGGGCTTGCCGCACTTTCTGGTGCTTTTGCTTCTATGTACAACGGTTTTGCTGATGTGGGTAGTGGTTCCGGAGTGATTGTGAGCGGATTGGCCTCGCTGATGCTTGGTGAATTTATCATCAAATCGAATAAAATTGGCCTGCAGACTTTGCGAGTTTTGATTGGTTCGATAATTTACCGGGCTTTAATGGTGATTGCAAGACGCTACGGCCACTACATCCATCTTACAGCTAATGATTTGAAGCTCATAACAGGGCTTTTAATCATTATTTGTCTGATGATTGCGAATTTAAAAGGGAAAGGGGATTTTTCAAAACATCTAAAACGTCCTGGCTCTGCAAAACAATTTGCAAAATAATCAGCAAAATAAAAAAGAGGCAAAAAATGATTAGACTGGAAAATATTGGAATTACTTTTAATGCCGGCACTCCGGACGAAAATCAGGCCCTCAAAAATATCAATTTGGATATTAATCAGGGGGATTTTATTACGGTCATAGGTTCAAATGGAGCTGGAAAATCAACTCTCTACAATATAATTGCGGGAACTTTGCAGCCGACAAAAGGGAAGATTTTTTTGACAGGAGCGGATGATGTAAAAGCCCCGGAAGGTGGATTTTCACAACAGGGAGTTCCTTCAACTTTGGGGGCAGGTTCTTCTCGCGAGGTCGACATCACAAATATCCCAGAATACAAACGAGCCACCTACATTGGTCGCATTTTCCAAAATCCTCTTCTGGGAACCGCCGGAAAAATGTCCTTGCAAGATAATATGACAATTTGCAGCAAAAAAGGCTGGAAAGGTTTAAAAATCAGCCTGAACAAAAAGAAACGCCAGGAATTTATTGAAGCACTCAAACAACTGAATATGGGCCTGGAAAATCGCCTGGATGACAACGTGGAACAACTTTCTGGTGGCCAACGCCAGGCTCTGACCCTGCTCATGGCCGTTCTTTCCAAGCCCGCAATCCTCCTTTTGGACGAACACACCGCCGCCCTGGACCCGACAAACGCCGCCCTGATTATGCAATTAACGCGGAAATTTGCAAAAGACTACAATCTTACAGTTATGATGGTGACCCACAACATGCAGCAAGCCCTAGATTACGGTAACCGCCTTTTGATGATGGACGACGGCGAAATAATTTTTGACGCCAGCGGCAAAGAAAAAGAAAATCTGACTCTCGAAGATTTGGCCCAACGTTTCAAGGAGATTAAAAAACATTCTATGACAAATGACCAGATTGTTTTGCAGTAAGGCCTTCCCTTCCAAATTTTGCATTTCTGCCAATTTAGAGTTACAATCTACTTTATGAAATATGTCCTTTTTGCACTTTTGGCGATTGCTGCACTTTTTGTTTTGTGGCTTGTGATTGCACTTTTAGTTTGGATTATCCTTTTGCTAATCAGTTTTACTGTTCCTATGAACAAAGTTTATGATAAGCCTTCCAAATTTTATTATAAACTTTTTAATGTTGGTTATTGGCTCATCTGTAAACATGGGCGGGTAAAATATCACACAAGCGGAACCGAAAAAATTCCTTATGGCAAGGGGCGTTTTCTTTTTGTTTCAAATCACCGGTCAAAATTTGACAATATGGTTCATTCTTTAACGATGATAAAAGAACCTTTGGCCTTTATTTCAAAAACTGCCAATTTTAAAATCCCGCTGGGCAAGCATTACATGCAGAGAAGCTGCTACATTTCGGTTGATCAAAAAAGCGTAAAAAGCGGATTGAATGGGGTTTTAAGGGCAATCAGTCTGATAAAATCTGGGGTAACTTCCATTGCTGTATTCCCGGAAGGAACTCGTAGCAAAGATGCGTCGCTTTTGGAATTCAAGCCTGGCTGTTTTAAGATTGCAGAAAAAACAAAATGCCCGATTGTAGTGGGCGTAACTCAGGGTACTGAAAGAATTCACAAAAACTGGCCTTGGAAAAGAACCCAGGTTTATTTTGATATTATTGATGTGATTTATCCTGAGCAGTATGAAGGCAAAACCACGGTAGAACTTAGTGATTATATTCATAATGAAATGAAAGATTATCTGGCAAATAATCCGAAATAAAAAATCAACCCTAAGGAGAGCTGACTTATGATCTACATTTTGTACAACTTACTCGCCAACAACAATACTGGCGACAGCGCATCGGAAGATGTAAAAGGAATTCTTTCTGGCAAAGAATTCACCGTAAAAGACATTGCGCGAGAAGGAAATTTAACCCAATATTTTCGTCCTCTTGCAGATGGAGATTCTATTATCATTGTTGGTGGTGATGGAACTTTGAACTTTGTCGTAAATCGTTTTTATGGCAAAGTAAGTTGGGACAATATTTACTACTATCCTGCTGGAAGTGGAAATGATTTTGCCCGCGACGTTAAAGATGGCAAAAAAGTCCTGAACTTTTTAATTCCAATGAAGGATTACGTAAAACATCTGCCAACTGTTTATGTAAATGGCATGGAAAAAAAGTTTATCAATGGAATTGGCTATGGAATTGACGGCTATTGTTGTGAAGTTGGTGATGAACTGAGGGCAACTTCTACCAATTCTATCAATTATTCTGCAATTGCCATTAAAGGTTTGTTGGGAAAATTTAAGCCTTGCAACGGAACTGTGACAGTCGACGGAATAGAAAAGAAATTCAAAAAAATCTGGCTGGCTCCAACTATGATTGGAAAATTTTACGGTGGCGGAATGATGATTGCCCCACATCAGGACAGATTTAACGAAGAACATACAGTTTCCCTTGTGGTTTTGCACGGTGGCGGGGGACTTAGTACTTTGATAAAATTTCCTAAGGTTTTTGAAGGAACCCACCTGAAATACAAGAAAATTTTTACCTGCCTTACGGGTCACGAAATTACTGTTGAATTTGAAGAGCCTAGAACCCTGCAAATTGACGGTGAAAC
>CAZGDL010000102.1:6124-7198 GCA_964525075.1 uncultured Treponema sp.
TAATAGCCCTGAAAAAGGTCAATATCGCTATTAAAAAGATAGTCAAACTCTTTTTGGGTTTCGATTCCTTCTGCTAGAACTAGGCGGTTTTGGCTGTGAAAAAGTTTTAAAAATTTATTCAGATTTTTTTGTTTTATCGAATTTTTATCTATTCCAGAAATCAGAGTTCTGTCAATTTTGATGATTTTTGGGTCGTAAAAATCTACCGCACCAAGTCCGCTGTATCCGGTACCAAAATCGTCCAAGGCAAAATCCATTTTGTATTCCTGGGCCTGGCGTTTTTTATTTTTCCAGACAGTTGGCTCCGCAGACATATATTCAAGAATTTCTATGACAATGGGATTTTCGTTTGGGCCAATGTTTTCGGCATATTCCTGGGATTCCTGATCCGAAAAATTTTCTGATGGAAAAGAATTGATATGAAGATTTACGTTTTTGGGAAAATTGCGTTCGCGAAAAGCCATCATTGCACCAAAAAATGTAGCCAATTCCATTTCGTGGAGGGCGTTTTTTTTGAGTCGGAACTGAATAAGTTCGGAAACGGTCATTTCAAGAGGCCGCATTAAGGCTTCGTAGGCGTTGACTTTCAAAGTTCGGTCAAAAATCGGCTGAAAAACAAAGTTGACGTCGAATGATGATAAGGCTTGTCTTGTCTGGTCGCACACTTTTAATGCGGTAAAATCAATCATAAAGCAAATTAAAATACTGAAAGATAAGATTTTGTAAGCGTTTTTGCATTGTAAAGGTGAAAGTATATTCTGTCAATTAAGGGGAATGGGGAAAATTCCTAGTCAGGCACGTCATCCCGGTCAGACACGTCATCCCGGGCTTGACCCGGGATCTCTTGAGATGCTGAGAGTTTTATCATAGCAATTACCCAACATAACAAATTTTTAGCGTGAAAATTAATTGACAAATTTTTGGGAAATCAAATAATGTTAGGAAACTAAGTAACTACTTAGGAAACTAAGTGTTTAGTGGTGGAGCGGTAGGCTATGGAGCACCTGCGAAGTTTGCTTCAGCAAACGAAGCAGAAGCCCGGAGGCACGCAATTTGCGTGCCGAGGACTTTGAG
>CAZGDL010000103.1:0-7189 GCA_964525075.1 uncultured Treponema sp.
GTGCCCTTCCCCTTTGCGGAATGACTGTTCGTTCTGCTGGTTCTATGCGGTTTCGCTGGGCGGAAAAAAATCCTAATCGTGACCAGATTTTGTCCCAGATTTCTGGAGATTTTGGAGGTAAAACTTTTGTCCCAATCCAGTTGAATCATACTCATATTGTTTACGATATTTCTAATCAAAAAGACACTGATCAGAAAATTGGTGATGGCCTTATCACTAGAAACAAAAATTTAATTCCAACGGTTACTGTTGCCGACTGTCTGCCTATTTATCTTTATGAGCCGGAAACTGGCGTTTTTGGGATTGTTCATTCTGGCTGGAAGGGGACTGGAATTGCCTGTGACGCAATCACCCTGGCTGGGCAAAAATATGGCTGCCAAATCCAGGATTTTCTGATTGTGATTGGACCTCATATTCATGACTGCTGTTATATCGTAAATGAAGAAAGGGCTGAGTATTTTGCAGAAAATTTTTCAGAGGATTGCGTGAGGGAAGTGGAGGTGGATTTTTTGCCAGATTGGAATTATGGGGATAAATCTGGCGGAAAACTTTACAGGCTTTCGCTTGCTAAGGCTAATTTTGCTGCTTTAACAAGGCTTGGGGTGAGGGCTGAAAATATTTTTATAAGTGAAGATTGCACTTCCTGTTCTAAAAATGGATTTTACGGGTCTAACAGGCGGGAAACAAAAGAGGCTGGGCGGCCGGATGCTTTTACGGTGCAGGCGGCTTTTATTGGTTTTAAGTAAAGAGATTCCGAATCAAGTTCGGAATAACGATTCTGATAAAAAAAAGCCCCTTTTTGAGGGGCTTTTTCTATTAAGTTGCGATAAGTTGCGAGTTGCAAGAATTATAGCGGAATATTTCCGTGCTTTTTGATAGGCTTGTTTGTGAAAATCTTTGTTTCCAAGAAATCAAAACTTGCTACAATGCGTTTTCGGGTATCTTCCGGTTTGATAATTTCTGTGATGTAGCCTCGTTCCGCTGCAATATTTGGTGTCATAATTTCATTCTTGTACTTGGCAGTAGCATCTGCAACTTCCTGGGCTTTTGCTGGGTCTTTGAGCTGTTTTGCATACAAAATCTCGATAGCACCTTCTGCACCCATTACAGCGATTTCTGCTGACGGCCAGGCGTAAACAAAATCTGCTCCCAGGTGTTTAGAACACATTGCGATGTAAGCTCCACCGTAAGCTTTTCTCAAAATAACTGTCAACTTTGGAACTGTTGCTTCGGAATAAGCGTAAATGACTTTTGCTCCGTGGCGGATAATTCCTTTTTGTTCTTCCTGAGGACCTGGAATAAAACCTGGAACATCAACGAAAGTCAAAAGTGGAATATCAAAAGAATCACAATAGCGGATAAAGCGGGCAATTTTATCAGAAGCATCACAATCAAGAACTCCACCCAATCCTTTTGGATTGTTTGCAACAATTCCCACTGTACGACCTTCCACCTTTCCAAATCCCACAACGCAGTTAATGGCAAATTCTTTCATAATTTCCAGGAAAGAATCTTCATCAATAACGCAGTTGATTACGTCGCGGACATCATAGCCCTGGCGTGGATTTTCAGGCAAAATTTCGTTGATTTTCTTTTCAGCCTTTTTTTCGTTGAATTTAAAATCCTTGTTTTCCAGTTTATCACCATAATAGTGAGGGATATAATCCAAAAGTCGGCGAACTTCTTCGTAACAGTCTTTTTCTGAATCGCAACGGAAATGAGAAACGCCTGATTTTTGAGCGTGGATAGAAGCACCGCCCAAATCTTCTGCCGAAATATCCATAAACATTACAGATTTTACAACTTTTGGACCTGTAATAAACATTTGGGTAACTTTATCAACAGTAAAAATAAAATCAGTAATTCCTGGAGAATAAACAGCTCCACCTGCACAAGGTCCTGCGATAATCGAAATCTGAGGAATTGCACCAGAAGCACGAACATTCTGATTAAAAACATTACCATATCCACCGAGGGCTTCAACGCCTTCCTGAATACGAGCTCCGCCTGAATCATTAATCCCGATTACAGGACAGCGGGCATCAATTGCCATTTTTGTAAGATCAGCGATTTTGCGGCCGTGCATATGGCCCAAAGAACCGCCCTGAATTGTAAAATCCTGTGCATATACGGCAACTTTTCGGCCGTTAATTTTTCCAAATCCTGTGATAACGCCATCATAAGGGATTTCTTTTTCTGCCATTCCAAAACTTGTGCAGTTGTGTTTTACTCCCTGGTAAGTTTCTACAAAGGATCCCTTATCACAAAGGAGATTAATACGTTCAATTGCATGAAGTTTTCCCTTTGCGTGCTGTTTTTCCAAATTATATTCCATTGTTCAACCTCGTTGACAAAAGAATATAATAGAAGCCTGCTAGTGTCAATATGACAAAATATGCTAATTGTGTCAGAATAAAAATTCAACCTGGTCGAATGGGTGATTTGCGTTGTATTCCATCAGATTTTTTTCGTAAGTCAGAGCCTCTTTTGTCGGTAGCCAAGGATATTTTTCGTGGAGATTTTCAACCGCCTGCAAAACATCCCCATTCGTAACAATCAGCTGATTAAGATAATCAGTTTTAAAAGCTGAAGAACTTACTTTCAAAGTTTCAGGATTTGACTCAATACTTGTGATAATCCAACGGTCTTTCTGGTAGGTCAGGGTAAAAGTATCGGTGACTTTTTCTACAATGAAAGCGTTGTCTTCGCCCTCCGAATGTAAAAGATAATACTGAACCTGGTGAATGGACTTAGCCTTGTTTTCGAGGGTGATGTTGCCCTCCTGTGTGACTGCCGGCGGATTTTGATTTCTTTTGTAAAGTTGAATTACAGAATCGTAAGGTTTGCCGTCGATTGTAAGGTGGGTAATGCCGTAAAGTCCGCCATTTTCGTAGCGTTCTGCATTGTTCGAGTACAAAAGCCAGTTTGCAGGATTTGCAAAACCATTATCCTTATCATAAAGCTGGCGTTGCTTGCTCAAAACGTAAATCTGGCTGATAGTGTCCACATAATTTTGGGTTTTCTTTCCTTTTGTAAAATTGGAGAGGAGGGTGGTATTTTTTACGTTGACCCCCATAAAAAATCCCTGAATTGTTTCCACGGACGAAAGGCCTTTTGTCGTGTATTCGGTAAGATTTGCATTTACGGTATTTATTGTGATGATTACAAAAATCAGGGCGATAATTGCCCCCACTACAATTTTTGCAGAATTTCTACGGATTTTTCTTTTTGTGGCGATTTTTGAATCCCGAAGTTTAATGTAAGTTTGGGCTTTTTCTTTAAAAGTCTGGTTATCGGTCAGATTTTTCTGGGAAAGCGAAAGTTGGTAGGCGGTTTCCAGTTTTTCCAGTGGGAAATCTGGACTTGGAGTTAAATCTTCACTATCCTTGCCTTTTTGCTTTTTGCCTGGAATATTTACGACATTTGAATTGAGTTTTAAAGCCTTGTTTATTTCTTTTGCGAGTGTTGGGTCAATTCCATTCAAGCACATTTCCAGGGGCAGAAATTTTCTGTCCAAAATATCAGCATTTCTTTCGATTTGGTCAGGATTAGGATAAGGAAAATTGCCGGTCAAAAGTTTGTAGGCAAGAACTGCCCTTTCAAAACAAATTGCAGGTAAATCATAAATTGTCTGATTTACCCACCCCCCTTGCAATTTCAAATAATCTTCGGCGTCAAGCCCTGCAACGGTGTTTTTATACAAATCTTCTGGCAAAAAGAGGATTTTTGGGTTTTCTGATTCTGTATCAACCAGGATTCCGCCAGCCCCCAAAAGAGGAATTTTTTTGCCGGTTTTTGCAGCCTGGGTAAAGGCCTTGATTACAGCGTAAACGGCCTGGAATTTTTTGGTGGCAACTTCCGCCCCGGTGGAATTTTTGTTGCCGGTAGTGTCATTTGCCGGTCCTGTGGGATTTCCTGCCCCGGTGGCATTTTCCTTCCCGGCATCATCATCCTCAAAATACTCCAAAAGACTTTTTGCAGAAGCTGACAGGGGATTTTTTCCACAGTAAAAAACGATTCGGCCTAATTTTCCTGGGACATCAAAAGATTTTACATCCGAAAAAGACCAGGGAGTAAAATCCTTGCCATCAAAAATCAGACCTTGCTGAGTTACGATTGACGAAAAATTCGTTTTTCCAAAAGCGTATTCATCGATGTTTGAAGTAAGCCGTAATTCTCCGTCAACAATATTTACAATTTTATTCATAACTCAGTTTGCCTCGTTTTTAATGCCTTTTAGCGGTTTCCATTTGCACTGTAAAGATAGTCAAAATAGTCCATCTTAGTGCTGTAAGTTGCAGGATAATCTTTCAAATTTTTCTTGTAAGATTCCATACTCTTCCAGAATTTGTAGAATTCTGGATCTTTATTGTAGGCTGCTGCGTAAATTGCAGCGGCTTCGGCATCAGCATTACCTTTTATCTCTTCGGATTTTCGGTAAGCTTCTGACGAAATTGTGCGTTTATCACTTTCCAGTTTACCCAGCCATTCAGCTTTTTTACCTTCACCCAAAGAACGATAAGCCTGAGCTACCTGGTTTCTGTCCTTAATCATACGGTTATAAACAGATTCTGTAAGTTCATCAGAATATTTAATTTGACGAGGAACAATATCAATCAAATCAATTCCGTATTCAGGAACAAGTTTGTTTGCTTCCACTGTCATTAAATTGCAAAGTTCATTACGACCTTTTGTTACAACTTCATTGGCGGCACTTGTGTTTACAAGTTCGTCAATTTCTTTTGTTTCTTCATCTTCAGCTTCGTCCCGAACTTTTGTTTCGTTGATGATATTTGAAGAACGTACAATTTCGCTAAGTCTGTTCTGGGTGATAACAGTACGACAAGAAGAATCAATTATGTCTGAAAGTTTGTTGTAAGCGTTATCCAGGGTTTTAAAACTCTGATAGAATTTTGCAGGGTCTGAAATGCGCCAGCGAGATGTAGTATCTACTATAATAAACTGATTTTCTTTTGTAGGAATTCTCTGCTCATCCCCATCAAGCGAAAGAACAAGTTTTGGGTAAGTGGTCACTTTATCAAGAAAAGGGATTTTGAAATAAAGACCTGCATCGGTGTGGGTATTTACAATGCTACCAAAACGTGTGATTACTACCTGGCTACCTTCGTTTACAATGTACAAAGGTCCCATCACCAAAAATATTATCAACAAAGCGGCTATGGCACAGAGCCATCCGATTAATCTTTTCATTGCTTTTGTCATAATTTTGCCCCCCTTAGTCCTTCAAATTTTTGACTGGAAGAAGATTTTCCAGTTCGCTATCAATTACAGTAGGTTTTGTTTCAGAAGAGAAAATCTCGTCCATAGTTTCCAGATAGATACGCTCTTTTGTAACTTTTGGAGACTGTTTGTACTCTTCGTAAACAGAATTGAAGCGGGCAACATCACCTTTTGCCATATTTACACGCTCAGCTGCATAACCTTCCGCAATCTGAATCTGCTGATCAGCTTGCCCCTGGGCCTTTGGAATTTCGGCGTTGTAGGCTTCTTTTCCTTCGTTTATAAGACGATTCATGTCCTGGGTTGCCTTGTTTACGTCTTCAAAAGCGTCCTGAACTCCACTTGGAGGAACGATATTCTGCAACTGGACGGTAATTACATTAATCCCCAATCCCAACTGGTCAAAATTTTCATTCATCATATCCTGGGCCAAAACCTGGATAGCCGTTCGTTCACTTCCCATTACGTCCAAAATTGCACGGTCGCCAACCAGAGTGTTGATTACCGAGCGAGAAATATCACGAATTGTTTGCTCTTTTTCATAAACCCCAAAAAGCCACTGCTTTGGATCTACAATCCTGTACTGAATAATCCACTCAACATCTACAATATTGAGGTCGCCGGTGAGCATTGTACTTTCGCTTGCAATATTGTTTTTGTACTCATTGTTGCGGCCAGATTTAACTGTTTCAAATCCGAATTGCTCAGTCTGAATAACTTTTACAGGAACTGTGTAAGCCTTATCAATTCCAAATGGAAGTTTTGCGTGAAGTCCTGCTCCAACAGTCTCAGTATATTTTCCAAGACGAGTGATTACCGCATTTTCAGTTTCATCAACAATGTAAAAACTTGAAAATCCTGCTGCAATTGCTACAACAAGAATAATCAGCCAAATCAGCAGAGAAGGTTTTAATCCCTTTTTTGCTTTTTTGATTTTTTCTTCATCAGCCATAACGGTCTCCTAAAATAGTAAAAACTTCTATAAAGATATTGGTAATAATCAAAAAAAACAACAAAAAAACTTATAACAGGGTATAATAAATTATTATGGAAAGAAGAAAATCAGAGAAGAGTAAGGCTGATATCAGGCCTAAAAACGAAAAATCAAAAGTACCGGTTGTTGGTCAGAAAAATCCTCCTGTGCAGAAAAATCCTCCAGCCCAGAAAAATCCCCCAACTCAGAAGGAAAATCCTTCCGATCAGAAAACTCCTTCCGGGCAGCGACCTTCCCCAGGTGGCAAAAAATCCCACCCGATTTTGACAAAAGTTTTGCTTAGAATTGTCACAATCCTCCTTTTGTGTGCAATTTTTGCAGGAGGCGGATATTTTGCCCTGAAAAAATTCACCAAAGTCGAAAGCCAGTCAAAATCCGCCCTGGTCGAAAAACAACTTTTTTACTGCCAGGAACTTGTCACCGCAAAATACCGTTACAGCGACATTGTTTCGCTCAAAAAATCTTCGGGATTTGCAAAAAGTTACAGCATTGTAAAATACACAGGAATTTTGCGGGTTGGAATTGCGGATATGACCGATATTTCCTATAACCTTTCGCTCGATGGCAAAAAAGTTCACCTTAAAGTTCCGCCGGCAGAAATCCTTGGCAACGATTTAGTTAGCCAGGAAGTTTTTGACGAAAAACAGAGCATTTTTGTGCCAATCACCACCCAGGAAATTTTCGACGAAATTGAAGAAGCCCGGGACCTGGCTGCCGAGGACATGGTGACAGAAGGCGTTTTGGACGAAGCCCGCGACTACGCCATCAGAATTTTGACCCAGTTTATGCTGGCTGCCGGTTTTGAAGAAGTTACAGTGGATTAACATATGGGCGGTCCGGTTGGCTATGAAAAGGATATTGCTAAAAAATTGCTCCATGTCTTCGCAATTTTTTTTAAGGCAATTTCTATTTTATAGCTCATTGTGCCAACCGTCGGCTGTTCCGCAGTTCGGT
>CAZGDL010000104.1:0-5834 GCA_964525075.1 uncultured Treponema sp.
ACGACTTAAACTTTCAGCCTGTCGCAAAAATTGCTTACATTCCAAAAGGTTCTTTATCAGCGGCTGCTTTTTCTGCTGCTGCGTATGCTGCTGCATCTTCGGCTGCCATTTCCTGTTCAGTCATTGCTTCTGTTGCAGAAACAGGACTTGCAATTTCTGGCTGAGCTTCAGCATTTTCAGAAGGTTCGGCTGTTTCGGCGTTTTCATCATCAGTCTTCTGGCGACTGTAACTTACTGCCAACTTGCGGCCACGGTAATCATAACCATTCAATTTATCAATTGCAGTCTGGGCATCTTTTGTATAAAGTTGAACAAAAGAATAATTTGCCAGAACTTTAATATCACCAATACATTCACGATCAATTCCTGCAACGGCAATCAAAAGGCCTACAAGGTCACGAGGATAAACCCGGCGATTTTTTCCAATGCTGATAAAGATTGAAGTACCTTCACCCTCTGGAATTTCAACACGAGGATGGCGAGGACGTTCTTCGGTAGTTGCAAGAGGAGCAGTAGATTCAGCTGCAGGGGCTAGAGGGCGTTCGCGAGGAATTCTGCGGTTATTTTTTTCGTTGCGGTCATTGCGGACACTGCGGTCGTTACGATCACGACGAGAATTTCCAAATGAATGGTAATGTTTTAAACTCTCTTTCAACATAAATGCAATAACATACTTTCTTACTGTGAGTGGAACATTTTTTTTGAAAAGTTTGTTCAAATCTGAAAGCATATCTACATTTTCTACTGTTTTTACTTTTTCTGTTGCTGACTGAAGGTAATCTGCAACCTGATCTTCATTAATCTTAAATTCACGATTAAATGACATATTAGTCTCCTATAAAAACTCCGCGTTAGCGGCAGCACAGGAGGTGCTGAATAAGCTATTTTTCAAACGACGTTTGGAAAATAGCAGTGATAAAAATTACACGGATGTAATTTTTATCACACCTCCTATAAAAACTCCGCGTTAGCGGCAGTAATTTTAAAGTTGTAAAAGATATCCGGAATTAAATTTCTTAAAGCCTATTCTGGTTAATAAAGGCTGTAAAATATCCGGAGCAATAAAATTCGGGATTAAAATCCACCCTTTTCCAAGTTTTTCGAGCTTAGTAATACACAGATTTATCAGCTCTGTGCCAATGCCCAAACCTCGGAACTGTTCAGGAACAAAAAGACTTGTAATAGTCAAAATGTTTTTCTGTCTGTCTAAAATTGATGATGCTGTTATACATCCTGAAAACTCATCAGAAAGACTGTAGCAAACATAACCTGTCTGAAAATCTGCCTTGTCATTTTCAAAATGATTAAGCCACATTTTACAGATTGCTTCATTTACTTCTGACGGAACTTCTTCATCATCATACCAACTTGCGTCAATATTCAAAAGGATTGTTTTTTTATCAACCGACGAATCATATTCTTTGAAAGAAAAATCATCATGCACCAAAGAATCATCAGATTCCGAAAGCTGATCTAATTTTTCAAGTCCCCATATTTCTCGCAAGGAATTGTACCATTCGTTGATACGTGCTGACATAATTTTGTGCTTAAAAATATGCCATCGTTTATCAATTTCTGGATAATCTTTTAAAACATTTCTAAAATTCTTAAATACCCCCCTTCCTGAATGCAAGACACTCTGTAATTTATCATGAGCAAGCGGCGAGTGAAGTTGATTTACAAAATCCTCTCGAATCAAAAAACCGTCTGCAGGCTTCCATTCAGGCAAATCATAAAAATTTTCATCATCAGATGTATGATTACCACCTTCAACCAGCTGATTTGAGGCAGCATCCACAAGAAAAACCTTTTCCTGATTTTCCATTGCCGAGATGATGCTGTCTGTAAGGTCATCAGTTAGTGAAAAAGTCATAATTATTTAGGCAAATCAGCCTTTTTTGTCACAATTTTGCTGATAAGACCGTAATTTACAGCTTCTTCTGCATCCAGCCAGTAATCTCTATCAGTATCTTTTGTAACCTGATCCAGAGGAGTTCCTGTCTGGTCTGCAATAATTTTGTTCAATTTTGCACGGATTTTTTCCATGTCTTTTGCATAAATTTCGATATCAGTTGCAACACCCCGCATTCCACCAAGAGGCTGATGAATTAAATAACGGCTGTTTGGCAAGCCAATACGATTTTTTTTGTCTACTGCAAGCAAAACTAAAGTTGCAGCAGAAGCAATCAGGCCCATTCCAATAAGATAAACTGGAGCTTTTACATAACGAATAACATCAAAAATGGCAAAGCCGGCATCAACATCACCACCAGGCGAGTCAATGTACATATAAATTGGGGCTTTTTCATCTTCTGAATCCAAAATAAGGAGCTGACGAACAATTGAATCAGCCAATTCTTTGTTGATTTCACCAGTTAAAATAATCTGACGAGTTTTGAGAAACTTATCTGCAAACTGTTCTGGTGCTTTCTGTTTTTTTTCTTCGTCCTCATCATCAAAAAGAGGAGCATTGTAAATTGATTTTGTAGTCATATAATAAATATAATAGAAAACAAAACCATTGGCAATTACAATAAAATTAGGAAAATTTTATGGAAAACAATCCCTCATCCCCTGAAAAAATCTGTCCTGTTTGCGAAAATAAGGCCTATCTTGCCTCTATGGATATGACGCCGGAACTGGTGGAAGAAATGGCCGCCCAGGAAGAAATCTCTGATTTTGTGGGTGAAGAAGTCTATAAACAAAGGTTGGAAATTTGTAATTCCTGTCCTAAACTTATAGGAAAAATGACTTGTGCAAACTGCGGATGTTTTGTTCAGTTCAGGGCAAGACATAAATTTGCAAGTTGCATAGAAGGAAAATGGTGATGATTTTTTGGATGATGGTGATGATTCCACACCACCCTATCATTTTTTGAAGTCTTAAAAGAAATCTTAAAAATAAAAGGAGGCCGGGAAAATGGCTTACAACAAAAATGATGTCGCTCCAGAACCACCAATGGGCTGGAATTCTTATGATTATTACAACACAACAGTAAACGAAGCTCAAGTTAGAGCAAATGCAGATTACATGGCCAAAAATCTGAAAAAATATGGCTGGGAATATGTTGTAATTGATATTCAGTGGTCAGACCCGGACGCCGGCAAAAAAAATTGCCAGGGGGTTCAGTACATTCCTTTCAGTCGCTTTAATATTGATGAATTTTCTCGCCAAATTCCAGCCGAAAACCGATTTCCGTCCGCAGCAAATGGAGCCGGTTTTAAGCCACTCGCTGATTATATTCATTCTTTGGGCTTAAAATTTGGAATTCATATTATGAGAGGAATTCCGCGTTTTGCAGCCCACGACCATCTTCCAATCAAAACTCACGACGGAGCAAAAATCACAGCTGACATGATTGCAAATCCTTATTCTATCAGCCGATGGAATCCGGATATGTATGGAGTTGATGCTTCAAAACCTTACGCCCAGGATTATTATGATTCAGTTTTTGAATTGTATGCCCAGTGGGGTGTTGATTATGTAAAAGTTGATGATATTTGCAACACAAATATGTACCCTGCAAATCCTTATTCTGCAGAAAAAGAAATTGAAATGATTGCAAATGCAATTGAACACAGTGGTAGGGGGATGGTTTTGTCACTTTCCCCAGGACCGGCAGTTATAGAAAAAGCCCATCATTACAAAAATTACGCAAATATGTGGCGTATTACAGATGATTTTTGGGATGATTGGAAACTTTTAAAAGCCATGTTTGAACGCTGCGAAGTCTGGCAATCCCACGTCGGCAACGGCAACTGGCCAGATTGTGATATGCTCCCGATGAACGTTCTAGGCTACGGCTGGGGCGACATGGAAAACCCGGAAAATAAAGGCTGGAAATGTAAATTCACCCAGGAAGAAACAAGAACTATGGTGACTTTGTGGTCAATTTTCAGAGCCCCTCTGATGATTGGAACAGATTTACCGCAATTGGACGATTTTAATTTGAGCCTTTTGACAAACCCGGAAATTATCCAAATGAACAAAAATCCTTTGCAAGCCTACCAGGTTTCTGCAAGTTGCAATGAAAATATTGTGACCTGGATAAACGAATGCCAAAATCAGACTTCCTACTATGAATGTTTGTTCAATTTGAGTGAAGAAGAGCAGACTGTAAAGCTGAACCTGGCAATCGGGAAAGATGACAATATCCGCGACCTGTGGGAAGGGAAGGATTTAGGAGCCAAGGCTGAGTTTAAAATTCCGCCACACGCATGCAAGGCGTTGAAGGTTTCGGTGACGAAGTAAAAAAAATTGACAGAGTACTTTTTTTTTGTATAGTAAATTCAAAAGGAGTTTCTATATGAAAAGAATTTTATCAGTAATTAGCATAACGACAATTTTATTTGGATTATCAAGTTGTGCATCAACCAGCAATGTATTTGGAGACCGTAATTCTACCTCTACAGGAGAATGTTCGGTCTACATAGACAACTTTGCTGGAACAAAAACATTTGAATACGATTATGGGCTTAGGGGTGGTTTTGCACTATCAAGAGGAACACTCACAACAGATTATCTTGAAATTACGCCTCATCTTACGATTGACAGCGATAACATCTGCACTCCAAATCTTAATATCACATACAGGGGAAGTAATGGAGGTTTTCTTAAAACAGGTGCCGACAAAACTTACAACCGATTCATTTTTATGGATGCAAGCGGTAATCGTCTTGAGATTTTACACAATACTGAAAAACAAACAGAATCTGAAATAGATGTATGGTCAGGAATCGCTACAAAAACAATCAACGGCGAATACGGAATGGTTATAACAAAAAGCCAGTTCGATAAGTTGATGAACTTCTTCTCAAATGCAGAAAGTGTTACTTGTGCAGCATATTCCACAGATAACAAAGTTGTTACATTCAAATCCTACAATAAAGATTGGCATATGAATGTATTCAATGCCCTTGACGAAGCTGTCCAAAAAGATGCCCCTAATGTTGTTTATAACGAAACTTTGACAAATATCATTGTAAAGTAATGGCAAAGTTACCTCTAAAAATTACTATTTTTAGAGGTCTTTCTTACAGTTTTCACAGCCTTACTTTTTTCGTATAAATATTCGGGAGCAATATCAGTTTTTTCATCCCACATAACTGTAAAGTGGTCAGATTTTGCTTTCATAAAAAAGTTAATGTCTTTTAATTTATCTATTCCTAATTCTTCAAATAAAGGTTTAAAATCCAATATTCGTTTCTTACCTTTGTAGAAAGTCAGCAACATTGTAAAATCTTCTTTCGGGCAAGCATCTATTACATTCCATTTATTCATATTGTACCTCCTATTTCAAGGCTTCAATTTCTATAATTCTCTTTTCTTTCATCATTACGTCCCAAGCATTTAATAATTCTTCCCGATGAAGTACAGCCCAAGCTTCAACAAGTTTCTTTTTGTCTTTGGGAAATCTTCCGGAAACTTTAGCTTTTGCAATATTAACAGAAACATCGTAATCGTTGTAAATAGCATGAAAATGAGGTGGACTATGATCTGCATAATATAAATAAATTGAAATTCCAAAAAATCTACTAATAGCAGGCATCTTTTTTATCTCCAACTGTTTTATTTTTGTGATATGTTGCTTAACTCTAAAAACTGTAATTTTTAGAAACTACCTTGATATGATAAATATACAACAAGTATTTAAAAATCCCAAGATTTTTTTCGGGGGCGTTGCGGGGGCAGAGTTCGATGAAGCTAAAGCGACCCTTTCGGCTCGCTTTTTAACGCTTCCTCGATTTTAGGCCTCGATAAATCTCGGCTGGGCCGTTTTTTCGATGAAGCTAAAGCGACCCTTTCGGCTCGCTTTTTAACGCTTCCTCGATTTT
>CAZGDL010000104.1:5934-7120 GCA_964525075.1 uncultured Treponema sp.
ACTTCCCCCTCCTAACTTCCTTAAAACTTTCCGCCGCCTAATGTTGCTGTTAACTTTAGGGAAACCACGGGTTTGTTTTCGAGGCTTTCCCAGGTCAGGTATGGTCCCAGGCCTAGTTTTAGTTCGGAGATTGGGCTGTAGTTGAACATGGCGGATAGGGTCATGGAATTCAGGTAAGAGGAAAAGCCGTAGCTTGAAAGATAGGATTTGAGGAGGGCGGGCATTTCTTCTTTGCCAAAATTGACCATGGCGAAGAGGTTGGCTGTAAAGTCGGTTTTGCCGAAAATGCGGCCGAAATTCAAGATGGCGGCTAGGTTGTGGCCGTAGGTAAAATACTGGTGGGCCATGTCCTTGTCATTGCTGTCGTAATAATATTGGGCGGCAAATGTGATAAGGGGCGTTTTCCAGTAGCGGCTCAAGCCCACGGTTGCTTGAATGATATTTGTTTTGTCTGCCCAGTCGGAAGATGCTGTCCATTCGGAATCGGCACCGTAGCGGTAAACAAATTCGCCAAAAATCGAGATATTTTTAAGGCTGCCACTGGCTGTGACCATGGCTTTTGGGGCGTTTTGGTATTTCCAGAAGCCACCGAGGCCAAATTCCCATCCCCCCAGGACTAATTCATATTTGCCGGCAAGGGCGGTGTCGCGGAGGTAGCTTTCGGCACTTGCCTGATTGATAAAATCGGTTGATGGAATTACGTAAAACCAGAGGCAGTTTTGGCTGCCTGGGAAGGTAATCTGGGTTCTGAGGTTCAGGCTGCCGTCCACCTGGGCATCGGTATCTTCGGGATTGATTGAAGACGTGTTGATTAAATCGGAAACTGGGCTGAAAAAGTAGCCACAACCCCAGGTTACTGTGTGAAGTCCGAAGCGAAAAAAGGCCCGGTCAGCGATTGAAAAGTCTGTGAAAAGTTCTTTGAGTGTAAACCAGTCTGTGATGGACGTGGTTGCGGATGTCGGGCCGTAAGTGGTGTAATCGCCCAGGCGGGTGGTTGCCGAAACTGTGTATGGATAGGCGATGCCGAATTTTGTGTACATCCGCAAGGTTTGGCTTGGCCGAGCATCGACTAAGATGTAGGCGGATGCGGTTGGGGTCAATTTTGTGTTGTAAAGGTTGTCTTTGAATGATGGGGTGGCGGAGGATTCTGCATTGGCAGAGGTGGCTGAGGAAGTTGACGCCCCGG
>CAZGDL010000105.1:0-7120 GCA_964525075.1 uncultured Treponema sp.
ATGTTAAGTTATCAGCACGCCTTCCACGCCGGCAATCACGCCGACATTTTAAAGCATTTTGTTTTGGCTTTTGTTTTAAACAGTTTGAACAAAAAAGATAAGCCTTACACTTTTTTTGATACTCATTCCGCTTCCGGTCTTTATGATTTTTTTGATAATAGGATTTTGAAAACTGGTGAAGCCGAAAGGGGAGTGCGAAAACTTTTGAAAGCTGATAATCCTCCCCAGGTTTTGTCGTCTTATCTTAATCTTATAAAACAATATGCCGAGAAAAATCTTTACCCGGGTTCGCCGGAAATTGAGCGGCGTTTGATGCGAAATGGAGATTTTTTAGTTTTGTCGGAACTTCATCCCCAGGAAATAGAAAATCTTCGTCGCAATATGAATGACCCTTTATTTAAAACTGATAATTCCCCTGCAATTCAAATTCATAATCGTAATGGCTGGGAAATGATAAAAGCCCTGACTCCGCCTGCCACAAAGCGAGGTGCGGTTCTCATAGATCCTAGTTATGAAGAAAATCAGGATTATATCGATGCGACCAAAACAATTTGTCAGATAAACAGAAAATGGTCCAATGGAATTATTTTGCTTTGGTATCCTTTGCTTGTCCATCGTCAGAGTGAAATTGAAGCGATGATTTCTACAATCACAGATTCTGTAAAATCGGTTAATGAAAATACCGAAATTTCTAATTTGCAGTTGACCGTCTATCCCAAAGAAAAAACTGATTTACCGCGTTTGTACGGGAGCGGAATGTTGGTTATTAATTCCCCTTGGCAACTGGAAGAAAGTGCCGGCCAAGTGATTGAGTATGTTGAAGGTGTTTTGTCAGAAAAAATTTAAAAATGCAGGCGGACGCCGGTTTCTAGTGGCAGGCAAAGTCTGAATTTTCCGGATTTTCCTGCAAAATCTGTCAACTTGGTAACGTAAGTTGGAACGACATTCATTTGGGCGTAATATTCAACGTAATTGTCAATAAAAAGCCAATTTGTTCCTACAAAAAAACGCGGACCAAGACTTGCCGTAAAGTTTTTGTCAAAATCCATCATCACTTTGCCGTAAAAACCAAAGCCGGTGTAAAGATTCCAGATATTTTCAAGCTGGATTTCTGAAATCCAATAGTCAAAAAATCCTGCAAGTCCAAGCACAAAATCGGAATTATCATTATCCTTATCAAAAGAATCTTTTCCGATATTCACCCCGAACCCAAAAACCGCCGGAATTCTAAACAAATGAACCGTACCAGTTAAATTTCCTTCAAAATCCTTGAAATTCACGCCATTTTCGTCAATATCAATCGAAGGAATTGCACCAATCTGGGCTCCAGCACCAATGGAAAAAATATTTTCAGTAAAAATAAATGCAAAAAACAGGGTGATAAGGGCGATTTTTTTTGTATGATTCATAGAAGCCTCAGTTTTGGAAGATTTTCCTGCCATTTTTTATTTTTTGTTTTTGAAAAAATCCGCGATTTTCTGGAAAAGTCGTTTGAAAAAGAGGAAAATCCGGTAAAAAAATCCTGGATTTCTGAGTTTATTGAGCCTTTTGTAGCCTTCCATCAGTTCTGCGTCGGTAAATTCCTTACGTTGGTTATTTTCTTCAATTTCCATTTCCAGCTGGTCAATTTCGGAAAGATTGTCTATGATGTTGGCATTTATGCTGGTCCAGCCAAGCTGAATGGCTGCCTGGAGCCGACGTTCGCCTGCAATTAATTCGTGGCGACTGTTGAGAGTGATAGGATTCAAAAGTCCATAATTTCGGAGACTATCTTTTAAATCTTCAAGATTTCCAAGATCCTTACGAACGCGTTTCTTAATTTTTATGTCTTTGATTGGCACTAACATTCTCAGCCTCCGGTAAAGGGTATTTCTAAAAATCCTTTTTCTATTCCATCAGATAATTATAATCATAATCCTGATTTTCGCTGATGTCAGAAAAATCTTCTTCATCATTTTCGTCACTATCTTCATAATTATAATCTGAATCTGAAGAATCTGTATAATTTTCAGAAAGTAAATCCCAATTTATGGTCAAAGGACTTGTATCAATTTGCTGAGCCCATCTTTGCCCAGATTTTATCATTTCTTTTTGCAGACGACTGATTGCCAGTGTAGAATTTGATGATGATGAATGAATTGGGCACATTTCTGTCGGCTGGGTTCCTTCCAGATACCACTGGGTAGTTGTATTATCACCACAAGCATCTGTGAGTAGCTGGCCACTTTCCGCACAAACCGTTACCTGAATTACCCCTTCAAGTGGCTTATTCCAGTCTTTGTAAGGGAGATTTGCGTGAATCTTATCAAAATATTCACCCCAGGCAAAACCGGCCAGGGTAGCACCTGTAATATTCAAACCAAGTGACTGGCCCGGTTTATCGAATCCGAACCAGAAGGCAGCCGCATAGTAAGGGGTGATACCGCAAGTCCAGGCATCCGCCCAGTTCTGTGTTGTACCAGTTTTACCACCTGCAGGCATTGTGTATTTCTTGCCACTTGCATCTCTGTAATCAAAATGCCATTTTTGAGCAGAAAGTGTACCACCATTATTTACTGTCTGTTCCAAAAGTTTTGTCATTACAAAAGCGGTCTGAGGCGAAATAACCTGATTATTATCTTTTGCGGCCTGTTCACGTCTTATATCAAGTTCAGGATTTAAAATCACGTTGCCGTTTTTATCTTCAACTGTGCGGATTGCCATTGGTGTGATTTCTTTACCACCGTTAGCAAAAATTGCGTAAGCCCTGGCCATTTCGATAGGGCGAACAGAACAAACACCAAGGCCAATTGGGTAGCCGGGAACAAATCCTCTGGAATTAACTTCGTCTTTTGGAATTCCGAGGAGGGCAACCGCCCTGTTGATTGCAGCCTCAAATCCAATGCCGTCCAGAACTTTGAGAGATGGAACGTTCATTGATCGAGTGAGAGCCCTGTAAAGCGAAACATTTCCTTCCCATTCACCCTTAAAATTGAGTGGAATGTAAGGTTTTCCATCAGAAGTATAGAAAACAACCGGAGTATCAGAAATTTGAGTTGTCGGAGTGTATTTTCTTGAATCAATTGCAGCAGAATAATACAAAGGTTTGAATGTAGAACCCGGCTGAACTTTTGCCTGGGTCGCACGAATAAACTGGTTATCGGAATCAAACTTACTGCCACCAACCAAAGCGTCTATGTAGCCGTTTTCGTGATTTAAGGCAACCATCGTTCCTTCGATTGTAGTCTTTTCATCTTCCTGCTTAGAAATTGCCGTAGCCCTGTTGATGATGTTGACCTTGAGCTTATCGGTTCCCGTCATAAGAGAAACAACATCCAGAACTGGGTTAATTTCACTGATGTAAGCGGAATTTGCCACCGCTTCCGCCCTTTGTTCAGAAACTTTTAGCGATGGAATATCAAACAAAAGCGAAAGCATTTCTGTAAGAGGAACGTAAGTATTAAATGCAAGGTTAGATTTAGTTGAATGTTCCCTTTTGTAGCGGTTATTTGCCGTTTCAATCCATTTTTCCATTACGTTTTGGGCAATAATCTGGTGTTCCAGGTTCAAAGTGGTGTTTACGGTAAAGCCTGATGTGTAAATATCATCAGAACCATAAATCATATTTCCCAATTCTCGGCGAACATATTCACTAAACCAAGGAGCTTTATCATCACGCATCATATATGCTGATGAAGATGTTCGGGTATAATCAAAATTTGCCCAATAATTTTCAAAAGACTCGTCGGCTTCTTCCTGGGTGATAAATCCCTGGGCAACCATAGAATCCAAAACTCCTTTTTGTCTGTCCATTGCCCGGTTAGGATGGTCAAAAGGATTGTAAAAGGCCGGATTTGAAAGCTGGATTACGAGGATGGCAGCCTCTGCCGGGGTAATTTCCGTTGCATCGTGGCCAAAATAATATTTTGAGGCTGCATTTACCCCGTAAGTTCCGCCACCAAAATAAATTTTATTCAGGTAAAGTTCCAGAATTTCGTTTTTAGAATAACGGCGTTCCATCTGAATGGCCCACCACAATTCCTTGATTTTTCGGGTGATGGACATATCTGTACGGTCTGCGTAAAGAGTTCCGGCAATCTGCTGGGTTAGGGTAGAACCACCTCCCAGTGAAGAACCTGTCAGTTTTCCCACAACGGCACGCAAAACAGCCTTAAAAGAAAATCCCTTGTGAGAGAAAAAAATGCGGTCTTCGCGGGTGATTAAAGCATCAATCAAATGCTGGGGAAGTTTCTGATAAGAAATGATTTCGCGTTTTTCGTCCGAAGCGAATTCTGTGATAATTTCGCCATTTATATCAAGCAATTTTGTCGGAAGGGCAGTGTCAAATTCTGTGATGTATTCAGAATTTTTTATATTCTTAGTCTCTGAAAGTGCCCAGCCAAGAAAAGCTCCAAGTAAAATGGCACTGAGGAAAAGCAAAGTTAAAAAAACAATTCCAGATTTTTTAATCTTAGTCATAGCAATACATTATAGTTGATTTGGGACTTAGTTACAAGGAAGCCTATAAAAATTGCGATTTTCTTTTTTGGGCAAAAAAAAAGGCTCGGTAGAAACCGAGCCATGCCCATCAGGCAATCGGGAACATGGGTGGGAGGGGAAAATGTTCCCGATATATTTATTATCGTCTCCAGGTCGGGAAATCTTTAATTTAAAATAAAAGTTTTTTAGGATTTTTTTTTGATAAGGGCAAGTCTAAAAAATTATTCTTCACTGATTTGCAAATCCAGCGAGAAATTTGCCTTGTAGGTCTTCCCCTTGATGGCAGAAATGTTTCTCACAATTTCATAATCACCAATCGAAAACTTGATTTTGTGTTCGCCTTCAGAAATCTGGAATTCTTTTCCAATTGTTGTGCAAGGCTGGTCATCAAAAATAATAGTGGTGCCTTCTGGGGCGGTAATCAGCAGGGTAGGCTCAATACTTTTCATTTGTACGGTAAGGTCGGTGATTTTTGCCTGGTCAATTCTTACAGTGCGGATTTCGTTTCGGTAGGCTTCAGAAATAATCGAAATATTATGAACCCCAGTTTCCAGCAGAGTTTTTGTGGATTTTGAAAAATCCACAGGAATATCGTCAATATAAACGGTGCAAGGCTGAATTTCTTCTTCTGGAGAAGTCAAAATCAGATTGAGCATTCCTTTGTTCGTCAAAATAGGTTTTACAGTGATAGGGATAATTGCATTCATGGTTTCTTCCGGCACACCTTTCATCACTGGCTGCAAACGCATAAAAATCACATTATCTTTAGCTTCTATTACAGTGTCGACCTTTGTCGTGTATTTGTTTGATTTAATCGAATTTTCTTTTTTGATTGGGATTTGCAAAACCCAGGAAAGTTTACCTGGCAGGGTGCTGACGTAAGCCCTGGTTCCCTGGTAATCAATTTGAGAAGGGGTTGGCCTTGGCTTTATTGTCTGATAAACGGAGCAGGCTACTGAATCAATCCAGCTGGCAACCGCTTCGGGAATGTCCATTTTAAGTTCCAGGCCTTCTATAAAAGTTTTATCTTCGGGAAGGGTGATGGCAAGAGAATCGTTTATTCCAAGCCTTGCAAGAGCTTCGGAATTTGCATCCTGGGTGACTGAAACAGCATGAACTTTGCTTACCCGGAAAGATTCTGAGAACAAAGAAGTTCCACCAGCAAGCAAAATTGCAATCGAGAAAATAAACTGTAACCTAGTCAATTTTTTCATTAATTTAATTTTCCAGTCTCAATTTTAATCTTGGATCTTCCGCCTTGCCACCTTGTCTTATTTCAAAGTGGAGATGAGGCCCCGTTGCCATTCCTGTTTGCCCTACAGTTCCAATTATGTCACCTTTTTTTACATTTTGATATTGGCTAACCAAAATTTCCGAAAGATGGGCATAAACGCTGGTCATTTTTCCAGTGTCGTGCTGGAGAATTACATAATTTCCGAATTCCGGATTATTTTCTACAGCAATAAAAACAGCCCCATCCTTAATAGCGTAAACCGGAGTCCCTTCAGGGGCTGCCAGGTCAATTCCATTATGATCTTTCATTTTTCCAGAAAAAGGATTTTTTCGTTTTCCGAATTCTGAGGAAACCTGGAAAGAATCTTTGTCGAGGGGGAGTCGTAAGGCAGAATCTAAGAAATAAGCACGTTCTGTTGGTGTAAAACGTTTGTTTTGCAAAAACAGATAATCCCTACCATCAATTTTATAGCATATATTTTTTTTTGTTAAGTTTTCGTTTAGACTTTCTGTTTTATAATTTTCCTGGAGTAAAATTTCTACGGAATTTAGGCCTCTTTGTCTTGCAATAAAAATCCCGTTTACGGTTGGCAGAATAAAAGTTTTGCCTTTTATATTATCCTGGGCGTTTTCAATATGATTTAATGTGGCAAGAGTTTCCTGAGTTATGCAGCAGCGAGCTGCCAAAGCCTGGAATGTAAAATTTTCGTTGTTTGTATATAGAAAAAACATATATTCAGGTTGACGGCCAGCGGATATAGCCTTGTTGTTCGACTCTATTACAGACTGATAATCCGCGAACATTTCGTTTGACCTGGCAGGCTTTAAACTTTCAATTACGGGGAGTTTTTCTTTTTCAATTGTCAATGTGGCATTTTCAGTTTCCGTATTGTAATCATCAGAAAAAACTTCCTGGGCAAAAATGCAGGGAAGGGTGGGGAGATAAAAAAAAGAAAATGCCAATGTAAAAAATAAAAATAATTTTTTCATATCTAAAATATAGTCAAAAAATCCTCAAAAAATCCCCAAAAACAAAAAAAAGAGGGCTTATTTACAAGCCCCCTCCTTCTAAAACCATCAAAAAACTATTCTTCAAAAATAGCTTCTGCTGGACATTCTGCGGCACAAGTTCCACAGCTGATACATTTTTCTGCGTCAATTACACGAACATCATTCTGTTCTGTAATAGCTCCAACAGGACAATCAGGTTCACAAGTTCCACAGTTTACGCACTGATCATTAATCTTAAATGCCATATTTTTGCTCCTATTCCTAACTTTTATTGTAAGTTTGCTTTCTTGCCAGTAATCACAAATTTAAGTTGGAAAGATGTAAATTTGTTCTCCATCATACAGCAAGAGCGGTAAAATCGCAACTAAAAAGTAAAGGGCATCCAGGACGTTCCCCA
>CAZGDL010000106.1:0-1098 GCA_964525075.1 uncultured Treponema sp.
GTGGATTGGGGCGTTGCGGGGTTGGGGTAAGGATTTTGGTTGGGGTGGAAGGTGGAAGTTCGGGGGTGTGGGATTTACCCCGCAGAGGGGGTAGCGGAAGACCGCGTAGCGGGCTGGAGCGAGGGGGAGGCTTCCCCCTCCTTTATATTAATCATAAATCTGAAAATTTTGTTACGTCTTTATTAAAATGCTGGTTTTGATTTTATGGTTCTTGTTCTGGGGACTGTGAAATTACTGGTTATGCTTAAGGGGTAAAAAATGATTTATGCTTATATTCGCGTGAGTTCGGACAAACAGACTGTTGAAAATCAGAGGTTTGAGATTTCTAAATTTCTGGCTAAAAAAAATATCAGGATTAATGAGTGGATTGAGGAAACGGTCAGCGGTACGGTTTCGCCTAAAGAGAGAAATCTGGGGAAGTTGATTGAAAAGGCGAAAAAGGGGGATTTGATTATCTGTTCTGAAATTTCTCGATTGGGGCGTAATATGCTGATGATTATGTCGGTTTTGAATATTTTGATGGAGAGGGAGGTGGTGGTTTATTCTGTAAAGGAGAGGTACAGGTTGGGGGAGGATTTGACTAGCAAGGTTCTGGCTTTTGCTTTTAGTATTTCGGCGGAAATTGAAAGGACTTTGATTTCGCAGAGAACTAGGGAGGCTTTGCGGCGGAAGAAGACTGAGGGGGTAAAGTTGGGGCGGCCTAAGGGGCGGAAAAATAGGGTTCATAAGTTGGATGGAAGGGAGGAGAAGATTCGATGGCTTTTGGGGGAAGGGTGTCCGCGGTATTTGATTGCTAGGCAGTTGGGGGTGTCGACTTCGACGCTTTATAATTTTATGAAGGAAAAGAGGATTTTTTAGGGGGATTTGCTTGGGGGCTGGGGATTTTCCTAGGTCTCCAGGGATTTGCCTTGTGGGGCTGGTATCTTCCTAGTTCTCCAGGGGCAAAAAAATCTCAAAAAAAAATAATTTTTTTTGTAACTATTTTTTTTCTGCGTGGTTGTTTTAGTATAAACGCCAAAGCAATACTATTTAATAAACAAACTCCTTTTTATTTTTTTATTAGACTGCCGTATTCCTCCTCCCGGCAGTCTTTTTTTT
>CAZGDL010000106.1:1198-7091 GCA_964525075.1 uncultured Treponema sp.
GGGCCTGCCGGTCTGGTGGCTGGCGGGCATCATAATCATCATAATTTCCATAATTTGTACAAATATCAGAAATTTGCTAATATAGGCTTTATGGTAATATCTTCTATTGACTTAAAAAACGGACATGTCGTTCAACTTAAAAATGGTAAGGAATTGGTTCTTCAGCGGGATGATGCTGATGCTTTGATTGCCGAGTTCGACAAGTATGGGGAAGTTGCTGTTATCGATTTGGATGCGGCTCTTGGTAATGTTGATGCAAAGGGAAATTCTGTAAATACGCCTTTGTTAAAATCTCTTCTCCATCATGGAAATGTTCGTACGGGTGGGGGAATCCATTCGGTCAAAAGAGCCCGTGAATTAATCAGTTTGGGGGCTGAAAAAGTTATTATCGGGTCTAGTGCTTGGAATCCTAATCCAGAAGCTGGCAAGTCTTTTTTGAATGAAGATTTTTTGAATGAACTTGCAGCTGCGATTGGCAAAGACAGAATTATTATTTCTGTTGATGCGATTAATGGCAAAATTGCGGTTAAGGGCTGGACTGAAACTGTTGATATTCCTTTGATTGATGGGGCTAAGGCGGCCGAAAAATTTTGTTCTGAACTTCTTTTTACTTGTGTTGAAAAAGAGGGTTGCATGCAGGGAACAAATATGGACTACGCTCGCCAACTCCGCGAGGCTGTTTCTTGCCGGGTTGTTGTGGCTGGTGGTGTTTCTTCTGTTGATGAAATCCAAAGTCTTGAAAAAATGCACTGTGATGTTCAGCTTGGAATGGCTTTGTATACCAAAAAGGTAAATCTTACTGACGCTTTTGTTTCTTGTATGGATTTTGACAAAATGTCTTTAATCCCTATGATTGCTCAGAGTGTGAATGGCGAAGTTTTGATGCAGGGTTTTGTAAATCAGGATGCTTTGCGAAAGACTTTTGAAATTGGCAAGTTGACTTTCTGGAGCCGATCTCAAAATAAGCTTTGGACTAAGGGTGAAACCAGCGGTAACTTTTTGCAGTTGGTAAGGCTTCGTCCTGATTGTGATAGGGATTGTATTCTGGCAACTGTCCTCCCGGTCGGCCCTTCTTGTCATACTGGAAGTTGGACTTGTTTTACTTCTGATCCTGGCGAAAAATCTTCTATGGGGCGTTTGTACAATATAATTGCTGACCGTTTTGCAAATCCTAGACCTGGAAGCTATACGGCAACCCTCGACGCTAAAAGGGTTCGAGAAAAGGTTGAAGAAGAAGCTGAAGAATTGTGCGAAGCTGATGGTAAAGATGAAGTTATCTGGGAAGCTGCCGATTTGATTTATTTTGTAAATGTCTTGCTTTATAAAGAAGGGGTTACCTGGAAAGATGTTTATGATGAATTGGATAAGCGTCATAAGGAACACTAAAAGAATGAACTAAGAAAGAAGAGATTCCGGGGCAAGCCCGGAATGACGTGGAAGAAGAGATTCTGGGGCAAGCCCGGAATGACGTGGAAGTAGAGGTTTCGGAACAAGTCTGGAATGACGAAAAAAAATTAAGGAAGAAGAGTATGATTAAAATTCAAAAATATAAAGATGTTGAAGATGATTTTTTCCAGGGTAGAAATTTTGGGGATTCTAACGAAGTTGTAGATTCTGTTTTGGAAGAAGTTCAGAAAAAGGGGGATGCTGCCCTCCGCATTTATGGACAGAAATTTGATCTTGCTGTGCCTGCTCAATTTGAAGTGCCTCAGGAAGAACTTAAAGCGGCAGCTGAAAAATTGAAGATTGAAAAGCGAGATGTTTACGACGCCATTGTTTATTCTCACGACCTGGCTTTGAAATTTGCAAATCTTCAGAGAAAATCTTTCACAGACTTTGAAGAAGAACTTTCCCCAGGTCTTTTTACTGGCCAAAAAACTATTCCAGTTGACCGGGCGGGCTGTTACGTTCCGGCTGGGCGTTTTCCTCTTGTTTCAACTGTCATTATGACTGTAACTCCTGCCGTTGCGGCTGGGGTAAAAGAAGTTATTTTGTGTACTCCTCCGAGAGTTCACCCCGATGACAAGGTTGCGGCTGGAAAAAATTCTGCTGGCGTTCCTGGCAAGGCTTTTGTTGGTGGAAAACCTTATGCCGATGAAGGAATTATGGCGGCCGCTTATATTTGTGGGGTAAATCATCTTTACGCGGTGGGTGGTTCTCAGGCAATCGGGGCTATGGCTTACGGAACTGAATCTGTGCCAAAAGTTGATGTGATTGTTGGTCCTGGAAATAAGTTTGTTGCGGCTGCAAAAAAGGCTGTGTTTGGAACTGTGGGAATTGATATGGTGGCAGGTCCTACCGAAGTTCTGGTCATTTCTGATGGTTCGGCTTCTCCACAATGGGTTGCGGCTGATTTTTTGGCCCAGGCTGAACACGACGTTGTAGCCCAGCCAATCCTTGTTACTGATAACGAGGATTTTGCTGAAAAAGTAAGCCAACAGATTGAAATTCAGCTTGAAACTTTGACGACAAAAGCTGTTGCCCGCCAGAGTATTGATAATTGTGGAAAAATCATCATTGTTAAAGATATGAAAGAGGCGGCCGAAGTTGCTAACCGTAAGGCTCCTGAACACCTGGAACTTGCCCTTGACGACAACGAAAATCGCAAATATCTGGAAAATGCCGTTCATAATTATGGTTCGCTTTTTATTGGTCACTATGCGGCAGAAGTTTTTGGTGATTATTCTGCGGGTCTTAATCATACGCTTCCAACTTCTGGAACTGCCCGCTACACTGGTGGTCTGAGCGTTCGTATGTTTTTGAAGACAGTCACAACTTTGCGGGCTACAAAAGATTCTGCCGGCATGATTAGATCTGCTGTGGCGGCTGGTTATTTGGGCGACGCAGAAGGTTTGGCCGCTCATGCAAGGGCTGCAAGAATAAGGATTGAAAAATGATTTTGAGAATTACAAAACTTGGTGAAGAAATTTTAAGACAAAAGGCACAGCCGGTGGAAGAAATTAATGACGAAATCCGCCAGTTGGCTAGTGATATGTTTGAAACTATGACCGAAGCCGATGGGGTCGGCCTTGCGGCTCCTCAGGTTGGCTTGAGCCTTAGAATGTTTGTTATTATTGCTGATGATGATGTCAGAAGGGTTTTTATTAATCCTCAAATCATCAAAACTTCTACCGAGGTTGGCCCTTATGATGAAGGTTGTTTGAGTATTCCCCAGGTTTACGAAACAATCGTTCGACCTCTGCAGGTGACGGTTCAGGCTTATGATGAAAACGGCAAGCGTTTTACCCTAGATGCTGATGGACTTTTGGCCCGCTGTATTCAGCATGAATATGACCACCTGGAAGGCGTTTTGTACATTGACCGTGGAGATCCTGATTTTGCGGCAAAAACTGAAGCCCAGTTCAAAAAACGTGCTTTGAGAGCTGCCGAAAAAGCTAAAGAAAAAGAAGCAAAGGCCAGAAAAATTGCGGCTAAAATTGCTGCCAAAGAAGCAAAGAAAAATAAATAAAATATGAAGATTTTATACGCAGGAAGTCCGGATGCGGCTTGTACAACATTAAAAATTCTCTACGAAAATCAGAAAAAATACGGTTTTGAAATTGCTGGTGTGCTGTCAAATCCGCCGTCTGCAAAAGGCCGTCATCACGATTTGACTCCCACTCCAGTTGCTGCTTTTGCCCTGGAAAAAGGTCTGCCTCTTTTTACCCCGGAACATTTAGATGGGGCTAGTAGGGAAGCAATTTCTCCGCTTGCTGCCGATTTGCTGGTTTGTTTTGCCTATGGTCATATTTTTGGACCTAAATTCTTGGGGCTTTTTCCTATGGGTGGCATTAATCTTCATCCGTCTTTATTGCCAAAATACCGGGGCTGCACTCCAGTTCCTGCAGCAATTTTGAATCGTGATAAAGAAACTGCCGTGACAATCCAGACTTTGGGCTTAAAAATGGACGAGGGTGATATTTTGGCCCAAAAAATTGTAGAATTAAATGGAAACGAAACTGGGGAATCCCTTTTGAATTATTCTGCAACTTGCGGGGCGGAACTTATTTCCGCTCTTTTGTCAGAAACTGCTAAAAATGGAAGGCTTCCTCAGGGGCGGCCTCAAACTGGCCAGGCTTCTTACACTTCAATTATAACTAAAGAAGATGGTAGAATTGACTGGAAGCTTTCTGCTGTGGAAATTGAAGCTAAAATCAGGGCTTATTATCCTGAGCCGGGTTGCTGGTGTTTGGAAAAAGGCCAGACTTTGCGGATTTTGCAGGGGAAAGTTTTGGCTGATGGAGTTTCCGGAAATGGGGCTAGCGGGGCGGAAAAATCTTCTGGGGTAGGGGAAATCCTGCCGGGGCAGGTAATTTCTTTTGCAAAGAGCGAAGGAATTTACATAAAAACTGGAAATGGCATTCTTGTTGTCACTCTTTTGCAGAGACAGGGCAAGAAAGCTATGACTTATAAAGACTTTATGAACGGAGCCCGTGATTTTGTGGGAACTGTGTTAGAATAAAGGGCAACTATTCAGAACTGTCATTCTGAATTTGTTTAGGAATTTCAACTTTCACGTCATTCCGGGCTTGAACCGGAATCTCCTGAACTAGGGATGCTGAAACAAGTTCAGCATGACGTAAATGGACAAGGGAAAAATATGAGTGACGAAATTAAAAGTGACGAAATTAAAGATGATGTAATAACAGAAGAAATCAAAAATGAAGAAATTTCAGAGCAAACTGATAATTCTGATTCCAAGACAGGGGAAGATTTTTCTGACGGTGGGGAAGAATCAAAAAAATCCGGTAAAAATAAAACCAAAAAAGAAAAAAAGCCTCATCATTTTGGCGTAAAATTTGGCCAGGAATATGAAAAACTCCAATCAAACCTGCCGGCTCTCATCATCACTTGTATTTCTGCATTTATTGTGATGGTTTTTGTGACTTGCGTTGTTTTCTTTAACAATGTTCAGGGGCCAGAAAAAGTTTTGGTACCGAATGTTGTCGGAAAAAGCCTGGAAGACGCCCTTTTGGAGATGCAAGTCAAGGAACTTTATCCTAAAATCAACCTACGTTATTCAGATTTGCCTGGTGACGAGGGGACAATTTTGGAACAGTCGCCGGAAGCCGGGGCTATTGTAAAAGGTTATAGCCGAGTTTCGCTGGTGGTGAGCCGGGGTGTTATTGTTGATAAAGTTGAAGATTACGTTGGAATGACACTTGACGATGTTCAGATGAGACTTCAGACTTTGTTTGCCGGTCAAACCCATCCTCTTATTGTCCTTGCTCAGCCTGAATACAAGCCTGACACGAGCGACGCTGGTACAATTTTGGAACAGGATCCACCTGCCGGAACTAGCATTTCCCAGCCGGTGACAGTTCAACTGGTTGTAAGCCGTGGTCCTAATTACGAAAATACGAGAGCTCCTTGGGTTGTTGGCCAGTCTGTAAATGACCTTCTCCAGACAATCACCAGGAGTAAACTGGTATTTGATATTACAAGTCATATTGCAAGTGATGAAGAAAAGCCTGGAACTGTTGTGAGCCAGCAGAATTTTGACAGCGAATTCGTTCCAAATTACACAAGAGTTGCAGTCGAAATGGCTATGCCGGAAAGTGCCATGAATGACAATGTTTACGGAATCTTCACAGAAAAATTGGCAGATTATCCTTATCCTGTTCCTATGAAACTTGAGGCTGTCCCTGCGGAAGGTGATTCTTACACAATCGTAAGTTTTAATCACCCTGGTGGAAATGTGACAATTCCTTACGCAGTTCCATCTGGAACCCAACTTGTTTTGTCTGTTGTTGATAAAGTTGTTGCACGAAAGTCTGTAAATTAAAGTAAAAAAAATAGTAACTATTTGGTGTACTGCTTTTTTTTTATAAAAAACTATACGTCATGCTGAACTTGTTTCAGCATCTCCTTTGTAAAGAGATTCCGAAACAAG
>CAZGDL010000107.1:0-4533 GCA_964525075.1 uncultured Treponema sp.
AAGTATCTTCTGAACGGAAAACACCCTTGAATTTTCCCTGCCAAGGAATTACTGCTGAGTTGTAAATGCGTCCCATGCCTGGGAAAGGATTACGGCCGATTACAGGATTTTCTGTATAGCGCCAAATAGGAAGCCACCAATCTTTTGGTTTGTCCTGCCATGGAATATTTGGTAAATTTCCACCACTGATGATTTTAGACATAAAAATCTCCTGAATAAAATTTGGTAAATACTCAGAATGCTGAAAATGCTCATGTGTCAGAACTTGTTTCAGCATTTTCTTGTACGTCATGCTGAACTTGTTTCAGCATCTCTTGTAAAGGAGATTCCGGAACAAGTCCGGAATGACGTGAACCCATTCTAATTAGTTTTAGATTACTTCTCAAATAAGTAAATGTCAAGAAAATTAATTAAAAATTTAAGTAAATTTACTTAAATTTAAAATTAAAAATTTTACTTATTTTTAATTTCGTTTTATAATTAAGTAAAAAATATAGCAAAAACTAGTGAAAACTTTGAAAAAGGTCAAATTTATTATGAAGGCTTATAAATTATCAGAAATCAAAAATAAAAGGATTCTGGGCCGCAATGTTAAAAATGCCGGCCAGGACGAAAATCCTCTTGCCCTTTTTTGGGCAGCTTCCGCTCTGGAAATCAACGTAAAAGCAAAAGAAGTCTGGGCTCTTTTTTCTGCTGATTATGATACGGCAGAACCTTGGGTGTCGGTTTACGTCAATGGTTCTCCGCTTTCCCGTTTTATGATTGAGAAAGGCCAGCCAACCTGGATTTGTCTGGCTCGGGGGCTTAATCCGCAAAAAGAAAATCTTATTTCTATATATAAGGACACTCAGCCAATGACTGCAGAAGCCCACCATTCGCTTTTTATCCACCAGTTGGGCTTGGACGAAGATGGAATTTTTTGCCCTGTAAAAGAGCGAAAACTGAAATTGGAAATTATCGGGGATTCTATTACGAGTGGCGAAGGCCTTGCCGGCGGCCCCGATGAATGGGAATGGATTCCCCAGTGGTTTGTAGGCTCCAAAACTTATGAAGCCCAGCTTGCTCGCAGACTGGATGCAGATTTTTCAGTTATTTCTCAATGTGGTTGGGGACTTTGCTGGGCTTGGGACGGAAACCGCAAAAATAAAATTCCGCCTTACTATGACCAGGTTTGCGGTGTGATGTGGGGCGACTACCAGGAAAAATTGGGGGCCCATCAGCCTTACGATTTTGGTTCTGGTTCGGATTTTGTGATTATCAACCTGGGGACAAATGATAACGGGGCTTTTCATCAGCCTGCTTGGAAAGATCCTGAAAGTGGGATTGAATATAAGTTGAATGTGGATGAAAAGGGGAATGCTGGAAAAGAGGAATCTTTGCAGATTGTGACTGCAGCAAAAGATTTTCTCCGAGTAATCCGCAAAAATAATCCTGGGGCAAAAATTATCTGGGTTTGGGGAATGATTAAGCTGGATATTGTGCCATCTCTCATTGCCCAGGCGGTTGCTGACTACAAGGCAGAATCTGGAGACAACCAGGTTTATACTCTGGAACTGGAAGCAATGGAGGATTTGGAGAAGTCGGATGATGATAAAGGTTCGAGGGGCCATCCAGGGCCTTTGACCCACAAAAAAGCCGCCCAAAAACTTTATGATTTTATAAAAAATGTAACTATTTAGAACCGTCATTCCGAACTTGTTTCGGAATCTCTTTTCAAAGTAGATGCTGAAATAAATTCAGCATGACGTGTAAGAGAGATGCTGAAATAAATTCAGCATGACGATAGTTTTAGTATGTTAAAAATAATATAGAAAAAAAGGACAAACGAATGGAAAACAGGAGCAAAATTAAAATGAAAAAGAAAATCGAAATTGCTATTGGTGTGATTTTTGCTGCCTTAGTTTGTACAGCCTGTATGTCGGCTCAAAAAAACGACATGGAACTTGTTGACAAACGTGGCGTAAAAGAAGATGGAAAAAATATTTCGTTCTTTTCTAATGTTGGTTCTTTTGCGGAATTTGAATCTTCTGTAAAAGAAAATGGAGATTATGGAATTTTCCTCAAAGTGCAAAACAAAAATCGGGAAAAAGATTTGGCTTCTATAAAAGTTGAGGTTGACGGAAAATATTTCTGTACTCAAAAACTTGAAGTTACAAATGAAAGTTTTTCTGATGTCTACATTAATCGAGTGGCAAATCTTGAAAAAGGAAAACATTCTGTAAAAATTTCTGTGCCATATTTTGGTTTTACAATTTCTTCTATCAGTTTGCAAAAAGCTGATGATAATTTCAAAAATCAGATTGCCCATCCTTCTCTTGTAAGTAAACATTCCAGCGATAAAACTAAGGCTGTTTACAAATATCTTTGTGATATGCAGGGAAAAGGCATTCTTTCTGGCCAGCAGATTTACAGCAAACAAGACGAAATCAAAACTATCAAAAAAGAAACTGGTAAAACTCCTGCAATTTTGGGAATTGACTTTATTGACTATACCCCAAGCCGAGTTGAACGTGGGGCTACTTCCATATCTGTTTTTGATGCAGAAGATTGGTCTAAAGATGGCGGACTTGTGACAATCGCCTGGCACTGGAACGCTCCAAAAGATTTGCTGGACCAGGACCGGCCAGAAATGCACTGGTGGGACGGTTACCGCACCAAGGCTACAAAATTTGACTTTACAATCGGTTTGAATGACCCTGATAGCGAAGAATATGAACTGATGATTCGCGATATGGATGCGATTGCCGAATTGCTTTTGGAATTGGAAGCTTACGATGTTCCTGTTTTGTGGCGTCCTCTTCACGAAGCGTCTGGAAAATGGTTCTGGTGGGGGTCAAAAGGTGCTGAAAACTACATCAAACTTTACCGCTTCCTTTTTGATTATCTAGAAAATGAATACGAACTTACAAATTTGATTTGGGTTTGGAATGGTCAGGATCCAGCCTGGTATCCTGGAGATGAATATGTAGATATTATTTCTTATGATTCTTACCCTGGAAAGCAGGATTATCAGCCGGTTTACGATAAACTAGAACTGATTCAGTCTGCGACCAGCCAGGCAAAACTTTGTGCCATCAGTGAAAATGGAACTTTGCCGGATATTAATCAGCTGGCAGAAGACAAAGGCCTTTGGTCTTGGTTCTGTACCTGGAATGGTGATTTTGTGATTGATTCAAAAAATAATTACAACGAAGCATACACAGATTTGGAAACTTTCAAATCATATTATGCAAACGACTTTTTAATTACAAAAGAAGATTTACCAGAATTTTAGGATATAAATGGAGGAGTAAAAATGAAAAAAATTACTGTTGTTTTAGTAGGTTTGCTGATTTTGTTTACAGCAGCTTGCGAAAAAAAATCTAATGGTGCTAATGCAAAGGGTGGAAATTATATGGCAGAAAGCGAAGAAGTCAGAATTCAGAATGTTCTTGCAAAAATCAGGAAGGGAGACCCAGTTACAATCATCACTTTGGGTGGTTCAATCACAACTGGCTATAGCTCAAATCCTCTTGCAACAAATTCCTGGGCGGCAAAAACTGAAAAATATTTCAAAAACCTTGCCGGCGACAACAAGAAAAATGTAAAATTTATGAACATGGGTGTCAGTGGAACTGATTCGGCATTCGCCGTTGCCCGCTGTCAGGATCACGTTGTAAAAAATAATCCGGATTTGGTTATTGTGGAATTTTCGGTAAACGATCTTTGGCTTGATCCAAATACCCGCAACAGAACTTACGAAGGCCTTATCCGCCAGATTATGAATAATACTGATACTGCAGTTCTGGCACTTTTTATCAACGTTAAAAAAGACGGTACGACTGCCCTTGCAAGCCAGCAGGCAGAACAGCAACCGATTTGCGAATATTACCACGTTCCTTATGTGAGCTGGAAAGATTGCGTTTTGGCAAAAGGTTCGGCTTCTGATTTTGATAAATTTTATGATGGAACAGAAGCAGTTCACCCGAATAATGCAGGGCATGCTTCAATTGCAGAATGTATTGCAGAAAAAATTGACGGTTACTGGAAAAATCTTCCTGCTGATAAAAAAATTCCAAAGCCTGTAAAAACTTTGCCAGAGCCAAAAATTGATGATGCTTTTGAGTTTGTAGAATATTATCACAAAGACAATATCCAGCCATTAGAAAGCGAGGGCTGGGAAATTGGCGGAACTCCAAAACACGATGATTGGGTTCAGAGGGGCAATGTTCGCGAAGGCTGGCAGTCAAAAGCCGAAGATGATTACATCGGATTTGAAATTGAAGGGGCAACAATCGGGGTAACTTACTGCGAAAGTGACCAATACCGCAATGCTTATGCTTGGGTTGAAGATGAGGATGGCAATGCGACAGACGCTGTTCCTCTTTCATGCTATGTTTCTTACCGAACTGGCTACTACGGCTGGGCTTACAGGGAAATTGTTTCTGGGGATAAAGTTAAAAAATACACACTTTATATTCAGGGCGACCCTTACGAGGTTGGAAAATACTGTAATATAACTGGAATTATCGCTACTAAAAAGTAGGGGTAAAA
>CAZGDL010000107.1:4633-5771 GCA_964525075.1 uncultured Treponema sp.
CTTACCAGGTGGCGGCCTTTTAGGTAGTTACCTTTTCTGATTTTTTTGATGATTAAATCAGCGGCGACTTTTGCGGTGTCTTCCGGGCGGATATAAGCCGTTGTAAGTTCAACGCTGGTTCTGCCGTGTGGAAGGTAGTTGTCAAAACCGGTTACAGAAACATCTTCCGGGACATTAAATCCTTTTGCTTGCAGTTGATTAATTACCGAGGCGGCGGTTTCGTCACAGTTGCAGATAAAAGCGTCCGGCAAATTATTGTAAGGCAAGTCAATTTCGATTTTGCGACCTTTTTCGTCCCGGTCTTTTATGATTTGAGATGGATTTACGTCAAAACCATTTTCGTACATAGCTTTTTGAAAGCCCATAAAACGGTCTGTGATTGAAGTTGTAGCTCCAAAATTTCCTACAAAACAAAGGTTTTTCATACCCTGGGAAATTACAAAATTTGTAATCTGATATGAGCAGTAATAATCATCATCAGAAACACTGTCCAGATGAAGTTTGTCTGTGTAAAAATCCAAAAGAATAAAATTTTCGTAGTGAGTTTTGATTGCTTCCAGGTAGGCGTCACTTGTCTGGCCCAAAACAATCAAACCGTCAATTTTGTGATCCTGAATTACTCTTGGAAGATTTAGATTTTCTTCGTCGGCGTCAGATAGCAGTTCCATGATGGAATAATAATTTCGGCTAAGCAATTCCTTTGAAAGGTGGTTAAAAAGATACCAGTAAAAAGAAAAATCTCCAGAGAAGAAGTGAGAGGGAATAAGAATTCCGATATTTCCTGTTGTGTCGCCATCAGCATTTTTCTGATTGGCTTTTTTTGTTTTATAGCCTAATTCATCTGCCAGGTCTTTTATTTGTTTTCTTAAATCTTCGCTAACGCCGTCTTTATTTGAAAGTGCTTTTGAAACTGTAACTGTGCTAATGTTCAGCTTGTCAGCAATATCTGATAATCTAACCTTCTTCTGCTTTTCCATAATTAAAAATTATAATGTTTTTTACTTAAAAAAACAATTAATGCGGATTTTTTAAGTAAAGAAAAACTTATGAGATTCCGGAACGAGTCCGGAATGACGAGATTTCTGAGATTCCGGAACGAGTCCGGAATGACGAGATTTCTGAGATTCCGGAACGAGTC
>CAZGDL010000107.1:5871-7051 GCA_964525075.1 uncultured Treponema sp.
ATTCCGGAACGAGTCCGGAATGACGAGATTTCTGAGATTCCGGAACGAGTCCGGACAATTTTTAGTAGACCTATTTGTTTTCTTCTAAGATGTTGCTGAAATAGCCTGATGACGAAATAGGTTCGCCACCATTTGTAAGGTGATTTGTGTCTCCTAGGCGTTCAACACGGAACCAGGCCTGGCCTTCCAGTCTTTCCTCGGAATTGAGAATTGTTACGGAAGTTGGGGCTACAAAAAATCCCTGCCAGAGTTGCATTGGCGACATTCCCACCAGGTGAGAAATAATCGCAAACATTACGCCAAGGTGGCAGAAAAATACCAGTGTTTCTTCCTGTGGGTAGTCATCTTTTATAGATTTAAGATGATAATCTTCTACCGGTTCTTTCCAGTTGTGGTTAGGCTTTGGATTTTTTACATCATAAAAACCTTTGGCGTTTCTTTGGTAGCCGTAGCGAGATAAAATTCCGTCAATTCCCTGGCAAACTGCCTGATACTTTTCCGGAATTTCTGAGCCGGCAAATAAATCTGATTGTAGCCATTTTTCTTTGTCGAAAAATTCTGGGTGGCTGGTGTAATATTCTGGTAGTAAATCCCAGGGAATTCTTTTTTTGCCGATTTGTGATTTGTCTGGGTAGTCGGCTGGAATGGTTACCAGGTAATAAAATTCCTGGAGCCAGGGGCAAATTTCTGCTTTTCTGCCGAGTTTTTCCAGGGCTGGAGCTCCTGTGGCTTTTGCGCGCCCGAGAGGGGAAGTGTAAAAATCTGTGATGTTTTTCCAGGAGCAGATTCGTTTGGTCAAAAGGGCAACTTCGCGTTTGCCTTTTTCTGTAAGATTGTCGATTGTGTAGTCAGGGTCGCCGTGGCGAATAAATATTAGTCTCATGATGTTTTTTTTTAAGGTTAAGCCGGCCCGAACCTGGAGCAGCTGCGAAGGCAGTTTCAACTGCCGAAGCAGAAAACCGGAGCGGCACTATCTGTGCCGCGAGGATTTAGAGCGCTTAGCGAACTGCGGAAGGTGAGTTGGTGTCGTAACCGGCCTCAAAAAAGAGATGCTGAAACGAGTTCAGCATGACGGTCTGAAACGAGTTCAGCATGACGGTCTGAAACGAGTTCAGCATGACGTTTTATTTTACAAATTCTTTTTTCAAGAAATCCAAATCCAGTTCCGGATACAAAACGT
>CAZGDL010000108.1:0-2436 GCA_964525075.1 uncultured Treponema sp.
AGAGAGTTTTGGTCCGAAGGTGAAGCCACCAAGCGTTGCTTGGTGGCTTTTTTTTGTGTAGCCCCGTAAGGAAAACGGCTGCAGGCTAAGTAGTTGAATGAGAGGCACTTTGCTTTAGTTGACGGTGGATTTTTTTGAAGGTATATTTTAAACGAATGGGGGTAAAAATATGTTGTACAGTTTTGTAGAATTGCCGGATAAAACTATAATTAGTCATTCAGAAATACTTAATAAAGATGGCCGCGAACAGGTTAAAGTTTACATGGAAACACCAGATGCAAAACTTTGCTTTAAGCATGCTACTTGTTATCTCCCTGATGAAAACTGGGAAGAAGTTTATGGATATACAGAAAAAGAAATAAATTATCTTAAAGAGTTTGTTTCTTCTGAAAAATCTTTAATTATAGAATTAGCCAAAAATGGTGGTTTTGAAAATGCCGCAAATTTTTAAAATCGCTGGCTATTGGATTTATTTCTGGAGTGATGAAGGAAAGCCTCGTGAGCCAGTTCATATCCATATTTCAAAAGGGAGTCCTTCTGAAAATGCTACGAAAGTATGGATAACATTAAAAGGAAAATGTATTCTTGAACATAATAAGTCAAAAATACCTCCGGCCCTGTTAAGTAAATTTCTTCGTTTTATTGAAAACCGTTCTTTTGAAATTATTTCCAAATGGCAGGAAACTTTTGGGGAAGTAAAATTTTATTGTTAAATTATTAACCTTATGGAACATAAAATACTTCGCCCCGTAAGGAAAACGGCCACCAAGCGTGGAGCCCCTGCGTAGCAGTCGACCGCAGGCGGAGAAATGGACTGGCTTAGGGGGCGGTAAATTGGACACCAGGGGGGGCGGGCGAAGCCCGCCCCCCGCAGAACTAAGTCAAGTTCATTATGACGGCAAGCCCTTCCGCCGAGGCCGATGAGCGTTAGCGAAGGGCGGAAGGCTTGTCGGAACGGAAATTTTGCTGAAAAAAAATCAAAAAAAAATCAAAATTTTATTTGACATCACTCTAAAAGGGGTGTACTCTATAAATAAATGGAAACGTTTCCAGTAACGTTATCAGAAACGTTTCCAAAAGGCTATCAATACAATTTTTTTTCTTAGGAGGAAAAAATGAAAAAAATTATTTTAGGAACATGTTTCATGTTGGCTGCTGCAACTTCTATGTTTGCGGCAAAGAAGGGTCAGGTTCGCTATTTGAATTTTAAACCTGAAGTTGCATCTGTTTACCAGGAATTGGCTGCTGCTTACGAAAAAGAAACTGGGGTAAAGGTTATCGTAGAAACTGCTGCAAACAACTCTTACGAATCAACTCTTACTTCAAAAATGGCTACAAAACAGGCTCCAACATTGTTCCAGATTAATGGACCTCGTGGATATGCAAACTGGAAAAATTACTGTGCAGAACTTTCTGGAACAGAACTTTACAAACATCTTTCGGACAAATCTCTTGCTGTAACTGCAAATGGCAAAGTTTACGGTATTCCTTATGTAGTTGAAGGTTATGGAATTATCTACAACGCTGCTATTACTGATAAATATTTTGCTCTTCCAAACAAAGCTACAAAATACAATAGCATGGACGAAGTAAACAATTTTGCTGCTCTTAAAGAAGTTGCTGATGATATGCAGAAAAATGCTGATGCTCTTGGAATTAAGGGTGTTTTTGCTTCTACATCTTTGAAAGCTGGTGAAGACTGGAGATGGCAGACTCACCTTGCAAATCTTCCAATCTACTACGAATTCAAAACAAACAAGGTTGATTTGTCATCAGATGCTACAAAGAAAATCACTTTCCAGTATGACAAAGAATTCAAGAACATTTTTGACCTTTATTTGACTGATTCTGTAATCCCTGCTAAAAACACTGGTGTAAAAACTGTTGATAACTCTATGGCTGAATTTGCTTTGGAAGAATGTGCAATGGTTCAGAACGGAAACTGGGCTTGGGGTCAGATTTCTGGTGTTTCTGGAAACAAGGTTAAGGCTGAAAATGTAAAATATCTTCCAATCTACACTGGAGTTGCTGGTGAAGAATCTCAGGGACTTTGTATCGGAACTGAAAACTTCTACTGTATCAATAAAAAAGCTTCTAAGGCTGATCAGAAAGCTACTGCAGACTTCATTTACTGGTTGTATTCTTCAAAAGTTGGTAAAGATTATGTAACAAACAAATTGGGCTTTATTGCTCCATTTGACACTTTTGCAGATAACGAAAGACCAACAGATCCTTTGGCTGTAGAAATCAGCAAATGGATGGCAAAACCTGGAATTACTTCTGTAGCATGGAACTTCACTTTGTTCCCATCACAGACTTTCAAGGATAACTTTGGTGCTTCTTTGCTCCGCTATGCTCAGGGAACAAAAGACTGGTCAGAAGTAAAAGCTGGCGTAGTTTCTGACTGGGCAAAAGAAAGCCAGATGTAAGGCTGGT
>CAZGDL010000108.1:2536-7048 GCA_964525075.1 uncultured Treponema sp.
TTTACTCCTGTTGAACCCGCCTTTTTTTATCCTATTGTTTTTATCCTATTGTTGGAGGAAAAGTATGAAAAAAAAGGATCATAATCCAATTAAAAAGTATTTTCCAATATTCGTTCTGCCAACTTTGATTTGCTTTGCACTTTTCTTTGCAATTCCCTTCCTTATGGGTATTGGCTTATCATTTACAAAATTTACTACAGTTACCGATATTACAGATTTCGTTGGGCTTGGTAATTACATCAAAGCTTTTACTGTTGATAACGAGTTTGTACATGCTTTAGGTTTTACATCTCTTTTTACTTTAGTTTCTATTGTCACTGTAAATATTTTTGCTTTTGCTCTGGCTCTTTTGCTTACTAAAGGAATTAAGGGAACTAGTTTCTTTAGGTCTGTATTCTTTATGCCAAATCTGATTGGTGGAATTGTTTTAGGTTATATCTGGAATCTTTTGATTAACGGTATTCTTTTGAAAGTTGTTGGTGCTGATATTTCCTACAAAACTGAATATGGTTTCTGGGGATTGGTAATTCTTATGAACTGGCAATTAATCGGTTATATGATGGTAATTTACATTGCCGGCTTGCAGAATATCCCAGAAGATCTTATTGAAGCAGCCCAGATTGACGGAGCGTCTCCATTAAAAATCCTGTTTAAGGTAAAAATCCCGATGGTAATGCCTTCAATCACAATTTGTATGTTTTTGACATTATCTAATTCATTTAAGATGTTCGATCAGAACCTTGCTTTGACCGCTGGTGCTCCTGAAAAAACAACTGAAATGCTTGCTTTGAATATTTATCAGACATTCTATAACAGAAATGCTTCCTGGCACGGAGTCGCTCAGGCTAAGGCTGTAATCTTCTTTATCATCGTTGCCGTTATTGCATTCTTACAATTAAAACTTACAAGTAAGAAGGAGATTGAACAATGATGGAAAATTCACAGAGAAAATCAGTCAGTAACTTTGTTACTTTTGCAGTTTTAATCTTTTTGACGGCAGTTTTCATCTTCCCGATTCTTCTGGTTTTGATGAACTCCTTCAAATCAAGACTTTATGTTTCTACCCAGCCATTTGCCTGGCCGAGCGGAAAAATGTTCGTAGGCTTAGAAAACTACATCAACGGTTTGACAACTTCGGGATTTTTCTTGGCCTTCCTACGTTCGGTATTTATCAGTGTATTTTCGGTGATTTTAATTATCGTTTGTACTTCGATGACCGCCTGGTATCTGGTTCGCGTAAAAAATAAAATGACAAAGGTATTATATTATGTCTTTGTTTTTAGTATGATAGTACCATTCCAGATGGTAATGTATACGATGACATTCATGGTAACATCACTTTATTTTGATAATATCTTTGGTGTTGTTTTAGTATACTTGGGATTCGGGGCCGGACTTTCGGTATTTATGTTTTCTGGCTTTGTAAAAGGGGTGCCTTTGGAAGTAGAGGAGGCCGCAACAATTGATGGTTGTAATCCTCTTCAAACCTTCTTCCTGGTTGTGTTCCCTATGTTAAAGCCTACAGCAATTACAGTGGCAATTTTGAATGCTATGTGGATTTGGAATGACTACCTTTTGCCATATCTGATTTTGGGATCTGATCATAAGACTGTACCTGTTGCAATTCAGCTTGCAATGCAGGGTGCTTACGGTTCTACAGATTACGGCGGATTTATGGCTATGCTGGTCTTATCTATAATTCCTATTATCATCTTTTATATAAGTTCACAAAAATACATTATAAAGGGTGTTATTGCAGGTGCTGTAAAAGGCTAGTAACTGATAGCAAAAGTAAAATGCCTAAAAAAGCCTAAAAATAAAGGGCAGGTGAGTTATGACGATTAAAGACATTGCGAAAGAGTGTGGTTGTGCAATTGGAACTGTTTCTAGAGTTTTGAACAATCATCCTGATGTTAGTGATAAAACAAGAGAAAAAGTTATGGCTGTTGTTGAAAAACACGGCTTTGTACTCAATGCAAACGCCAAACAGCTTAAATCTCAGGAACGAAAAAATCTTGTCATCATTGTAAAAGGAACTTCTAGCACTCTTTTAAATAGTCTTTTGGAAAATATTCAGAAAAAACTTGAACCCCTGCCTTACAATGCCAACGTGGTGATTTTGGATGAACACGATAATGAAGGGGCCAATGCGACCCGCATTTATTTTGAGCAAAAACCTCTCGGCATAATATTTTTAGGAGGAAGCCCGGATATGCTCGCTGGCGAATTTGAAAAAGTTCATGTTCCAAGCGTGCTGATTTCCAACGAAGCAAAATCTTTGGGAAGTCAGTATTTATCCAGTGTCAGTATTGATAACTTCCAGGCTTCTTATTTTTCTGCACGGCATTTAATTAAAAATGGGCATAAAAAAATTGGTGTAATCGGAGGATCATTAGATTCTGGTCTTACTTCGATTCGATATGATGGTTTTCTAAAAGCAATGAACGATGCAGGGCTCCCTTTTGATTTTGACAAATCCTACCAAGCGTCAAAATACTCCTTCGAAGGTGGGGCGGAAGCAGTTCAAAAACTTTTATCTAGCGATCCAAAGATTACGGCAATTTTTACAATGTCAGATGCCATGGCAATTGGTGCGTGCAGACAGTTACAGGACATGGGATATAAAGTTCCGGACGAAATTTCCATAGTAGGATTCGACGGTCTTTCTATAGCCAATTATTTTTGTCCTAGAATTACGACAATAAAGCAGAACGAGGACGAACTTGCGAGCCAAGGGCTTGCTGTTTTATTGGATAGTATTGAAAATCACAGTTCACCTTGCCATAAACTCATTTCTTTTGATTTTATTCCAGGTGAAAGCGTAAAAAATATGAACTCTTAAAAGGATATTTTTATGTCTTTACTAGATAAACGTGCTAACGGCGTTTTAATGCACATTTCTTCCTTGCCGGGAAATACTGGCATTGGGACTATGGGTAAATACGCCTATTCTTTTGTTGATTTTTTGAAAAATTCATCACAAACTTACTGGCAGATTTTGCCAATCGGGCCTACAAGTTATGGTGATTCTCCATACCAGAGTTTTTCGACATTTGCCGGAAATCCATATTTTATTGATTTTGAATTGCTGGAAAATGATGGTTTTATTTCAAAAGCTGATTATGAAAGTGTAAGGTGGTCATCCTCAGATACTCAGGTTGATTACGGTCTTTTGTATTGCGAACGAAATAAAATTTTTGCAAAAATCTATCAGAATTTTAAGCAGAAAATTCCTGCCGATTTTTATGATTTTTGTAATTATAATGCTTTCTGGTTGGAAGATTATTCCCTTTTTATGGCAATAAAAGATGCTCATGGCGGTGTTTCTTTTGATAATTGGGAAGAAAGTATCCGACGACGAGAAAAAGTTGCCGTAAAAGATTGGTGTGATAAGTGTCAGGACAAAATTCAGTATTACAAAATGCTGCAATATTTGTTTTTTAAGCAGTATTACGCCCTCAAAAAATATGCCAACGACAATGGAATTAAAATTATTGGTGATATTCCGATTTATATAGCCGCAGATTCAGCTGATGTCTGGTCTAATCCTGAACTTTTTAATCTTGATGATGATTACAGACCGGTCGAAGTTGCAGGTTGCCCTCCAGATGGATTTTCGGCAGACGGCCAGTTGTGGGGAAATCCTGTTTATAATTGGGATTATATGAAAAATGATGGCTACGCCTGGTGGAAAAAACGCCTGGAAACCAGTCTCAAAAATTATGATATTTTGCGGATTGATCATTTCAGAGCTTTTGATTCTTATTACTGCATTCCATTTGGCTCAAGAAATGCAAAAAATGGATTGTGGCGACAGGGACCTGGCACGGCTTTTTTTGACGAAATCAAAAAAACTTACGGCGACCTTGCAATTATTGCTGAAGATTTAGGATTTTTGACTGACAGCGTGCGAAAACTTCTGGCTGATGTTGGCTTCCCAGGAATGAAAGTCCTGCAATTTGGATTTGATTCCCGCGACCCTGCTACCGGCTATCTTCCTTTCAGTTATACAAGAAATACGGTCGTTTACACTGGCACCCACGACAACACAACAATCAAAGGCTGGATGTCCGACTGTTCCAAAGAAGATTTGGAATATGCAAAAGCATTTTTGCGGACCGACGAAAATCGCTTGGTAAAAGACATGATGTTGACTGCCATGGAATCTGTTTCCAACACCTGTATTTTGACAATGCAGGATTTGTTGGGACTGGGCGCTGAAGGCCGTATGAACACTCCTTCCACGGTTGGCAACAACTGGAAGTGGCGAGCAAAAGCCGAGCAAATAAATGGCGATGTCTGCGAGTTTTTGCGGGCCAACACGGTTTTGTATCAGAGGTGCCGCTAGGTTGAGGGAGCGGGCTGCTGGGGGGCGGGAAAATACCTGCCCCGGTGGGGAGAGTTCTCCAGGCGGGGCGAACCTCCGTCCCGGTGTCCTCATCCGTCTGCCACTAGCCCTTTGCTTTCAACCTGGACAAAAAGTCACTGAACATCTGGCCGGTTTCTTCTTCG